>NZ_NFIA01000025.1:0-10483 GCF_002159375.1 Alistipes sp. An54
GTTGGAGATCATGATCTTCTTTGCTGCTGTGGCAATCTAATTTTGTATTAAAATAATCTTTTCAGATGTTTGCAAAGGCACTCTATTTTGTAGCAATGTAATTTAAAAGATTATTTTTGATAAGGTCAAGAATTGATAGTATGTAGCTATCAATTCTTAGTATAAATAAACCACTTATTCTTTGCCTGCTTTTTTGGGGATGGTTATCAAATACCCTTTTCTGATAATGCAAAGTTTATTCATATATGGTTTATCGGCAGATAACCCAAAATTGCGCAAACTGCCATAGCTAATACCAATCTCCTCTTTCTTGAATTTTTCGTAGATGGCAGCCAAGCTACCAAAATAATGATGGCTGTTATCGCACAGCAATTCAACGTGGACAACTGTCCGTTCTACTTTTTCTTTCTCCATTGGAATCTGTTTTAAGCAAAACTATAAAAATATGACAAATATTCAAAATAAAACACATTTATATTTGCATATATAAAATATATGTCATATATTTGTGCTATAAACAAAGGGATGGAGGATATATGGCAACGGAAAGGAAATACAAGATTATGGGGGCGGGAAGCGGGCTTTATGTATGAAATGTGGAGACGGGTGAGAAGGTGTATCGCGGTCGCTCCTATGCCGATTGCCGTAATAAGCTCTACGAATTGATGGGGTGGAGGACTCCCAAACATTGGAAATTTTAACAATTAGGTGTAATAAAAAATCTTACAAATATGGCACAGGTTATTTTACTCAACAATGACACGGCAGTTCGCGCAAAAGTTATTGCAGTTCGCACCTCTTCAAGAATGGTGGATGGCATTTCAAAGGCTCTTTTGATAGAGCAACTTAAGCAGAAATTGCGTAGCGGGCAGATTGTGAAGTTCGCCTATCTGAAAAAGGATGGAAGCATCAGAATCGCTTTTGGTACCACGAATCCAGACTTTATAGCAGATAAGGTTTGTGGCTGGGGTGAAAGCCGTGAACGTTATGCAAATACTGCATACTATGATTTGGAAAGCGGAGGTTGGAGATCATTCAGATGGGAAAATTTGATAGCGGTGTATTAGTCGCTATTATCTTTTTTGCAATACCTCGCACAGAGTGCTGTTCATGTGAAAATAATTTTCTATCTTTGTGTCGCTGAGCAATCAGCAGACATATTTGATGAAAGTGTTTTCGCACTTATCCTAAGTAGGAAATGTGGTAGTTTCAAGACTGAAGGATAGACGAACAGCACTCATTCCTTGTGTAGTTATTGAGGTAGGCATATTCTATGTGTATACCCCATACTATTCAGGTGTGGGGTATTGCATCGTTTATTTCAGTCAAGGTCTTACCACAACCTCCTACTTGATAGACGAAACGGCTCCACACTTTCTTTTTATTTATAATCATCTCTTGGGGAGTCGGGGAGAGCCAAAACTAACCAAACGGTTATGAAAAAACTTTTCTTTGCCCTTGTGGGAGTTGCCATGGTGGCAAGCAGTGCTATTGCACAGAACTTTGAAAAAAACATTTACGGAGTCCGATTGGGCTTGAATGCTGCCAAACTGACCGGGGGTGATGATGGTCATTCTACAACCAAGCCCGGATTTCATATTGGAGGTGTTTATGAACGGTTATTAATGCCATCCAAACCTCTTTATCTGGAAACAGGCTTAAATCTCACCATGAAAGGAAGTGGCGGAACCATGTCAGAAGTGAGATTGAGTGCGTTGTATGTACAGATTCCTGTCATGGTTAATTATAAATTTTATGCAGGAGAACATTGGGTGTTTTATCCTTCTGCTGGATTTTATTATGCATTAGGCGTCGGAGGAACTTGTGATGCAAACTTTTTACGAGCCAGTGATCTCTATACGGTTGATTCGTTTGGAAAGAATGGCATTCTCAAGCGTTCCGATTTGGGTATGCGTTTTGGCGGGACAGTACAATGGCGACGTTTCTGTCTTTCGTTGGGATACGAGTTTGGTTTTATCAATGTGGGGCAGGATTTAAAATTGGATATGAGCGATTTTGATGATAACGATATCCGGTATCTGAACAAGATGGGTGTATCTGATGCGAAGACGGGGAATTTTTTTGTTTCGATTGGTCTCAGTTTTTAATAATGCAGTCTGAAGATGATGAAAAGAACTTTAGTATTCGTATTTGCGATGGTTCTCTTGACTGCTGTCGGATGTTCCAAAGATGAAGATAATAATAGTCTTCTTGTTGGTAAATGGGAGCAGGTCAAAACGGTATGGCTTGACGGAAGTCTTCCGGATGATGAATTCGCCCCGGGTGAACATATGCTTGAGTTTATGGCAGATGGGCGAGTCTATGAGTATCAGAACGGAGAAAAAAGTCCATATTCTACAAAATACTCTTATAATAGCAAGACGGGTGAATTGACGCTGATGTTTGTAATATTCAAAGTTGATTTGTCCGCTGATGAGTTGATTATGTATGGTCAAAGTATTGATGTTAACCCTGCGCCTTATGCAGATTATTACAAGCGTATTGAGTAGCGTTTAGCATAAACTTGTAGAGTTTGAATCCCGGCTTCAAAGTCGGGATTTTTTTGTTGTGATAAAGGATTTATTAAATATGCAAATATTGCATATATTATATAGATGTAATATATTTGTATTGAAAAAAGATTGATAGATGATGGAAACGAGAGTGGTAATATACGCACGGGTTTCGACCTTAGGACAGGACTACGAGCGCCAGCTATCAGAGTTAAGGGAGTACGCATCACGAATGGGGTATGAGGTTGTTAAAGAGTTTTCAGAAAAGGTTAGCGGAGCAAAGAAGGTTGCAGAGCGGGAGGCTTTGGCGGACCTGCTCAAATATGTAGAGGAGAATAAGGTTGACAAAGTGCTGATCTATGAGTGCAGTCGCCTTAGCCGTAGAATAACAGATTTCTTGAATGTCATAGAGTTCTTGACCGAACGCGGAATTTCATTATTTATTTTGCAGAATGGATTGGAAACGTTACAGGCAAATGGCACAGTCAATCCTATTGCTCAATTGGTTATGGGGATAATCAGTCAGTTTAACAGTATGGAACGCAATCTTATCCGGTCTCGCATGGAAAGCGGCTACAACCATTTCAGAATGAATGGCGGTAAAGTTGGCAGGAAGGTTGGCTACCGCAAAAGTGAGGATGAAATGAAAACACAGTATTTCAAAGAGATTCAGTTGATAAAGAAGGGTATTTCGTTAAGAAATATAGCCGCAATCTGCGGGGTAAGTGTGAATACCCTTCAAAAAATCAAGAAAATTATTTAAAATATTAAATATAAAATTTGGTTTTTAAAAATATTATCTGTATGTTTATTCAAATCTCGTTTCTGAGATTGCTAATCAATAAAATAAAATCTGTATGTGATAAAAAAATCTTACACTAAGCTATTGCATAGATGGTCTAAGCATCCCATGGCGAAAATAAAAGTCCTGCAAACAAACGTAGGAGCCGAAAGCGAATAACCACAGTTTTCTGTGGATAGAATTTTAGATTATTCATGTTTGAAAAAGAGGACTTAGATGAATATAAACCTGAATTCTACAAGTTAAACATCACAGATGAGGAGTGTATGTTAACCATCCTCAACTACCTTGATTCAATAGCAGAAATCAGCTACGAATCCTACTTAAAAAAATTAAAAGTATAAACCATGATTAAAAAGAAAAAACTGAATGAAGATGAAATCATAAGAAAAAGAGTTGCCCAAAAAGAGCAAGTAGCCGTAATTTGGACGCGGGTATCCTCTGCGGAGCAGTATAAAAACAACTGTTCAATAGATACACAGAGAAAAGCCTGTCAAAACTTTTGCGAACGAAACCATATCAAAATCAAAGGAGAGTTTGGAGCAAGGAATGAAAGTGCCAAAGTTGAAGGCAAACTCTTCTTGAACATGATAGCAGAGGTACTGCTTGACCCTGAAATCAACTGCATTGTAGTCTATGACTTTGACCGATTCAGCAGAAATTCTCCAGAAGGGATTGCCACAAAAGCCAAATTGAAAAAGAGTGGAATTTGCATAAAGTCTGTCAACCAACCCATCGACCAAGATAATTGCTTAGCAGACATGATAGAGGATATTCTCATCATCATTGCAGATATTGACAATGCCATGAGGCGCCACAAATGTGGAGAAGGAATGCGCGCCTGTATAGAACGAGGGGAGTGGTACAGCAGACCACCCATGGGGTACGACTCACACAAAGAAGGAAAAACGCATGTCATCACAGTCAATGAAACAGGCAAGCTGCTGAGAGAGGCTTTTCTATGGAAAGCCAATGAGAATTTGTCCAATATGGAAATAGTACGCCGACTGGAGGCACGAGGTTTAAAAATACACAAACAAAGATTAACTGAAATTTTCCGCAATGTATTTTATTGTGGAAAGATCCAACACCAACTTCTTGGAGACAGAATCATTGAAGGGAAGCAGGAGAAATTGGTATCGGAAGCCATATTCAACAAAGTACAGGAAAACCTGTCAGGAAACCATGACCGCTACGAACAGCGCCAAATTACCCCTGAATTTCCTCTTAAACGCCATGTGTTGTGCGCTGAACATGGAAAGCCGTTCACAGGATACACTGCCTCTAAAAACGGGAAAGGCTACTACAAATGCAATGTCAAAGGGTGCGGAACCAATGTTGCAGCAGAAATCCTTCACGAACAATACACTTCTCTGCTTTCACAATACAATGTTCCAAATGAGCTCAGGTCCATTTTAGAAAAGGTGATCCAGCGCAAGTTTCAACAAAAGCATGAGAAATCCTACTCAGAGAAATTGAAATTGGAGCAACACCTCAAAAGCACAGAGACCAAGATCAAAAATCTGCGTAAGAAATTTGCCTTTGACGAGATTGACAAAGAGACTTTTCAAGTAGCATTAGCGGATTTGGAAGAGCAAAAAGAAACCTTGCAGAATGAGCTGGGCCGAACAGTTGAGGATTTATCGAACTTGGGAGAGTTCACATCAACCGCTATTGCAATTTCCTGTAAATTAGGAGAATTATGGAAACAAATGGATTTTGAAGTCTGCCAAAAGATACAAAAACTAATCCATCCACTGGGAATTGTTTGGGATAAGGAAAAAGGCTGTTATCGAACCTTGGCAGAGAACAGCGTATTTGAGATTTTCCGCTCTATATCAGAAGATTACAAATGTCATTACAAAGAAAAAGCGGACAACTCTTTCGAATTGTCCGCTTTGGTAGCGGGAGAAGGACTCGAACCTCCGACCTTCGGGTTATGAGCCCGACGAGCTGCCAACTGCTCCATCCCGCGATATATCTTCTGATCCTGCGACGACCAACCGGCCCTCGCCCGATCCCTTTCTATCGCCTTTGCGAGTGCAAAGATAAGTCAAAAAAAAGTCTCCTGCAAATTATTTTTTCCGTCCGGTCCGTCGAAACGGACTGAACCGGCCATCAATCAGCGATTTAGACGTCGAAAATTATTTTAGCGAGGCGGCCACGATCTCCGAAAGATCGCGCACCTGGCTCCGCGTACCGCGTCCGATGGCCTTCTTGCAGAGCGGACAGGCCGTGACGATCACCTCGGCCCCCGTCGCTTCAAGTTCGGCCGCCACCGAGCGGGCTATCTGCACCTGCTGGCCGTCCGAAATGGCCGTATTGGCCACCGACGAACCGCAGCACAGGGCATTCTCACGCGTCGAGGCGGGTTCCAACAACTCCCCGACCGCCTCGATCACGGCGCGCGGTTCGTCGTAAATGCCGCTGCCGCGTCCCAGTTCGCAGGGATCGTGGTACGTAAAGCGCGTCGAACCGTGTTCGAGGGTCAGACGCCCGGCACGGATCAGCCGCAGGATGTACTCCGAGTGGTGGAGCACCTCGATGCCCGGCAGGTCGTAATCCTCGCGGAAGACCTTCAGACAGATCGGGCACGAGGTGACAAGCGTCGTAATGCCGTGTTTGCGGAAGAGATCGGCGTTGTATTTCATCATCTTGCGGGCCGAATCGGTCTCGCCGGCCAGCTTCAGCGGGCGCCCGCAGCAGACGCCTCCCTCACGGTCGGCCCACCAGACCTCCTCGCCCGCCGCCTCGAAGATCGTCGACATGGCCGTCAGCGTACGCGGCGTGAGCAGCGTCATGCACCCCGCAAAGTAGCCCACCTTGCCCTCGCCCGACGAGCGGTCCTGCCCCTTGAAGTAGTCGTAACGGCGTTCGTCGGGGACGTTGTGCATCTTGTCGCGCGAATTCAGACGCAGCGTGTTGAGGTCGATGTCGACCGGGCACCGCTCGGCACAGCGGCCGCACATCAGGCAGTTGTCGGCCACCTGAAGCCGCAGATGGTTGTAGCGGCGGTCGCGCAGGAAGTAGACCGACTGCACGTCGTTGATCCCCAGCACGCTCTGCAGCTGGCAGGGGTCGATGCAGATGCCGCAGCGCGAGCAGGCCTCGACCTGAAAGTGGTCGTACGACGACTCCTTCTCCGAGGAGCGGATGCCGTAACGGCGCAGGAAGATGAGCGGAATCTCCGTGAAGATGTGCATGTAGCGCGAGAAGGGAAGCGCCACGAAGAAGAGTCCCAGGCACGAGGAGTAGAACCACCACGCCACGGACTCCATCGTCAGCAGCGGCATCGTCCCGATGTGGGCGGCCATCCAGCTGCCGATCGAGCCGGTGAGGAATCCCCCGCCGCCGTAGATGGCGCACGTGGTACTCTCGGCCACCAGACGCGCCGGGAAGATGAACCACAGCGCCGAGAGGGCTATGCGGTCGCCCAGGACGTGTTTCGTCGTGCGTTTCAGCCCCATGGCCCGCGAATAGAAGCGTTTGCCCCAGGCCAGCGCCACGCCCGAGAGGACGAAGAGCAGCAGCAGGTCCATCAGGAAGTCGAAGACCGGCTTGTGTTCGAGCCCCGTGGCGAAGTATTTGAAGAAGACGTGGCCCTGCAGCGGCACGTAACGCAGACCGAGGTAGGCTACGGTCTCGATCCACCCCACGGCGATGAGCAGGAACCACCCGAAGGCCAGCGACATGTGCATGTAGCCCAGCAGCGGGTTGACGCGGAAGATGCGGCGGTGGAGCAGCGATTCGCTGATCACCTCGCCCACGGCTCCGAGGGTCTTCCGCGTGGGAAGGCCCCGCAGCAGACGCATCTTGTCGCGGCGCGGAAGCTCCCAAAGCCAGCGGCCCCACTTGCAGAACAGCGTGAGGAACATCACCGCGGCGCCGAGGATGAACAGCAGACAGAAGGGTGCGTAGAATGTCATCGTCAGAAATCTCCCAGTTTACGTTTGATCAGCATCACCACCCCGCGCGTATTGATTCCCCGCGGGCAGACCAGGCGGCACTTGCCGCACAGCATGCACTTGTTCATCTCCTCGTAGGCCCCCTGGTACTCGCCGCGGCGGACCAGCGTATGCACCCGCCGGAAGTTGAACGACGTGAGGTTGCCCGCCGTACAGATCGCCGTGCAGGCCCCGCAGCCGATGCAGGTCTGCAGTTCGGGCATCTCGCGCAGGATCTCGTCGCTCTTGCGCAGGTTGTTGCGGTCGAGGTCGATCACCCGCGGCTTGGAGATCGTATATCCGAAATTGATTGCTGCCATCGCTCTATGCCTCCACGTATCGGGCCGCGGCATCGGCCGCAGCGGTTGCTTCGTTCAACGATTCGCCGATGGTCTTCGGCGCCGTCACGGTCCCGGCGTAGAAGATTCCCCCGACGTTGCTGGAGACGTTGCCCAGGAAGAGGTCGCGGGGTTTCATGAAACCGCTCGCGGCACGCTGCAGCCCGGCACCTTCGGCCAGTGCGGCGTTGTCGTCGTTGGCCCGCATGCCGATGAGCAGCACCAGCAGGTCGACGCTCATGCGCAGTGGACGCCCCGTGAGCGTATCTTCGGCCTTGATCTGCACGCGCCCCTCGAGCGTGGGGCTCGCCTCCGAGATGCGCCCGCGCACGAAGTGGATGTTATAGGTCTGCTGCGCCTCGCGGTAAAGCTCCTCGTAACCGGGTCCGAACATGCGGATATCCATGTAGAAATTGAAGACGTCGGCCTCGGGGAAGAGGCGCTTCATCTCGATGGCCTGCTTGACGCCCGTCACGCAGCAGACCTTCGAGCAGTGCTGCTGGCAGACCTTCTCGTCGCGCGAGCCGACGCAGTGCAGGAAGGCGATGCGGCGCGGCGCCGTACCGTCGGCCCGGGCCACACGGCCCTCGTTGAACATCCGCTCCAGATCGGCCGACGTCAGCACATTGTCGTAGATGCCGTAGCCGTACTCCTCCTTGATCGAGGCGTCGAACAAGGTCGATCCCGAGGCCAGCACCACCGCCTCGCACGTCAGCCGTCGGCCGTCGGCGAGCGTCACGCTCTGCGGCGTGAAGCCCTTCACTTCGGTGGAGGTCATCACCTCGATGCCGTGCTCATTGACCCGCCGCCGCAGGTCGGTCAACACCTCCTCGGCCGGGGTGAACGAGGGAAACAACACGTGCCAGCCCCTCAATTTGCCGCCCAGTTCGGGCTCCTTCTCGACGATCACGGGCTCCATGCCCTGTTCCACGAGGCGCAGGGCCGTCTGCATGCCCGCTACGCCGCCGCCTATAACGATAATGCGTTTCTTCATTACTCTCTGATGTCGTATATCGTATCCGTCGGGCAGCAGTTGACCACCGCCGACGCGGGTTTGCCGATGTATTTGCCGTTGCGGCCCAGGTATTTGGCCGCCGGGTCGTAGTCGATGCCCATCTTGTCGAGCAGCGGCTCGACGTCGACCTGGTGCATCTGGATGCCCAGCGCCCAGGGGTCGTAGCCCAGCACCAGCCCGGCCATCTCCTCGTAGGTGAGCACCGGAATGCCGTGGCCGTTCTGGCCGTAGGTCGTCCCCTCCATCTCGGCGATGGCGTACTGCCACTTGTCGAGGAACATCGCGCAACCCGGGCAGTTGGCCACGATGAAGTCGGGTTTGTAGGGGGCCATGCTCTCGAGCTTCTTGTGCGAATTGGCGATCGAGTAGCCGCGGTTGGCCTGTACGAGGTAGTTGCGGAAGCCGAAGCCGCAGCAGTGGCGCCGTTCGGGATAGTCGACCACCTCGCCGCCCCACGACTCGATCATGCCGGCCAGCACGTAGGGGAACTCCGAGCCGCCGATGCCCGATTTGGGGAAGATCTTGGCGTAGTGGCAGCCGATATGCTCGACCACGCGCAGCGGTTCGCCCGTAACGGCGTTGACCAGCCGGTGCTTGGCCCGGCGGGCGATCTCGTCGCGGAAGTGGAACATCACGTCCGACGTATGGGCCACGTTGGCCGGTTTGCGGAATTCGCGCCCCGTGGCCTTGAAGAGGTTCTCGCGCGTCTTCTCCTCGGTCTCGGGAAACTCTTTCCACGTGGCCAGCACCTCGGTGTAGATACCGAACGAAGTGATGCACGAGGTGACGAAATTCTCGTAGCCCGCCTCGTTCATCAGCGCGAACTGCCGCGCCACCACCGTCATGATCGTCTCCAGGGGCACGATGTCCGAATGGTAGCCGATGCCGGTGCACGACGAGTGTTTCGGATCGTCGAGCAGATCCTTGCCCAGATCGTTCGTCAAGATATCGATAAAGGCCTTCTCGCTGCCCGGGAAGAAGTTCTGCCGGATGCAGCTGCGGGCATAGTAGTAGTGGTCGTCGGCAATCTCCTTCTGATACTCCTGCCAACTTCTGCGTTTCATCATCTTTCTAATAGTGCTCGTTGCTGTTGGTGGTGAAGACGTCCATCATGTACTGCTGGTCGGCGCCCTCTTCGTAGCCCATTTCGCGGGCCTTGCGGTCGGAGTGTTTCTCGATCGTATCGAACATCTCGCTGCCGCCGCTGACATCGAAAATGCGGCGGATCTCATCGAGGGACTCCTCGTCGATGCGGCGCAGGGCTCCGGCGCCGTGACGCATGTAGGCGGGTGAGAACTGCCCGTAGACCTCCTTGTCGTGGTCGTAGATCCACTGCCAGACGGTTCCCTGTTCGGGGTGGAGTTCGGGTTTGACCAGCCGCGGCACGATGCAGTAGCCCGTGCGGAGGATATTCTCGCCGATGATGCGCTTCAGGGCCAGCTGCTGGCGGCCCTTCTCGCTCTCGACGAAGAAGCCCAGCTTCTGCGACAGCGTACGCAGCGCCTGAATGACGTAGCCCGGCGTATTGCCCCGCGGACAGCGCGGACGGCACGACATGCACTCGCCGCAATACCAGATCGTGTCGCTCTTCAGCAGGGCCTCGATGGCATCATCGTCACGCGACTGGACGATCGAGACGATCTGCCGCGGGTCGTAGTTGTAGAACTCGGCCGCCGGGCAGACTCCCGTGCAGACGCCGCAGTTCATGCAGGCGTTCAACCCCTCGCGCATGCGCACGTCCTCCATCAGCATGTCGAAATATTTTCCCATACCTTTTATACAAAAAAACCTTTGCACTGCAAAGGTAGGGATTCCGCATCGGTTGCGCGGTGGTATAAATGCGTAATTTTCCGCCTGGAATCGCTTTGTGG
>NZ_NFIA01000026.1:0-8309 GCF_002159375.1 Alistipes sp. An54
GTGCGCCGGTCGCCGGCAGTTGAAGCAAGCTTCAACCCCGCTGCCCCTCGACTTGCATGTGTTAGGCCTGCCGCTAGCGTTCATCCTGAGCCAGGATCAAACTCTCCATTGTATAAAATATGAATGTTTCGTTAGAGTCCTGACTATTCGTTTCCTTTAAAGGAAATTGACAGATAAATACTACAATTTTGCTCTCAAAATATAACCAGTAATTCAAAGAACCACTTAAAAAATGCTTCGCATTTCAGTGCGAAATGGATTGCAAAGATAGAGACTATTTTTGAATCCTGCAAATCTTTTTCAAGATTTATTTTCGCGACACCCGAAGGTTTCAATGCGAAAGGGACTGCAAAGTTAAGAACTGTTTTGCAAACTCGCAAGTCTTTTCAGAAAATTTTTCCAAGACACCTGCGGCACCTTGGATCGAATTCGAAAACATCCTCACGTCACGCGTTCCCGCCAGCCTTTTTAAGAACCTCGCATCCTTTTGAAATTCAGCTACAAACCGTTTCAGGCTCCTTTATTGTAAACCCTCAACCTATTTGTAAGAACCGTTGATTTCTCAAATGCGGTTGCAAAGGTAGCGACTTTTTCGATAACTGCAAATATTTCGACCTCTTTTTTTCAAAAAACTTGTTTTTCGACCCTTCGGACCGACTCCTACCTTTATATAAAAGGGGCTGCCTTGGCAGCCCCTGCAGGAAAAGCACCGCAGAACGATCATCCCGGATGAAGCGTCCCCGGCACCATCCGTGAACAATGCGGTCCCGGAAACGGCCGACCGTAGTGCGGTCACAACCATCCGCCGTTGCCGGCAAGACCGGCCCGCGACACAAGCGCGAACTCCCGCGTCAGGGAGGTATCCCCGGCCATGGCCCGAATGCACAGCACCGAGACGCCCGGTTTCGGACAGCGGAACGAGATCCGGCTGCCGGTGATGGCGAGCTGTTTGACGGTAAGCCCCAACTGCTCGGGGGATTCGAGCGAGGCCGACTGCAACTCGACGGCACTGCGGTCTCCGCCGAAGAAGGGGGCAAAGTCGATCTCGGTCGTCTGCCCGGTCGGGACCCAGATGGCCGGAGTCCCCCGCACGGCCAGCAGCAGCTTGAGGGCATCGACACATCCGCCGCCCATCTTACCGCGGTAGGCCGTCAGACTCGGAACGGTGATTCCCTCCTTGGTGCCGGTAAAGTAGTCGTCGATGCCGTAGACCGAACTCAACAGCATCGCCTTGAACTCCTCGACCGAATATTTGCGCCCCAACTGGGCGGCATAGGAGAGTCCCAGCGCCGCTACGCCCGAGACGTGCGGACACGCCATCGAGGTCCCCTGCATGAAGCCGTAACCATAAAGCGCATCCTCCTTGCGTTTATCCTGGAAATTCATCCCGTCGTCACAGAGGATCGTACTCAGGACCTCTCCGTCGACGTAATATTCCCCCTGGCTTTTAGCCGTACCGTAATCGCCACCCGGCGCCGTGATGTCGACCCAGGTTCCGTAATCCGTATAATAGGCCGGGCGGAAGGCCCAGTCCATGGCCCCGACCGCAATGACCGGAGAATAGGAGGCCGGATAGGTCTCCACGTCACCGATCCGGTCGCCGTCGTTCCCCGCAGCAAAGATCACCAGTCCCCCGTTGAGCGGCGAGTTGGCATTCTGCGAACCGGCCCCCGTGATGAAGGTGTCGATCGCGGTGCGGATTATGCCGTAGCTCCGCTTCCAGGCCGAGGCGGCTTCGCTTGGCGAGGCGTCGGAGAAGTCATAGCCCCAGCTGTTCTGGGCGATGAGGGCGCCGTGAGTCCAGGCATATTCAAAGGCCTTGACAATGGGATTGTTCGAGTCGTCGCCGTCGCTGTAGCCCATGATCTGACACGACATGATCTTCACGCCGCCCCGACCGCTGCGCCCCCCGGCAATGCCGCAAACACCCCGGCTGTTGTTGTTCACCGCGGCAATGACGCCGGCTACGTGGGTGCCGTGATCGGCGTAGACCCATTGTCCATCCTCCCAGGTTGCCGTCCGCCAGTCGAGCTCGGCCTTGTTGTCCCAGAAATTGTAGCCATGTTCGTCGGGATTCGACGGATTCGACCAGATGTTGGCCTTCAGATCGGGATGGGTCGTCTGCACCGGCTCGTCGATCACCGCCACGATGATCTCCTCACTGCCCGTACAGAGGTTCCAGGCATCGACCAGATCAATGTCGGCCCCGGCCCGCGGCGTGGAAAAGTACTGATCCGCACCGTTGTTCTCGAAGTGCCACTGCCCGGCCAGCAACGGATCGTTCATCAACTGCGTGGCACGGGTTTCCGCCCGCTCGGGGAGCAGCCCCGCATGCGCGGGAACGGCCGGACCGGTACACATCGGGCGGATATGGCGCGGATGGACCTCGTATTCGACCACCGAAATTCCCTCCAGCCCGGCAAAACGCTGCCCGATCTGAGCAAGATCGGCCTCCCGGTCGAACGAAATCCGATACCAACGGTTCATGCCCGTGCGATCGTAGATCGGTTCCCAGTCGGGGTTGTAATCCACGACACGCCGGAAGCGGTCGGCACCGATCTCGGCCAGCAGGTTGTCGATGGACTCCACCCCCGAGCGGGTCGGCGCGGCCCCTCGCGTAGCAGCGGCTTCACCCTGAGCCCGGGCTACGGCCTGCGCCATCTCCGCAGTGAGCTGGACGGACAACACCCCCTGCAGGGCATACTCCGGAGCCGGAGATCCGACAATCCGGGCCCCGGAGGCAGACGACTGCTCCAGCGAATCCTTCGTACAGGCAACGGCTGCCAGCAGGCAGCACAGTAAAAACACGTTCCTCATGACGACTTTTAAAAAAGTAAGGTTTCAAAGGTATGTTTTTTTCGCAAAATTCAAAAAGCCGCAACAGAAAATCCCATCCAAAACCCCGAAAAAAGAGATTTTTTACTATTTTTGCCGCAAATATCTCCAAAACCATGAATCTGAAAAAAATCTCCCTGCTCGTCATACTGCTGCTCGTCGCGGACCAGGCCCTCAAGATCTGGATCAAGACCCACATGCATCTCGACGAGTCGATCGTCGTCTTTCCCGACTGGTTCCAACTCCGCTTCATCGAGAACAAGGGGGCCGCATTCGGCATGCACATCGCCTCGGGCAGCGGATTCGACTGGGGCAAACTGCTCCTGGGACTGCTGCGCATCGTAATGGTGGGATTCATCGGATGGCTCATCTGCCACCTCTCGCGCAAACGGGAGACCACCCCCAAAGGGGTCATCGTAGGTCTGGCGCTGATCTTCGCCGGCGCTCTGGGCAACATTCTCGACAGCGCCTTCTACGGACTGATCTTCTCCGAGTCGACCCCCTACACCGTTGCCGAATTCGGGGGCCATTACGCCGGATTCATGATGGGCAAGGTGGTCGACATGTTCTATTTCCCGCTTTTCCAATGGAACGGCGTGCCGCGGATGCTGCGTTTTCTGGTCGACAGCAACAACTATTTCTTTGGCGCGATCTTCAATCTGGCCGATGCGTACATCTCCGTAGCAGTGATCTATCTGCTTCTGTTTCAGTACCGATTTTTCAGCAAATAGATTTTTTTCAATTTTTTTGCATCAAAACCGTTGCGGATTCAGAAAAAAGTATTACTTTTGCACACCGCAATTCCGGAAGACACCGGTAACAATGCCCAGGTGGCGGAATAGGTAGACGCGCACGTTTCAGGTGCGTGTGCCGCAAGGCGTGCAGGTTCGATTCCTGTCCTGGGCACTGGAAACCCCGTTTGAGGAGACTCAGACGGGGTTTTGCTTTTTTCGGGTCTGCACGCCGGAAACGCATCAGGAACACGCCGGATACACGCCGGATACACACCGGAGTACGCACCGGAGTACGCACCGGAGTACGCCGCCCACCGCTTTGGCCCGCAACCATACCTTGCACGTCGCTCCCATCCTTAAAGAAGGAGAGTGCCCCGGATGCTGGGGCACTCTCCTTCTTCACATGCGGTATTCCGAGGGGCGGAGTCATCCGAACAATTCGTTGAGCAGCGCAGCCAACCTGTAAGCCGCCCGGACAAGCTGCCGTTCAGCAAGCAGGTAGGTATCCTGCACAAAAGCATTGTCGTATACCCCGTCGGGACGCTGCCAGTCATAAATCACCCGGCAGTCGACAGCCGTCTCATGCACCCATTCTCGCGGAGTTCCGGCCGCCATGGCGCGACGCTCGCGTCCGGTTGCTCGATACGCTCGCCGGTCCCAATACCACCCGGGTCGTGGCATCGAACGACACCTCCACATCATCGCTTCCCGAAATGGCTGCAAGGGCGGGCGAAACGATCGCTCCCTGCGTCTTCGTAGAGTTGAGATGAATGTATCCGGGGCGGGTGTAAACGCCCGGTTTGGAAGGATCGTAGTTCCAACCGTTCAGCGAGGTCTGTCCGCCCTCCAGCAAAGCGTCGAAACGTCCCGACACATCCGTCGTACAATAGGTGTTGATCCAGTCGGTGTGGGTGGCAAAGACGGCATCGTTCGGGTCGATCCACGAAAAATCATCCTGGAAATAGACCGTAGCCATGCTCTCGGCAAGCCGGACCTGAAGCGCCCGCGAACTCTCCGACGAACGGCAGGTCTGCGGAATCTCCTGCTTGCCGGAGTCGTAGTTCATGTGGTTGGCCACGATCCGCACGTTGAAATACGGATGTCCCGCAACGCTCTTGCCGTCGAGCCCGCCGATATGTACATGCGGTTCCCAGCTCTTGCCCGTTGCCACCGTGCGGCCGTCGGGACGCACGACATAGTAGGTATAGTCGGTTGCATCGGGCACCGCGGTCCAGCTCAGGTCAAAGCCGTAAGCCGAGGCTTCCGACGCGGTGACACTCCCCGGAGTCTCCAGCTGCGGGAGCTCCGAAGCCGACGAATAGGCGTCGTCGAGTTTCACCACCCCGAGATAGTTGAAGAAGAGACGCCCCTTTGCCGCCGTCCGCGATTCGAGGCGGAAGCGCGTCGCAGCGGTGATGCCGCACACGACGAAGCGGTGGCGCACCCAGTCGTTCCAACTGCCCATGCGGAACTCCGCACACTTCGCTCCATCCTCGAAGGTTCCGTCACCCTCGATCGTAATGGCGGCCGCATCATCGTCGTAATAGCCGTTGGTTCCGAGGAAGGCCGTACCGCCGACAATCACCTCGGCGTTGACCTTCGTGCCCGGATCGATGGCCGCAACCCGGGGCGTGAAGACCGAACCCACGGCCGACGAGGTCCCCAACTTGATGCTTCCGGCATACAGGTAGGCGGCGGAGTTGCTCGAAGCCGTCTCGCCGCTCCGCGATTCGACGACCTCGCCGCAATTCAGACAGGTATACGTATATTCGTACCGGGCGGCATTCTCCACGGCCTGCCAGCTGAAGCGTACCGAACTGGCCATCGACCCCTCCTGATCATAGGCAACCTCGGGCACATCGAGCGGAATCAGCTCCACGGAAGGCAGCTCGTCGTTGATCGTTCCCGGGCCGATGACGCGCACCTGCATGGTCGAAGGATCCCACGAGCCACCGCCCGAAACGTAGATACAGCAGTCGAAGCTCACCTTCACGTTGGACGTGCAGTTGTGCTTGATACCCAGCGTCGGAGTCACTAGACCGCCGCCGCACCCCGCGGTATTCGAGCCTCGTCCCATCTTGATATAGCCGACCCGCATGTAGATCCGCTCCTTGAGTTTGTTGTCGTCGGTCACCCAGCCCGAGTTGATCAACGTATTGTAGACCTCATCCCCGAAGGCTGCCGCCGTGATTCCGTTCCAATACTGCTCTTTGGTAAGCGGCGTCGGCCAGGTTCCGATATAATCCGAACCGCCAAAGGCATCGGTCACCCAACTGAAATCGTCCTCGAAATAGACATGCCCTTCGAGCAGGCCGTCGTCGGCCGGCCGAGATCAAGAGGTCTGTCACGGAGTATCAGTTTCATGATAGGATCCGTTTTTTCAACTATTCCGCCCCAAAGATAGGGCCCGATTTCCTTCCGATCGGTAACCCATGCAACAATCGGGACATTTTCCCCGCCGAAGAACGTCGGTTCACAGGGGGGGGGAAAAAAAAAGCGGAAGCTCCCGGAAGTGCGGCCCGGAGGTGCGGCCCTGGATACCTCCTCCAAGGAGTACCCCCCCCCAAAAAAAAGAGATCAACGGAAAATCCGGTCAGCGTCGTTTCGTCGACGGCCTTCGGGACAGGCGTTTGCCGCCGGAACGATCGGCTCCGGGGATTCCGGCGATCGGCTGTTTTCGAGCTGTCGAACGTTTTCGGGCAGCAGGTTTCACCGTCTCCGGGTTCGTCGTTCCCGAGGCTGCCACACCCGAGGTTGCCGCATCCGGCTTCGAAGGCTTTGCGCCGGCAGGC
This sequence comes from Alistipes sp. An54, assembly GCF_002159375.1. NCBI lineage: Bacteria > Pseudomonadati > Bacteroidota > Bacteroidia > Bacteroidales > Rikenellaceae > Alistipes > Alistipes sp. An54. Next base: position 6,362 of record NZ_NFIA01000026.1, read on the forward strand.
TTCGGAGCCGGACCCTTCTTACGCACCGACCATCCGAAATGACCCAGCGCTTCGCCCAAAGCAAAATACTCGCCGTGGGAGTAGACGATCGGCTCGGCCCGCTCAAGGCAGAAACGCCCCGTTTCAGGATCGAGGTAGGCCTCGTCGACCTGCACCCCCACCACTTCGGCCAGAAACATATCGTGACTCCCGAGCGGCAGAATCTGACGCACCCGGCATTCGATGTTGACCGGCGATTCGGCCACCACCGGAGCTGCCACCCGTTCCGAGGCCACGGCCGTCAATCCCATTTCACGGAACTTGTCGTGGTCGCGCCCCGACCGTACGCCGCACCAGTCCGTAGCCCGAGCCAGCGAACGCGTCGTCAGGTTGATGACAAACTCCCCCGTGCGGCGGATAATCTCGTAGGAGTGGCGCTCGGGACGCACCGATATATAACACATCGGAGGATCCGAGCAGAGCGTTCCGGTCCATGCCACGGTCAGCAGATTATACTCCTCGGGGGTCGCCCCGCAACTCACCAGTACGGCCGGCAGCGGATAGAGCACCGTACCGGGTTTCCAATTCTGTTTCATCTTTCGCCGTTTTCATGCTTTACGGACAAAGGTACGTCTTTTTTGGTATCTTTGCCGTATGCTGCTCGATGAATTTGTCCGATACCTCGAAGCCGAACGGCGATACTCGCCCCTGACGGTCCGCAACTACCGTCACGACGTGTCGCAGTTCCTGGCGTGGACGGGGTGTGCCGACTCCGAAGAGGAGCTGCGGCGCATCACGACGGACGACATCCGCGCCTGGATCCTCCACCGCACGGAGGAGGGGCACCTCGGTGCGGCGTCGATGAACCGCGAAGTCTCGTCGCTGCGGAGTTTCTTCCGCTGGCTGCTCGCCCGCGGGGTCGTCGAACGCAACGTCACGCAGCCCGTCTCGTCACTGCGCACCTCACGGCGGCTGCCGGCCTTCGTTCCCGAAAGCCGCATGGGCGGCATCGTCCGCGACTGCGAATTCCCGACCGACGACTTCCGCTGCGAGCGCAATTCGCTCATCGTCCTGATGCTCTACGCCTGCGGGCTCCGGCTGGCCGAACTGATCGGCATCAACCGCGACGACTTCGCCGACAACTACACCTCGCTTCGCGTCCGCGGCAAGGGCGACAAGGAACGCATCGTCCCCATTCTGGAATTTCTGCGCGAGAAGATTTTGCACTACATCGGGTTAATTGAGCGGCAAAATATTTGCAATTCTACGGAAAAAGCACTATTTTTAACTCACAAAGGAAAACGCATTGCCCGGATCACCGTGTACCGCATCGTGAAGGAGGAGCTCGCCCGGGGCGGCGTCCAGGGGAAAAAGAGCCCGCACGTCCTCCGACACACGTTTGCCACACACCTGCTCAACGGAGGCGCCGACATGCGCGAAATCCAGGAACTCCTGGGTCACGCCTCGCTTGAGGCCACGCAGGTCTACACCCACAACAGCATCGCACGGCTCCGGGAGGCCTACGCGAAAGCCCATCCTCGCGAAAAGGATGGCAAGTGTTAACTTTCTAAACTGTAAGGTTATGAACGTACAGATTCAATCCGTGAAATTCGATGCCGACAAACGGCTCATCGATTTCGTGAATGCCAAAATGGCAAAGTTGGACCGCTTTGCGGATCGCTCAACCGGCGCCGACGTTATTCTCAAACTCGATAAGGACCACGAAAAGGGAAACAAGATAGCAACCATCACGCTCCACATGCCGGGCGAGGATCTGGTGGCCTGCCACCAGTCGAAGGCCTTCGAGGAGTCGGTTGATGAGGCCATCGACGCCCTGAAGCGGCAGATCGACAAATTCAAGTCAAAACAGGATAACAAATAGAACTCCCACCAACCTAACTAATCCTTAACTAACCAATGCCGCGACGGCCGCCCGAAAAGGCGGTCGTCGCATTTTTTGGAGGGGGGG
>NZ_NFIA01000027.1:0-6655 GCF_002159375.1 Alistipes sp. An54
GGGGAGCGACGGCTTAAACACGCCGGCGGGGGTTGCGGGTTGGGTGAGGCTGATTGCGGTGGGCCGCTGCGAAAAGACGGCCGCAGCGAAAAGACGGCCGCTGACGAAAGTCGGGCCGCTGCGAAAAGACGGCCGCTGACGAAAGTCGGGTCGCTGTAAAAAGAAGGACCGTTACGGCGGATCACTCCCCGTGGGCGACCTTCATCTCGATCGAGGCCCCCGACCATTGGTTGATCATGCGCTTCTCGGTGCGCAGGAGGCGTCCGGCGTAGGAGATGCGGATCTCGGCCTCGAAGGGGCGTGTCGAATCGATGTCGTTGCCGGCGGGCAGCGTGTGGGGAATGATGTAGACGTAGAGCACCAGATGGTCGCAGGGCGGGGTTTCGAGCGTGACGCTCCGCGACGCGGGAATCTCGGCCGGCCGGGCCTTGAGGTTCGAACCCACGTCGGCCACATCCGAGGCCGTCGAGGCGAATCCGATGCGGTTGTCGTCCACATCGAAACAGCCGCACATCAGATCCGCGTTGTATCGCCACCACTCGTCGTAACGGCTTTTCAGTTCGATTTTGAATCCCTGCTCCTTCATGCAGGCAAAGATAGTGCAAGCCGTGGGCAAAAGCAAATTTTTCAGACCCGCAGCGTTGTTCTCCGAAGCTCGTGCCCTCTCTGCGGAGACTAAAACTCTGCGTTTTCTTTGCAGTTATCTTATTTTTTAGTAACTTTGCGCACTAAATGTGTTTAAATGGGGGAAATGCAGCGATATTCCATCTGCTTCAAGGGGCTGAAAAACGGACACCACGAATTCCGTTTTGCGGTGGATCGGTCGTTGTTCGAAGAGTACGAAAGCTCGGAGATCAAGGACGGCGCCTGTGAGGTGGTGGTCGAGATGGAGCGCTCCGAAACGCAGCTCATGCTCGAGATCTCGATCTCGGGCTACGTCGTCGTCGAGTGCGACCGCTGTCTGGAGGATTGCCGCATTCCGATCGATTTCGCCGGCGTGCTGCCGGTGAAGTTCTCCGACGAACCCCACGAATACGAAGGGGAGGTGATCTGGCTGCTGCCGGGTGAGGAGAGCGTCGATCTGAAGCAGTATGTCTACGAAAGCATCGTGCTGTCGCTGCCCTATCAGCGGGTGCATCCCGAAGGGGAGTGCAATCCCGAGATGCTCGAACGCTTCCGGATCGTCTCCGAAGGCGAGTTCGAGGCCATCGAAAAACGGGCGGTCTCCCACGAACACAACGAGGGCGAATGGGCCAAACTGGCTGCCCTGCGCGAGCAGATGCAGGCTGAAGAGGCGCAGAAAAATAGGCCTGCGGAGGCTCGGACCTCGGAAAAGAAGGAGAAGTAAACGAATTGAAAGTCGAACTTATAAAAGTACAGTTGTAAAATGGCACATCCTAAACACAAAATCTCGTCGACGCGCCGCGACAAGCGCAGAACTCACTACAAGGCAACCGTTCCGACGGTCGTTACGTGCTCGAACTGCGGCGCAGCGGTGCTCTACCACCGTGTATGCCCCGAGTGCGGGTTCTATCGCGGCAAGCTCGCCATCGAGAAGAAAGCAGCCGAATAGTTTCGGTACGGAAAGAGTGCATCCCTGCGGAGAGGCCTCTTTTTCGGTTTATGAACGGACCCGTCCCGCCGAACGTTTTTTGCGGCGTCCGGGCGCCCGGTCCTGAAGTTTTCAACCAATTCCACGAGTATGATAAAGATTGGTGTAGATGCCATGGGTGGCGATTTCGCTCCCGAAGCGGCTGTCAAGGGAGCCGTCATGGCGCTCGACGCGGTCGGCTCGGACAGCCGTATCGTCCTGTTCGGTGACGAACAGAAAATCAGGTCCGTACTCGCTTCGGAAGGATGCCCTGCCGAGCGGTTCGACCTCGTGCCCACGACCGAGGTGATCGAGATGGGTGACCACCCGGCCAAGGCGTTTCAGACCAAAAGCAATTCGAGCATTACGGTCGGGTTCGGATACCTGGCCAAGGGTGCCATCGACGGCTTTGCAAGCGCCGGTTCGACCGGTGCCATGATGGTCGGCTCGATGTATGCCGTCAAACCGATCGAAGGGGTTATCCGCCCCACGATCTCCTCAACGGTGCCGACCGTCAGCGGACGTCCGGCCCTGCTGCTCGACGTGGGTCTCAACGTGGACTGCAAACCCGAAGTGCTGGCTCAGTACGGCCTGATCGGTTCGATCTATGCCGAATCGGTGCTGGGCATCGAAAAACCGCGCGTTGCGGTGCTCAACATCGGCGAGGAGGAGACCAAGGGCAATGCCCAGGTCAAGGCGACGTTCGATCTGCTGAAGGCCGACAGCCGGATCCATTTCGTGGGTAATGTCGAGAGTTCGTACCTCTTCACGGGCAAGGTGGCCGATGTGATCGTCTGCGACGGTTTTGTCGGCAACACGGTGCTGAAGATGGCCGAGGGACTCTACCGGATCAATCTGGCGCTGGGAGGCCACAATGCCTTCTGGGATGCCATGAATTACGAGAACGTGGGCGGCACTCCCGTGCTGGGTGTCAATGCTCCGGTGATCATCGGCCACGGCTGTTCGACGCCGAAGGCCATCCGGAGCATGATCCTTTCGACCGAGCAGGTCATCAAGGCCGGCTTGACCTCGAAACTGCGCGATGCGTTCAAAAATTAAAAGTTTACTGTAAGCAAAAATTAAGTTAATGGGTAAGATAACAGCAGCAATTACGGGTGTGGGTCAGTACCTCCCGGATTATATTCTTACGAACGATGAGTTGAGCCGCATGGTCGACACCAACGACGAGTGGATCATGTCGCATACGGGTATCAAGACCCGCCATATCCTCAAGGGTGAGGGCATCGGAACCTCCTACATGGGAGCCCGCGCCGTGATGAACCTGCTCGACAAGACGGGTGTTGACCCGATGTCGATCGACGCGGTGATCTGCGCCACGGTAACCCCCGACATGTTCTTCCCCTCGACGGGTAACCTGATCGCCGATCAGGCCGGTTGCAAGAATGCCTTCGCCTACGACGTTTCGGCAGCCTGCAGCGGCTTCCTCTTTGCCCTGACCACCGGTGCCAAGTTCATCGAGGCCGGCACGAGCAAGCGTGTCATCGTTGTGGGTGCCGACAAGATGTCGTCGATCATTGACTACACGGACCGTTCGACCTGCCCGCTCTTCGGCGATGCCGCAGCCGCCGTGCTGCTCGAACCCAATACCGAAGGCTATGGTGTGATCGATTCGATTCTCCGCAGCGACGGCTCGGGCGAGCTGCAGCTCTACATGAAGGCCGGCGGTTCGCGTTACCCGGCATCGATCGAGACCGTACAGAATAACTGGCATACGATCACGTGGGACGGTCACGCCGTCTTCAAGGCTGCCGTATCGAAGATGTCGGATGTCTCGGTGGAGATGATGGAGCGCCACCACCTCACGGGGGACGATATCCGCTTCCTGGTACCTCACCAGGCCAACCTGCGCATCATCGATGCCACGGCCCGCCGCATGGGCATTACCCACGACAAGTGCATGATCAATATCGACCGCAACGGCAATACGACGGCCGCCACGATCCCGACCTGTCTCTACGACTACGAGAGCCAGCTCCGCAAGGGTGACAACCTGATTCTGGCCGCCTTCGGTGGCGGTTATACCTGGGGTGCCATCTACGTGAAGTGGGCCTACGACGGTTCGAAGGCCTGATCCCGGGACCCGAGAGGGGGGGGGAGTGAGCCAGGGCAAGCCAGACGCCGGGGCAAGCCAGATGCCAGGGAAGCCAGACGCCGGGGCAAGCCAGACGCCGGGCAAGCCGAGCAGCCGGGTAGCGAAATGAACCCGGCCGCAGGGTTCCGACCTCGATCCCGCCTGATGAAAAAGCGATGTTCTCCGTAAGGAGTGCATCGCTTTTTTTGTTGACACGGATGCCGGTTTTCGGACATGCTCCATCCGGAAGCCCCGGAAAATTCGTATCTTTACAGTATGGAACTGCTGATCCGCCCGATCCGCCAGACGGAGCTCCCGCTGCTGGAGGATTTTCTCTATGAAGCCGTTTGGCAGCCGGACTCCAACCGCCGTTTGCCGCGGGAGGTGGTCCGGACCCCTGCGTTGCGAACCTATGTCGAGGCGTTCGGATCGCAGGACGGAGACTGCTGCCTGGTGGCCGAGGTCGGCGGCGAGGTGGTCGGGGCGGCGTGGTGCCGCGTGATCCGCGGTTTCGGATGGACCGGAGAACGAATCCCCGAGCTGGCCGTTGCGCTTTATTCGTCGTTCCGGGGCTGCGGTTTCGGAACCCGGCTTCTCCGGGCTCTGCTGGAGGAGTTGTCCGGCCGCGGTTGTTGTGCGGTCTCCCTCTCCGTGCAGCGGGACAATCCGGCGGCAAGACTCTACCTGCGTCTCGGATTCCGGACGGTTGCGGAGCACGGCGGTGAATGGGTGATGCGGTGCGATCTTGGAGATCGGACCGGGGCGGAGTGAGGCGGTTCCGGCACTCCGTTTCAGATTGCTTTCGGTTTTGATGGCTACCTTTGCCTGCGGCCCGGACGAAAGCCGACGAGGCAAAGGCGTGACAGGACCAGGGAAAACCGGACGTTCGGGGAATGCCGGAGGATGCCGGGGGATGCCCGGAGATGAAATTGATGGACTATGAAGATATTGATTGTGGAAGATGAACCCTCCCTGCGGGAGATTATGGTGCGGACGTTGACGCGCGAGCAGTACGTCGTCGAACAGGCGGCCGACTATGCCTCGGCTTCGGACAAGATCGCCGCATACGATTACGACTGTATTCTGCTCGATATCATGCTGCCCGGCGGAAGCGGACTGCGGCTGCTCGAGGCGTTGAAGCGTCGCCGCAGCCGGGCCGGCGTGATCATCATCTCGGCGCGCGATTCGCTGGATGACAAGATTGAGGGGCTCGAACTCGGAGCAGACGACTACCTGCCCAAGCCGTTCCACCTGGCGGAGTTGAGCGCCCGGATCCGGAGCGTGCTGCGCCGCCACCAGCGCGACGGGTACGAGAGCCTCGAGGCGGGGAACGTGCGCCTGTGGCCCGACAGCCGGCGGGTCGAGGTGGCGGGACGTCCGCTCGATCTGCTGCGCAAGGAGTATGACATCCTGCACTATTTCATGGCCCGGCCCAACCATACGGTCGACAAGGCGACGCTGGCCGAAGGGGTCTGGGGCGACCATATCGACCAGGTGGACAATTTCGACTTCGTCTATGCGCAGATGAAGAACCTGCGGCGCAAACTCCACGATGCCGGGGCCGACATCGAGATCCGGTCCGTTTACGGTTTCGGTTATAAACTGGTCCGGCCGTGAAACTGGTCTATCGTATTCTGCTGCACTTGTTGTGGGTGCTCACGCTGCTGCTGGCCGGGTGGGCGGCACTCTTCTACTTCACGCTCATCGACGAGGTCAACGACGAGGTGGACGATGCCCTCGAGGCGCGCGCCGAGGTGATCGTCAAGCGCGTACTGGCCGGGCGGGAGCTTCCCGAGACCTCGGCCGACGGCAATACCGGTTATTATCTGCACGAGGTTTCGGCCGAATATGCCGAAGGCTGGGCCCATGAACGCTATACGGATGAGGAAATCTACATTCCGGAACGGGATGACGAGGAGCCGGCCCGCGTGCTGCGCCAGACGTTCCGCGACGCCAGCGGCCGCTGGTACGAACTGACGGTGATGACCCCCAGCATCGAAAAGGAGGATCTGCTGGAGGCTATCTTCTACGGAATTCTCTACCTGTATCTCTTCCTGCTGCTGTCGGTGCTGCTGGTGACGGTCGTGGTGGTCAACCGCATGATGCGGCCGCTCTATGCGCTGCTGCGTTGGCTGGACGACTACCGGATCGGGCGTCCGAATGCTCCGCTGGTGGTTGAGACCTCGGTGACGGAGTTCCGGCGGCTGAACGACGCGGCGGTGCGTTCCGCACAGCGGGCCGAGTCGTCGTTCGAACGCCAGAAGCAGTTCATCGGCAACGCTTCGCACGAAATGCAGACGCCGCTGGCCGTCTGCCGCAACCGGCTGGAGATGCTGGTCGACGATCCGCAGCAACTCAGCGAGGAGCAGCTGGGCGAGATTGCCAAGGTGCAGCATACGCTGGACTATCTGGTGCGCCTGAACCGTACGCTGCTGCTGCTCTCGAAGATCGACAACGGGCAGTTCCCCGAGGTTGAGGAGGTTGATCTCGGCGGGTTGACCCGCCGCACGGGTGAGGATCTGGAGGAGATCTACGCCTATCGGGGCATGCGTTTCGTGATGGAGGAGCAGGCTCCGCTGCGCGTGCGGATGAACCCCTCGCTGGCGGGGAGTCTGGTGGGAAATCTCATCAAGAATGCCTTTGTCCACGGGGCGGAGGGCGGCGAGGTGCGGGTCCGGATCTCGGCCCGCCGCTTCGAGGTCGAGAATTCGGCCGACGCCGGTCCCCTGGATGCCGCACACATCTTCGACCGCTTCTATCAGGGTACCAAGAAGAAAGGTTCGACGGGGCTCGGACTGGCCATTGTCGATGCCGTCTGCCGTCTCTACGGGCTGCGGATCCGCTACGATTTCCGTCAGGGGCTCCACTGCTTTACGGTCGATTTTCCGGCGTAGAAGGGCTCGCGACGCCCCCGACGTCCCCCGATGTTCCCGACGCCCCAACATCCCCCAACATCTCCCGACGTTCCCGGC
>NZ_NFIA01000028.1:0-6542 GCF_002159375.1 Alistipes sp. An54
GCGGGCTTTGCAGCCTACAACATCGCCGGAGACTACTACCACGCCGACCGGAACTACAGCACGATCCGCAAGGCCATCCAGACGTTGAACCCTTCCAAATAAGAGAGCCATGAAACGATACTTCATAACGCTTTTTGTGCTGCTCGGGGCGCTGACGGCCTGCGAGCGGTATGATGCCGACGACCACAAGTTCGACAACGTGGTCTACCTCAATGTCTCGCAGACGAGCCCCGTGCAGCTGGCCACGTTCAGCAACAACCGCGCGACGTACGACTGCACGCTGCAGGCGGCGCTGACCTATCCGGCGGGGCAGGACGTGCAGGTCTCGCTCGCGGTCGACCCGTCGCTTGTGGCGGACTACAACGCCCGCTACGGCACCGCATGGCCGATGCTCGACGCAAAATACTACACACTTTCGACCGAAACCGCGACCATCCCCGCGGGGCGCACGACCTCCGAAGCCATCACCCTGCAACTCCACGAGCTCATGGGCGAGGGCGAGGAGCAGACCGGGGCCCTTCCGATCGACGCGACGTATTTGGTTCCGGTGCGCATCAGCGGCGCCTCGATTGACGTATTGGGCGGCTCAGACGTGGCCTGGTACGTGGTAAAACGCTCCTCGGCCATTACCGTGGCGGCACAGCTCGGCGAGGGCAACTGGATCAACTTCCCGACCTTGGACAAGTACGGCGCCAACAGCAGCGCGTGGAACGGCCTCACGGCCATGACCTACGAGGCGCTGATCTACATCGATGAGTTTGCCACGCAGGATTCGGAGAACATGCCGGTGAGCATCTCTTCGGTGATGGGTGTCGAGCAGTACCTGCTGCTGCGCATCGGCGATACGAACTTCGAACGTCAGCAGCTGCAGTTCGACGGCTCGGGCAACGGCTCTCAGTTCGGCAAGTTCCCGGGCAAGGACGCCTCGAAGAACCTCGAAGCGGGACGGTGGTACCATGTGGCCTGCACCTACGACCAGACGGCCCGAACCGTGCGCGTCTATGTCGACGGCAAGATCCAGAGCGAGGAGACCGGCGTCGGTATCTCGTCACCGAGCAAGAAGAATCAGATCAATCTGGCCATGCGGGCCTTGTATGACTTGTGGAACTCTGCTTCGGAGACTGATAAACCGCAATATGAGACCGACGATACGGGCTACAACAAGTTGAGTGATGCCTACCAGTTCTTTATCGGCAAGTCCTACGACGAGAAACGCCCGTTGAACGGCAAGATCGCCGAGGCGCGCGTCTGGTCCGTGGCGCGGACTCCCGAGCAGATCTGGGAGAACATGTACGACATCGAGAACCCGGCCGACGACCCGACACTGCTGGGCTACTGGAAGTTCAATGAGGGTGCGGGCAATACCGTCAAGGACTACTCGATGTACGGCAACGACGGTGTGGCCGAAACGGACATCGTATGGCCTTCGGGCATCGAAATTCCGAAAATCAACGAAACAAACGAATAATTATGAAAACGAGGAATATTTTGAAACAAGGGTTGGTGACGCTCCTTTGCACGGCGGTATTTGCAGGCTTTTCAGCCTGCAGTACCGATCCTGTGGAGCAGTCGGGAGGCAAGCTGCCCGACAAGGAGGCTATCGAATCGACCTACGGCATGTTGCGGAGCAATGCTTCGACCGGTAATACGGTGGAGATGCTTTTGACGGCCGGTACGGGATTTGTGACCCGCGATTTCTACTACCAGCAGACCAAACCGTCCTCGACGGAAACGACGCTGACTCTGCGTATCGACGAGTCGCTCGTCGAAGGGTTCAATGCGGCAAACGGCGTGGAATGCCAGTTGTTGCCAACAGCAAACTGCGAATTTCCCGACGGTCAAACGCTGGAGCTTGCGGCAGACGGTCAGCGAACGACCTCCAAACGGGTTCGGATTTCGGTTGAAGGTCTGACTGCCGGAGAGTATTTGCTTCCGGTAACGGTGGCGGCCGAAGGCTCGGCAGATGACAGCCAGACGCTCTATTATACGCTGACCGTTCGCGACCCTCAGCCGGGAGACTATGAACTGCACGACGGTTCGGACCTCTTCTTCGTATTCTACATCAATACTGATCAGTATCAGCCGTTGTTGGTGCAGGATTATCTTTTGGAGAAAAAAATTGCGCGAGGGTCGACGGTTGCATGGTATGGCACAGTAGGAAACATCATCAATCTGCGTACGGTATCCATAAAATACGATGAAACATCTGGGCGAGCCATGTTGGATTTAGGAAGCGACATGACATACGTTTTGGGACGTGCTTCAAAATATATTTGGCCGTTGCAGGAAGCTGGTCGCAAGGTCTGCATCAGTCTCGAAGGAGGCGGAACCGGTCTTGGGTTCTGCAATATGACTGATGTGCAGATTGCCGATTTCGTGGCACAGGTTAAGGCCGTAGTTGAAACCTACAATCTGGACGGTATTAACCTATGGGACCGCAATGCCGGGTACGGCAAGGAGGGTATGCCCGAAACGAATACGACTTCCTATCCGAAACTCGTCAAGGCGATGCGCGAAGCGCTCGGCCCCGACAAGTTGCTGACGCTGACTGTCTATGAGGAACCGACCGCGACCTTCTGGGATACCGAAGCAACCGGTGGAATCACCGTTGGCGACTATCTCGACTACGCCTGGTCGGGATACAACAGCAATACGGAGGCGATACAATTGCTCGACCCGTGGCATCCCAATGAATCGTATGTGTCTGCCTATACACAAAAACCGATTGCGGGGTTGGATGCTTCGAAATTCGGATGTGTCAATTTCCCAATTTATCCTCAAGCAAAAACAGATGAAGAAGTTTTAATGAGCGACCCCGCTTTTTTGATTGATTGGATTGTGAATGAACAACAGCCTAATAATATTATTGTTTTCGATGATTTGAGAACCAGTCTGCAGGATAATTATGAAACTGCATGGGATGGGACATTTGCAAGTTGTTGCATGTGCATGGATGACGAAAATCAATTTATTTTGGGTTCAAGAAAGGGGTACACATACCGTTTCGATAATCATGAGTTGACCGCGTTGCCTACGGGATTAAGTGGATACGGCAAGTGGCTGAAAGATTGGTAATTGAATTTTCGGACAACAGAAATAGTTTTCTCAATTCTCTCACTGCTTCCCGGAGGGGAGCAACACAAAATTAACCTAAAAACTTAAGCGTTATGAAAAAGACTTTGAAACTTATGGCTGCTCTGTTTGTCGGAGCAATGTTTATGGGTGCTTGCCAGCAGGCAGAGGAACCTGCTATGGAGCCGGAACAGAATGATGCTGTCATAACCCGTGCCTATGGAGACAAGACACCGAAGGTTACTATTTACGTTGAGACCAACGATGTGAATCCGCTCAACGCAGGAGACTATGTTCTTCCCAATGGGGAACCCTATGCGGATATTGTCGAACTGTTTGCCGCGAACATTCACAAGCGTACCGTGAATGGCGTGACGGAGCCGGTACTCTATCTGAACGACAAGATGACCAACCTGATGGAGAACGATGGATATCTGACCTACATCAAACCGTTGCAGGATAAAGGAATCAAGGTGATTCTGACCATCCTCGGCGACCATCAGGGCATCGGTTTCACCAACCTGAACGACACGCAGGCCACGCAGTTCGCCAAGATTCTGGCCCACGCCGTGGAGAAATACGGACTGGACGGTATTGGGTTCGACGATGAATATTCGAAAGTTACATCCACGGTCCAGGGTTCTTACGGCAATCTTATCAAGAAACTGCACGCTGAAATGCCGGCGGACAAACTGATTACTGTATTTCAGTTTGGAAATGTGGGGTCGTCGCAGATTGGCGCTGATGCCGGAGCTCTGATCGACTATGTCTATTCGGATTTCGCATATTATAATACATATATTGGAGTATCTGGAGTCGGTAAAGCTCAATTTGCACCCGAGTCAATAAATTTAGGTTATGGTTATTCAACTATTGCCATCTCTAATTATGGTGATAATGCGTATAGTGTTGCCGAAAATGGCTATGGCGCAATCATGCACTTCAATCTGCGGAGAACTTCCGATAGAAATCAGACTCAGTTGTTCAGCTCGATTGCCGATGGCGCATGGGGCGAACTGTCCGTTTCCGTTGCCAGCACGCCTTCCAATGCCGGAGACCGTCCGCAGGACTGGACGTTCGTAACGGGTGGACATGATATCACCATGGATGACGTAAATGCCCAGTAACTCCTCATTGAGGAAATCTGTTTCTCTTGTCCGAAATCGGGAAATCAAGTGATTCGGCGCGGGTATTCTTCCTTGTGGAGAGTACCCGTTTTTGTATCAAAAAGAAAAGTTGTCAGCTTCTGTTGTCCAAAATCGGGAAATTGTATCGGCTAATGGGTTTTGCTGACAACTTTTCTTATGGTGAAAGAACGTTTTTAGGCCCATATTGTATTCCTAAGAGGGCGGCACCTTCAGATCATTGCGCAATGTAAGCGTAATTTATTCATTGTTAACTATAACCTGTAGGTGCCGCCAACGGCCTGTTGCTGTCAAACAGGTCGTTTTTCTTTGCGCTATTTTTTATGATAAGGTATCTATAAAAAAGAGGCGCGGTGTCAACCTCCTACCGTAGGCATTGGGATACCCGTAATCAGTCGATTGTCCTGCGCCCTTGTCGTTCTGCCCGCAAAAGCAGGCAGAACATAACAAGGACTGACAACTTCTATACCTGATTACTGCAAAGTTCCCAATTTTACGGTAGGTACAAAGGTTGTTTCCTTTAATATGTTTCAATTAAACCGAATCTTCTTCTGTGCAAAGATAACATTTATTTTCATATTCCTTTTTTGCAAAGATACAAAATTTTCGGATTTCCCCTTTATAGGGGAACTAAAAAGATTGCATACCCAGGAGTTTCTGGCTCACAATACGCATTTGAAAATTTGGGATTATGAAAGTATGCAGAAATCTCCGTCTCTGGAGTCCATTGCTCGTTTCTGCACCTTCTACGCCTTGTCTCTCAGTGATTTTTTTGCTCCAATAACTTTCCCGCAAGATTCCAAGTGACAATATATTCAAAAAAGTTTCGTGGCGATTTGGCTGTAAGTAAATAATCGCTACCTTTGTCGCATTCGGTTAGTATAAATTCTTGCCCGGATACGCGAGACTTTGGTTCAACTGCTGGAGAACTACAACGATTCTACCTCGCTGCAGTACCTGTTGATCCGCTCGTCGCGGTAGGTCTGCAGCGACCGTTTCGAGACGCGCAGCATGCCGCATACCTCCTCCTGGGTCAGCCAGCCTCCGGGTTTGCGGGGCATGGTCTTCGTGGCCAGATGGGTTGTCCGGATCTGAATCCGGTTGACGATCGCCTTCAACTCCTCGAAGGCGGCCGCCTCAATCAGTTTGCATTCCATGGTACACCTTTTTTAGTTCGCAAGGGCTCCGCTTCCCGGAACCCGCCCGCAAAATAGGGCGGAATTCCGGAAAAGGTGCCGGGAGTCCTTTGCAGACCTTACATGTTCGCCATCGGGCTACAACGCCATGTTTTCGGCGACGACCTCCATGTCGCGCATGATCGACGAGTCGAGGACCTTTGCATAGCGGCGCGTCATGTTGACGTTGGCATGGCCGAGCATCTTGGCAACGTTGTCGATCGTGGCGCCGCTGGCCAGCGTCAGGGTTGCAAACGTGTGGCGCGCGCAATGTGAAAAACATGCCGGAACGGCATTTTGCAGATAGCGGCAACAGAAACGTAAATGGTTTGGAATGAGATGATTTTCCATTTTCGAGGAAGCGGTTAGCCGCACATTGTAGCGAGACAACCGTTACCAGACCGTTACCCGTATCGTTACCACGGCGTCCACAGGTAACCGGCAGTGATTGACAGACCTCCGCACGGCGTTTTATTCTCTGAATCACCGGATTTTGCATAACGACGAACGCTTTGAACCACGGTATCTTTGCCCAGAGCAGGGAACCCTAAAAACCAGTCGTTATGAAAGAAGTCAGTTGCAAGGTTTTGCTCTACCTGAAAAGGAGCTCCCTGACCGCTTCGGGTCAGGCCCCGATCATGTGCCGCGTGACGGTCGGCCGATCAATGGTGCAGTTCAGCAGCAAGCTCACCTGTACCCCCGCGTTGTGGAATGTCCGCGAGCGGCGCCTCAGCGGCAAGAGCCGCGAAGCCGTGGAGACCAATGCGCGGATCGAGAAGCTGCTGCTGGGAATCCATGAGGCCGTCAAGAGTCTCTCGACCCGCCCGGGCGGCTTCGATGCCGAGGCGGTCAAATGCCAGTATCAGGGCAGCCTGGAGACCCGCATGACCCTCCTCCGCCTGCTGGACCGCTACATCGAAGGACTCCGCAGCCGGGTGGGTATCGACTGCGCCCGGACCACGCTGAGCACCTACGTCTATACGCGACGCTCGCTCGAAGCCTTTATCCGCCGGCGGTTCGGATTCCCGGACCTTGCCTTCGGACAACTGAACGAACAGTTCATCCGCGAGTATCAGGATTTCACGCAGACCGAGCAGGGCTATGCCCTGCAGACGGTGCGCCACTACCTGGCCGTGGTGAAGAAGATCTG
>NZ_NFIA01000029.1:0-4683 GCF_002159375.1 Alistipes sp. An54
TTGCAGGGCAAAAAAAGGTCAGACCTTACGATCTGACCTTGAAGAGGCGGCTACCTACTCTCCCACGGGATAACCGCAGTACCATCGGCGTAAGTGAGCTTAACTTCTCTGTTCGGAATGGGAAGAGGTGGAACCTCACTGCTATAACCACCTAAAAGAACTTTTTCACAGAGGAGGACTGCTTCGTCTTGCAACCCCGGGTCTCTCCCGACCCCTCGGCCTCTGCAAACCGTGCGAGTATCTTTCGATACATATCCGTCGCACCCGGTATGGTTTGACACGTTAGGGAAATGAGATAAAGATTCGCTGTAGGAAAGCCTCTCGGGTAATTAGTACTGCTCGGCTTTGACATTACTGTCTTTACACCTGCAGCCTATCAACGTAGTCGTCTCCTACGCCCCTCAAGGGAAGACTTATCTTGGGGATGGCTTCGCGCTTAGATGCTTTCAGCGCTTATCCAAACCGAACGCGGCTACTCGGCGGTACACTTGGCAGCATAACCGATACACCGGAGGTTCGTCCAACTCGGTCCTCTCGTACTAAAGTCAGGACCCCTCAATCTTCCTGCGCCCGCGACAGATAGAGACCGAACTGTCTCACGACGTTCTGAACCCAGCTCGCGTGCCACTTTAATCGGCGAACAGCCGAACCCTTGGGACCTTCTCCAGCCCCAGGATGTGACGAGCCGACATCGAGGTGCCAAACCGCCGCGTCGATATGAGCTCTTGGCGGCGATCAGCCTGTTATCCCCGGAGTACCTTTTATCCTTTGAGCGATGGCCAGTCCACACAGAACCACCGGATCACTATACCCTACTTTCGTACCTGATCGACTTGTCGGTCTCACAGTCAAGCGCCCTTATGCTATTGCACTCTGCGCACGGTTACCATTCGTGCTGAGGGCACCTTGGGAAGCCTCCGTTACGCTTTTGGAGGCGACCACCCCAGTCAAACTACCCACCAAACGGTGTCCCCCTCCAGGGGTTAGAATCCAAGTACACAAAGGGCCGTATTTCAACGTCGGCTCCACGAACACTGGCGTGCCCGTCTCATTGCCTCCGGCCTATCCTACACATTGTGTACCCAAATTCAGCGTTAAGCTATAGTAAAGGTTCACGGGGTCTTTTCGTCCCGTCGCGGGTACCCGGCATCTTCACCGGGACTACAATTTCACCGAGCTCACGGTTGAGACAGTGTCCAGATCGTTACACCATTCGTGCAGGTCGGAACTTACCCGACAAGGAATTTCGCTACCTTAGGACCGTTATAGTTACGGCCGCCGTTTACTGGGGCTTCGATTCAATGCTTCTCTTGCGATGACATCCCCTCTTAACCTTCCAGCACCGGGCAGGTGTCAGGCCCTATACCTCTTCTTTCGAATTTGCAGAGCCCTGTGTTTTTGATAAACAGTCGCCTGGACCTCTTCGCTGCGCCCTACTCTCATAGGGACCCCTTTTCCCGAAGTTACGGGGTTAATTTGCCTAGTTCCTTAACCGTGATTCACTCGAGCACCTTAGGATACTCTCCTCGACCACCTGTGTCGGTTTACGGTACGGGTGACATACACTATAACTTAGAAGATTTTCTCGGAAGTATACTTGGGTGAACTATCAGATTGGCCGTAACCGCTCCGTACTGTCGGGTCTCAGCAAGCTCCAACTCTTAATCAGAACCTATACCTACGCCCTTTAACCACCTATTCCGTCAGATGGCGTCACTTACGTTCCTTCGTCTCTCCATCGAGGCATATGTCAGTATCGGAATATTAACCGATTGTCCATCGAGATCACCGTTCGGCTTACCCTTAGGACCCGACTAACCCTGATCCGATTAGCGTTGATCAGGAAACCTTGGTCTTGCGGTGTGCGGGTTACTCTCCCGCATTATCGTTACTCATGCCTACATTTGCTTTTCCATACGCTCCACCAAATCTCACGACCCGGCTTCTGCGCGAATGGAATGCTCCCCTACCACACTCTCGTGTCCAGAATTTCGGTGATATGCTTGATGCCCGTTTATTATCCACGCTCTGTCGCTCGACTAGTGAGCTGTTACGCACTCTTTGAATGAATAGCTGCTTCCAAGCTAACATCCTAGCTGTCTCTGCAACAAAACATCGTTAGTTCAACTTAGCATACTCTTTGGGACCTTAATTGCTGGTCTGTGTTGTTCCACTCTCGTAACTGGACATTAGCACCCAGTCGCTCACTGCTGTAAATCATACTACTGGCATTCGGAGTTTGTCAGGATTTGGTAGGCGGTGAAGCCCCCGCATCCAATCAGTAGCTCTACCTCCAGTAGACTCTCTATTACAACGCTGCCCCTAAAGGCATTTCGGGGAGTACGAGCTATTTCCCAGCTTGATTAGCCTTTCACCCCTACCCTCAAGTCATCGAGAAGCTTTTCAACGCTTATTCGTTCGGACCTCCAGTCGGTGTTACCCGACCTTCATCCTGCTCAAGGGTAGATCGCAAGGTTTCGCGTCTACAACCACTGACTAGCCGCCCTGTTCAGACTCGCTTTCGCTTCGGCTCCGTGCTTCCCTGCACTTAACCTCGCCAGTGATTAGTAACTCGTAGGCTCATTATTCAATAGGCACGCCGTCACGGCACGTAGCCGCTCCGACCGGTTGTAAGCGCATGGTTTCAGGTTCTATTTCACTCCCCTGTTCGGGGTTCTTTTCACCTTTCCCTCACGGTACTGGTTCACTATCGGTCTCTTGGGAGTATTTAGCCTTACCGGGTGGTCCCGGCTGATTCAGACAGGATTCCTCGTGTCCCGCCCTACTCAGGATACTGCTATCGCCAAACGCACTTGCCCGTACGGGGCTTTCACCCTCTTTGGCCAACCTTTCCAGGTCGTTCCAGTTCATGGTCTTTTGAATATTGCAGTCCTACAACCCCGGCATTGCCGTAACAATACCGGTTTGGGCTCTTTCCCGTTCGCTCGCCGCTACTTAGGAAATCGATCTTTCTTTCTTTTCCTCCTCCTACTAAGATGTTTCAGTTCAGAGGGTTGGCCTCCGTTGCCGGATGTCAGGTCTTCTACCTGACGGGTTGTCCCATTCAGAAATCTCCGGATCAAGTCTTGTTTGCAAATCCCCGGAGCTTATCGCAGCTTACCACGTCTTTCGTCGCCTCCAAGAGCCTAGGCATTCCCCATGCGCCCTTTCATACTTTCTTACAACTCTCACACTTCGCTGTGTGAGACTCTATCTCATCTCCTTAATCATGTCAATGAACGTCGCAAACTTGCGTCTGCCTGGAACGGTACTTGGTTTGAACCTACGTCCTCGACGGTACCGTTGTAACGTTTCTTTGAAGCGAGCAGCCAAACAATACTTTTTTGAAACTTGGCTCCAGAAAGGAGGTGTTCCAGCCGCACCTTCCGGTACGGCTACCTTGTTACGACTTAGCCCCAGTCACCGGTTTTGCCCTAGGTCGCTCCTTGCGGTCACGAACTTCAAGCACCCCCAGCTCCCATGGCTTGACGGGCGGTGTGTACAAGGCCCGGGAACGTATTCACCGCGCCATGGCTGATGCGCGATTACTAGCGAATCCAACTTCATGGAGGCGGGTTTCAGCCTCCAATCCGAACTGAGACAGGCTTTCGAGATTCGCATCCCCTCGCGGGGTAGCTGCCCTCTGTACCTGCCATTGTAACACGTGTGTAGCCCCGGACGTAAGGGCCGTGCTGATTTGACGTCATCCCCACCTTCCTCTCGGCTTACACCGGCAGTCCCGCCAGAGTGCCCAGCTTTACCTGATGGCAACTAACGGTAGGGGTTGCGCTCGTTATGGGACTTAACCCGACACCTCACGGCACGAGCTGACGACAACCATGCAGCACCTAGTTTCTCGCCCCGAAGGGAAGACCTGTTTCCAGGTCCGTCGATAACTTTCAAGCCCGGGTAAGGTTCCTCGCGTATCATCGAATTAAACCACATGTTCCTCCGCTTGTGCGGGCCCCCGTCAATTCCTTTGAGTTTCATTCTTGCGAACGTACTCCCCAGGTGGATAACTTATCGCTTTCGCTTAGCCACCGACCGTGTATCGCCGACAGCGAGTTATCATCGTTTACTGCGTGGACTACCAGGGTATCTAATCCTGTTTGCTCCCCACGCTTTCGTGCCTCAACGTCAGATATAGTTTGGTAAGCTGCCTTCGCAATCGGTGTTCTGTATGATCTCTAAGCATTTCACCGCTACACCATACATTCCGCCTACCGCAACTACTCTCTAGCCCAACAGTATTAGAGGCAGTTCCGGAGTTAAGCCCCGGTATTTCACCTCTAACTTATCAAACCGCCTACGCACCCTTTAAACCCAATAAATCCGGATAACGCTTGGATCCTCCGTATTACCGCGGCTGCTGGCACGGAGTTAGCCGATCCTTATTCATACGATACTTTCAGTCGATTACGCGTAATCGAGTTTACCCTCGTACAAAAGCAGTTTACAACTCATAGAGCCGTCTTCCTGCACGCGGCATGGCTGGTTCAGACTTGCGTCCATTGACCAATATTCCTCACTGCTGCCTCCCGTAGGAGTTTGGTCCGTGTCTCAGTACCAATGTGGGGGGTTAACCTCTCAGTCCCCCTATGTATCGTCGCCTTGGTGAGCCGTTACCTCACCAACCAGCTAATACAACGCATGCCCATCCAAAACCACCGGAGTTTTCAACAT
>NZ_NFIA01000003.1:0-292511 GCF_002159375.1 Alistipes sp. An54
CCCCCCCCCTGCGCCGTCCGGTCCTGCCTCTGTGCTTCCGGACCCTCCCTCTGTGCATCCCGGCTCTGCCCCCCCCGGAAAAGAGCGAGGGCGGACCGCCTGATGGCCGTCCGCCCTCCGCACGGGGCTTTACGTTACGACGCCGGGGCTCAATCCTCGTCGGTGTCGGTGTATGCCTTGAGCAGCTTCTCCTGCACGTCGGAGGGCACCTGCTCGTAGGAGGAGAACTTCATGGTGTAGGTGGCCGATCCGGAGGTGAGTGACGAGAGGGTCGTCGAGTAGCGGTAGAGTTCGGCCAGGGGGACGAGTGCGTTCAGCCGGTCGAAACCCTTGTCGGACTCCATGCCGGCGATCATGGCGCGGCGGTTCTGCAGATCCGACATCACGGCGCCCATGTACTCGCTCGGCACGAGGACCTCGACGTTGTAGATCGGCTCCATGATCTTGGGTCCGGCGTTTCGGAAGGCCTCCTTGAAGGCGTTCCGGGCGGCGAGCTTGAAGGAGATTTCGTTCGAATCCACCGGGTGCATCTTGCCGTCGTAGATGATGACGCGGATGTCGCGGGCGTAGGAACCCGTCAGCGGGCCCTGGTCCATCTTCTCCATGATACCCTTGAGGATGGCGGGCATGAAGCGGGCGTCGATCGCTCCGCCGACGATGGCCGAGTAGAACTGGAGTTTGCCGCCCCACGGCAGATCGTACTCCTCCTTGTTCTTGATGTTGACCGCCATGTCACCCTTGCCGGGGATCTTGTAGTTCTTGGGTTCGGGAATTCCCTCGTAGTAGGGTTCGATGATCATGTGCACCTCGCCGAACTGTCCGGCGCCACCCGACTGTTTCTTGTGGCGGTAGTCGGCCTGAGCGACCTTGGTGATGGTTTCGCGATAGGGGATCTTCGGAGCGATATACTCGTAGGGGAGTTTGTTCTCCTTCTCGATGCGCGAGCGGAGGATATTCAGGTGGTGTTCGCCCTGTCCCTGGACGATGGTCTGTTTCAACTCCTTGGAGTACTCGACCAGAATGGTCGGATCCTCGTACCGGGCGTCGTTGAGCAGTTTGCCGAGTTTCTCTTCGTCGCTCTGCTCCTTGCACTTGATGGCGGCGCGGTAGCGGGGTTCGGGGAAGACGATAGGTTCGATCGTCACGGGATCCGTGGCGGCCGAGAGGGTGTCGTTCGTGCGCGTGCCCTTGAGTTTGACCGTGCAGCCGATGTCGCCGGCCGAGAGTTCGGTGACCTTGATGCGGTTCTTGCCGGCCACGGCGAAGAGCTGCGAGAGTTTCTCCTTGTTTCCGGTGCGGGTGTTGACGAGTTCCGTACCCTCGGTGATCTTGCCGCGGATGACGCGGAAGTAGGTGATCTCACCGATGTGCTGTTCGATCTGGCTCTTGAAGACGAATGCCACGGCGGGAGCGGACTCGTCGGCCGGAATCTCCTCGCCCTCGGTGGAGAGGAATGCCGGGGCCTTGAGCGGACCGGGGGCGACGTTGATGATGAACTCCATGAGACGTTTCGTTCCGATGTCTCGTTTGGCGCTGGCGCAGAAGATGGGCATCACCTCGCGTTTCGAGACGCCGATCTTCAGACCGGCGCGGATGTCGTCCTGCGTGAGGGTTCCCTTCTCGAAGTAGAGTTCCATGAGGGCCTCGTCGTGCTCGGCGGCCATTTCGACGAGTTCCTTGTTGAGTTCCATGGCCTTTTCCATCTCCTCGGCGGGGATTTCGAGTTCTTCGCGGTGGCCGTCGTTGTCCTTGAATCGGTACATCTTCATGAGCAGCACGTCGATGAAGGCGTTGAACGAGGGACCCTGGTTGACGGGATACTGGATGATGACGGGTTTGACGCGCGAGGCGGCCTTGATCGACTCGAAGGCCGACTCGAACGAGGCCTTGTCGGCGTCGAGCTGGTTGATGACGCCGATGACGGGTTTTTTGAGCAGACGGGCGTAGCGGGCCTGGATTTCGCTGCCGACCTCCCAGCCGTTCTGGGCGTTGAAGAGGAATACGCCGACGTCGCCGACCTTGAAGGCCGAGAAGAGGCTTCCGCAGAAGTCGTCCGAACCGGGGCAGTCGATGATGTTGAGCTTTCGGTCCATGAATTCGGTGAAGAGGATCGTGGAGTAGATCGAGCGTTTGTATTCGTGCTCGATATCCGTATTGTCCGAGAGCGTGTTGTTGGTCTCGATACTGCCCCTGCGGTCGATGACTTTCCCCTCGTAAGCCATCGCTTCGGCAAGGGTCGTTTTCCCCGTGCCCGGGGCACCGATCAGTACAATGTTTTTGATCTCCTTGGCTGAATAGTTTTTCATATTCCGAAAGTTTTAGGTTTTTGGTTTCGTTGCGGTTGGCCGTGCCTTTTCAGGCACGCGACTATAAATATACGAAATAATCGGGAAAAACAACCCTCGGAAACGAAAAAATCGCCCTTTTGGGGCGATTTTCGGGGCTTCGGAGCGGAGCGGATCAGTGTCCGTTGCCGGATTCGTACTCCTTGAGAACCGGAGCGATGACCTGCTCCATCAGATCGTATCCCTGACGGGTGGGGTGCACGCCGTCGCGGGTCAGCTCGCCGCGCATCGAGCCGTCGCCGGCATCCATCGCCGCATGATAGTCGACCCACGTGACGCCCTGTTCGTCGGCCCAGGCCTTCAGAAGGGCATTGAGCTGACGGATCTTTTCGGCCACCCCTTCGATCTCGGGTCGCCAGGGGTATTTCCCGGCGGGGAGCACCGAACAGAGGATCGGTCGGATTCCGGCCGCACGGGCCAGTTCGGCCATCGAGACGATGTTTTCGACGATGTGCTCCATTTCGATCGGACCGTTGTTCCGGGCCAGATCGTTCGTTCCGGCCAGAATCACCACCGCCTCAGGGTGGAGGTTGATCACGTCGGCGCGGAAGCGGCAGAGCATCTGCGAGGTGACCTGCCCGCCGATTCCGCGGCAGGCGAAGTTGTGGTCGGTGAAGAACTCCGGATGGGCATTGTCCCATCCGTCGGTGATCGAGTTGCCCATGAATACCACGACGGGGGCCTTTTCGAGTCGGGCGTTGGCTTCGGCGTAGCGGCCATAGTCGGCCCAGTCGGCCGGGCGTTGGGCACCGGCGAGGAGCGGCAGGGCGGTGCAGCAGGCGAGCAACAGTTTTTTCATCGTTTGATGCGTCTTTATTTTCCGACAACGGCCTCCAGCTCCTCGACGGAAGCCGGGATTTTGCGGTCGCCGATGATGCGGCTTCCGGTTTCGGTGACCAGAATGTCGTCCTCGATGCGGATGCCGCCGAAGTCGCGGTAGGCCTCCAGGGCGTCGTAGTCGACAATACCCTGATAGAGTCCCTCGGCGCGGCACTTGTCGATCAGGGCGGGGATGAAGTAGAGTCCCGGTTCATCGGTCAGAATCGTACCGGGTTCGATGCGCCAGGCGGCGCGGTAGACGCAGGTTCCGGACTGAGCGGCGCGTTCGGCGATCGCCGAGAAGTCGAACGACCGTTCGCCCATGGCCTCGCAGTCGTGAACGTCCATTCCCAGACCGTGTCCCAGGCCGTGAGGCATGAGCATGGTCATGGCCCCCGACGCGACGGCATCGGCGGGCGAACCCTTGAGCAGCCCCAGTCCGACCAGACCTTCGGCCAGTATGGTGTAGGCGGCGTTGTGCACTTCGGTGTACATCATGTGGGGTTTGACGATGCGGGCCACGTGGTCGTGGGCGGCCAGGACGATGTTGTAGATATCCTTCTGCTTCTGGGTGAACCGTCCGCTGACGGGATAGGTCCGGGTGTGGTCCGAGCAGTAGCCCTCGAGACTCTCTCCGCCGGCATCGCACAGCAGCAGACGTCCCTCCTCGAGCACCCCTTCGGAGTTGAGGTTGTGGAGCGTTTCGCCGTGCTGCGAGACGATCGAGGGGAACGAGACGCCCTGTCCCATCGACTTGGCGACGCCTTCGATGGCGCCGGCGATTTCGCGTTCGATGACCCCCGGGCGGCACATCTTCATGGCCAGCGTGTGCATTTCGTATCCGATGTGGAAGGCGCGCTCCATGGCTTCGATCTCCTCGGCGCTCTTCTTTTCGCGCATCTCGGCCACGGCGAACATCAGATCGACCGATTTGTAGTCGTGCAGCGCCGCGGGTTTGATTCCGAGCAGTTCGGAGAGCAGGAGTTTCGTTTCGCCGCGATAGGGGGGCAGGTAGTGGATCTTGCGGCCCAGGGCGATGGCCTTGCGTAGGCGGGCGGGCAGATCGGCCGTCGGGAAGGTCTTCGACACGCCGACCTGGGCACCCAGTTCGCGGAGTGTGGGCTGGGGGCCGGTCCAGATGATGTCTTCGACGGTGAAGTCGTCGCCGTAGAGGGCCTCTTCGCCCGAGTCGGCGTCGATCAGGCCGACCACCGACGGGACGTTCAGTCCGAAGTAGTAGCGGAACGTCGAATCCTGACGGAAGTAGTAGGCGTTGTTGGGGTAGTTGTTCGGAGCCAGCGTATTGCCGGGCAGCAGGATGATGCCCTCTCCGATTCGGGTGCGCAGCTCGCGGCGGCGCGCGGTATAGGTTTTTGCGGAGAACATAAAGCGTAGAGTTTTCCACAAAGATAACAAAAGCCGGGCGAGAAAGTCAAATTTGCGCGATTTTTTTGTCTGCCGGACAGTGCCGTCTCCTCCGGCTCCGAGCTATCGGTCATCTCCGAAATCGAGCCGGACGCCCTCCGCTCCGACCTCCAGCCGCACCTCGCGACCCAGATAGAGGGCCTGATTGGGCTCCTCGTGCCCGACCGGGAATCCGTAGGCGACCGGTATACCCAGCGGCCGGAGATAGGCATCGAGCAGGGCCTCGGGCTCCTCGACCCCGAATCGCTCGCAGCCGGCCGTGCGGGTGAAGTGTCCCACGACGACGCCCCGCAGCCGTTCGAGCACGCCGCAGCGCGCGAGACTCTGCATCATGCGGTCGATGCGGTAGGCCGATTCGCCGATCTCCTCGATCAGGAGAATCGTCGGCGTGTCGGCCTGCAGTGCTTCGGGGGTTCCGTTAGCGGCACAGATCACCGTGAGGTTTCCGCCGGCCAGACGTCCGCGCGCCTCGCCGGGCGAATTGAGCGGATGGGGCTCCGCCGCGATCGAATGCACCTCTCCGAAGAGGGCTTCGCGCAGCGATTCCGACGAGTCGCCCTCCGGCTCCGCCGCATGCGGTCTCCCGGCGCCTTGACCCCTTGCCGTCAGCCCTGTTGTCTTGCAGGACTCCGACCGTCTCTCTTTTGGCTCCGCGGTTGCCCGACTCCGGTCGGAGGGAGTCGTTCCTGCGGATCCCGTCTTCCGGGAAGCGCCCGTTTTCTCCTCCTCGAAGCGGAAACCGCCGGGCATCGGGCCGTGAATGCTCTCGATTCCGAGCCGGCGCAAGGCCAGATGCAGTGTGGTGATATCGCTGAATCCGACGATCCATTTCGGATGCCGGCGCAGCGCGTCGAGCCGCAGCCGGGGCAGCAATCGTACCGAACCGTACCCGCCGCGGCAGGCGATGACGGCTTTTACCGACGGATCGTCGATTGCCCGTTGCAGCTCCTCGGCGCGCACGCTGTCCGGTGCGGCGAAGTAGGCTTTTTTGTCGGGATTCTGACAGGTGCCGAAACGGACCTGCAACCCCCACTCTCCGAATTTTTGGCGGATGCGGGCCGTGTCGACCCGTTCGGAGAGTTTGCCGGCCGGCGCGACGATCGCGACGGTGTCGCCCTCGCGGAGCCAGGGCGGGCGGATGAAGTCCGTCGAATCGGTCGGTTGGGCTGCCGCCGGGAGCAGGGCGGAGAGCAGCGCCGACAGCAGGGAGAGCCGAAGCCGTATCGGGTGCAGTCTCATGCCTTTTGTTTGCGTTTGCGGGTCAATCCCTCGGGCAGCGGCAGCGAGAGGCGCGAGAAGCTGATCAGCGCGGCGGCGATGGCGAATGCGCCGGCGAGCATCAGGGCGGCGTGGGTGCTGTTCGTCGGGACGAGATGGAAGAGCAGGGCCATCAGGGCTGCGCCGGTCGTCTGGCCGACCAGCCGGGCCGTAGCGAGCATGCCGCTGGCCGAACCGCTGCGCGACGGGGGTGCCGAGGCGATCAGGATGCTGTTGTTGGGCGACTGGAAGAATCCGAAACCGGCACCGCAGAGCATCAGCCGCCAGACGATGTCGCCCTGCGAGGGGTTTTCGGGCAGCCAGGCCAGCAGGAAGAGTCCGGCGGCCATGGCCGTGAGTCCGAGGCCTCCGAGCAGTCCGGCGTGGATGCGCTCGACGAGCATGCCGGCCACCGGAGCCACGATCATGATGATGGCGGGCCAGGCCGTGAGCAACAGGCCGGTCTGGACGTCGTTGTAGCCGCAGGAGTGCTGCAGGTAGAACGGAAGGGCCACCATGGCAAGCATCTGCCCCAGGAACGAGCAGATCGAGGTGAGCACCGAGACCGAGAAGATCGGGATGCGCAGCAGGTCGAAGGGCAGAATCGGATAGGTTTCGCGCAGCTGCGAGCGGATGAAGAAGAATCCGATGATGAGCAGCGCACCGATTCCGACCGAGAGGAGCCGCGGGTCGAGGCCGTGGGAGTAGCCTTCGATGGAGGCCATCATCAGACCGAAGGTGAGGGCGTTCATCAGGGCGTCGCGCCAGCTGAAGTGGTGGGCGGCATCCTTGACGGGGTTCGAGGGGAGGAATCGGTGGCTGAGGATCAGGGCCGCCAGTCCGACGGGGATGTTGACGGCGAAGAGCCAGGGCCAATGGGCCACGGAGAGGATTCCGGCGGCGATCGTAGGTCCGGCGACCGACGAGACGGCGACCACTGTGGCATTGATACCCAGCCCGCGTCCGAGTTGGTTTCTGGGATAGATGAACCGGACGAGCGTGGTGTTGACCGAGGTGACGGCCGAGGCTCCGAAACCCTGCATGACGCGGGCCAGCACCAGAGCCTGGAACGATCCGGCCAGGGCGCAACCGACCGATGCCACCGTAAAGAGGGCCAGACCGGCGATGTATATTTTGCGGTAACCGATCACGTCGCCCAGCGCCGAGAAGGAGAGCAGCGAGACCATGATGGCCAACTGATAGGCGTTGACGATCCAGATGGAGTCGGCGGCCGAGACGCCGAGCTGGGAGCTGATGGTGGGCAGGGCGACGTTTGCGATCGAGCCGTCGATGACCGAGAGAGAGACTCCGAACGAGACGGCGAGAATGGCGCCCAGCCTGCGGGGCATCGGTAGTCCGTCGGCCGGTGTGGATATGTGCGGGGAGGTAAACATCGCCGCAAAGGTATGAAAAAAACGGAGACGCTGAACCGTCTCCGATATCGCTTGCCGGGTCCTGACTGCCGGGAGAGCCTTCTTGTGGCCGTGGCTTTCCGGCTTTTTGCCTTCACCGGCCGATCAGCTTCCGGCATTCCCCGATCAGCTTCTGGCACTCTCCGATTTGCTCTTGGCACTCTCCGATCAGCTTTCGGCGTTTTCCGGCCTGCTGCTTGTCCGCCCGGTCTGTCCCCGATCCGCCCGGTCTGTTCCTGTGTGCCTCCGGCCTTTCCTATCCTGTCTTCGGTTTGCCTCTCCTGCTCCCGGCCCGCCTTTATCCTGCTTCCGGTCCACCTCTGTCCTGCTCCCGGTTCGCTTCTCGCCTGCTTCTGATCTGCCACCAGCTCACCCCTCCCCTTCTCGGGCCCCTGGGTTATTGGGCGTCGACGAACTTGTAGAGCTGGTCGCCGCGCCGAATCACTCCCGGGGTGTGAATGGCACAGAGTTCGCCCTGCGAGACCTGCTGACAGGGCTTTCCGTCGGGCCCGTGGAGTTCGGTGAGCGTCTGTTCGGCCACACCGGTCGTGGCTCCGAGGAAGAAGATCTGCTCGCCGACCGTCAGGGTCGAGGCCTCGACGGCCACCTCGGCGACGGAGAGTTTTTTGTAGAAGTTGACCACCTTGCCGACATAGACCTTGCGCTTGGTGGCCGACGAACCGTAGGCGGTGCTGTGTTCGGCGACGGGGCGTCCGGCGTAGTATCCCTCCCAGAATCCGCGGTTGAAGACCTCGCGAAGCCGCTCCTTGAGTCCGGCGGCCAGTTCCGGGGTGTAGCATCCGGCCTCGAGGGCGCGGAGCGCCTCGTCGTAGCACGAGACAACGCGCTTGACATACTCCGCGCCGCGGGCGCGCCCCTCGATCTTCAGCACGCGGACTCCGGCGCCGATCATCCTGTCCAGGAAGTCGATCGTGCAGAGATCCTTCGGTGAGAGGACGTAGCGGCCGTCGATGTCCAGCTGGGCGCCGGTCTCCTTGTCGGTGACGGTGTATTTTCGGCGGCACAACTGGCGGCAGGCGCCGCGGTTGGCCGAGCATCCGGTTTCGTAGAGCGAGAGGTAGCAGCGGCCCGAGACCGACATGCAGAGGGCTCCGTGGGCGAACATCTCGATCTGAACCAGTTCGCCGCGCGGACCGCGGATCTGCTCCGCCTCGATGCGGCGGTGGATTTCGGCCACCTGTTCGAGAGTCAGTTCGCGGGCCAGCACCACCGTGTCGGCCCACTGGGCGTAGAAGCGTACGGCTTCGGAGTTCGAGATGTTGCACTGCGTGGAGATATGGACCTCCTGCCCGATCTGCCGCGCATAGAGGATGGCGGCCATGTCGGAGGCGATGATGGCGTCGACGCCGGCCCGGCGGGCGCGGTCGATGACGGCGTGCAGGTCGGCGATCTCATCCTCGTAGACCACCGTATTGACGGTCAGATAGCTTTTGACGCCGGCCTGCCGGGCCGTGCAGGCGATCTGCTCCAGGTCGTCGAGCGTGAAGTTGGCGGCCGACGCCGAGCGCATGTTGAGCTTTCCGACCCCGAAGTAGACGGCGTCGGCACCGGCCTGAATGGCTGCGGCCAGCGACTCGCAGGAGCCCACGGGGGCCATGATTTCGATATCCGAACGTTTCATGCTTGGCTCAATGTTTGCGACCCATCAGTCCGGCGGCGAATTCGCGCATCTGGCGGGTGCGTTCCGCCCCGACCGACAGGGTGTCGAGGATCGACAGGGCGCGTTCGAAGCGCACGGAGATCTGCTGCTCCGTGAGGCGTGGGATGTCGAGCCGGTCGTAGATGGCCTTTACGGTGTCGATCTTCTCGCGGTCGGAGAGGCTGGTGTTGCGGTAGGTCGAGCGGAGCACCTCGCGCGTGGGCTCGTCGGCGTGGCTCATGGCCGTGATCATCAGATAGGTCTTCTTGCCTTCGAGGATATCGCCGCCGATAGCCTTTCCGAGGCGTTCGTCGCCGTAGCTGTCCAGCAGATCGTCCTGCAGCTGGAAGGCCAGTCCGAGTTCGATGGCGAATCGGCGGAGTTTTCGGCAGTCCTCTTCGGAGGCGCCGCCGAGGGTGGCTCCGATGACGACCGCCCCGGCGAGCAGTACCGAGGTTTTCAGTTCGATCATGTGCATGTACTCGACCACGGAGACCTTGGACTTGGTTTCGAAATCCATGTCGTACTGCTGACCTTCGCAGACCTCGAGGGCCATGGTGTTGAACACGGCGAGGACCTGCGGCAGGAAACGGGGCTGAATGGCGCCCAGCAGGCGGTATGCGCAGATGAGCATGGCGTCACCCGAGAGGATGGCGACATTCTGTCCCCATTTGGCGTAGACCGAAGGTTTTCCGCGGCGCATGGCGGCGTTGTCCATGATGTCGTCGTGCAGGAGCGTGAAGTTGTGGAAAACCTCGACGGCCGCGGCCGCCGGGAGAGCCTGCTGGATGTCGTCCGAGAAGATGCCGCAGGCCAGGGCCAGAAGCATCGGACGAAGCCGTTTGCCTCCGCCGGCCAACGAATAACCGATCGGTGCATAGAGGAGTTCGGGTTCGGCCGGGAAGTCGGTCTGAGCCAGATAATTTTCGATGGATTGGAGCAGTTGCTCGTTGTTCAGCATGGTTTCGGGACGTTTTTTTCGGATCAAAGTTGACCCAAAAATAGGAAAAAACTTTGGAATGGCCGAATTTTCCTTTAACTTTGAAAGGATGAATCGAACTTTAACTGAAGATAAAATCATGAAAAAACTCGCTATCGGTGTGGATATCGGAGGTATCAACACCGCCTTTGGTCTGGTGGACGAGAACGGCGATCTGTATGCCGAATCGGTCATCTCGACCAAGAAATATCCCTGTGTGGATGATTATCCGGCCTATGTCGAGGAGCTTTGCGATTCGCTCCGGGCCCTGGCGCAGAGTCTGTCGTTCGAGTATGAACTGGCGGGTATCGGCATCGGCGCCCCCAACGCCAACTTCCACAAGGGGACGATCGAGTCGCCGGCCAACCTGTGGAAATTTCGCGCGGGGGATTCCAATCCCGACGAGTCTCGTCGGATCTTCCCGCTGGCCGACGACATTTCGCGCCGCTTCAACGGCGTGAAGACCGTCGTGACCAACGACGCCAACGCCGCCACCATCGGCGAGATGATCTACGGCAATGCCAAGGGGATGAAGGATTTCGTGATGATTACGCTCGGTACGGGTCTGGGTTCGGGTTTTGTCTCCAACGGCGAGATGATCTACGGACACGACGGTTTTGCCGGTGAATTCGGCCACATCATAGTCGAGCGCAACGGTCGTGAGTGCGGATGCGGACGGCGGGGCTGCCTGGAGACCTACGTTTCGGCGACGGGCATCAAGCGTACGGCCTTCGAGCTGATGGCCCGGATGAATGTTCCCAGCAAGCTGCGCAGCATTGCCTTCAACGATTTCGACGCCTCGATGATTTCGGCCGCCGCCGAGCAGGGGGACCCCATCGCCAAGGAGGCCTTCCGCTTTACGGGCGAGATGCTGGGCCGGGCGCTGGCCGACGTGGTGACGATCACCTCGCCGGAGGCGATCTTCCTCTTCGGCGGTTTGTCGAAGGCGGGCAAACTGCTCTTCGAACCCACGCAGTGGTACATGGAGGAGAACATGCTCTTCGTCTTCAAGAACAAGGTGAAGCTGCTGCCGAGCGGCATTCAGGGCAAGAATGCCGCCATTCTGGGTGCCTCGGCGCTGATCTGGCAGGAGCAGGGACATATCCAGTAAGCCTTCGATCGGAAGGAATGACGGGCGGAGTTTTCGGACTCCGCCCTTTTTGGAGTTTGAAAATTCGGGAATCGACCCTGACAACCCACAACTACTGAAAGAGACCATGAAAAAAGTGATTCTGTTGGCCGCCGTACTGCTGACGGCCGCCGTCGCGGGAGCCCAGGTGCGCTTCGTCGATGCGACGCAACTGACGCTGATCGGCAAGGCACTGCCGACTTCGCACCCCTATCATCGGATCGACACGACCCTCTACAAGGGCTTCACCCCCACGGAGAACCAGCAGGTCCGCTGTTCGGCGGGTCTTGCGCTGGTGTTCAAGACCAATTCCACCCGTCTCGACATGCGCCCGGTCTATTCGTCGTTCGTTTACGGCGGGACGAGCACGCCGCGTGTCGCCTCGGAGGGATTCGACCTCTATATCCGCAAGGATGGCGAATGGCTCTATGCGGCGTCGCAGGCGTCCGGCCGGCGCGGTCGGACATTCACGCTCATCCAGGAGATGGACACCACGCAGAAGGAGTGCCTGTTGTACCTGCCCAACTACAGCGAACTGTTGTCGCTGCAGATCGGCGTGGACTCCGCGGCGACGATCACGCCGATGGAGAACCCCTTCCGGCACAAGATCGTGATCTTCGGATCGAGCTTCACGCACGGCGTGAGCACGAGCCGCGCGGGAATGAGCTACCCGATGCAGCTCGAGCGCAACACGGGGCTCTATTTCTGCAGCATTGCCTGCAGCGGCAACTGTAAGCTGCAGCCCTATTTTGCCGATTACCTGGCCGACGTGAAGGATGCCGATGCGATGGTCTTCGACGGCTTCTCGAATCCGGGTGCGGAGATGATCCGCGAGCGGCTGATCCCCTTCATTGCCCGTATCCGCGAAAAACTGCCCGCGACGCCGCTGATCTTCGTGCAGACGATCTACCGTGAGAGCGGCAACTTCAACCTCGGGAGCCGGGCCCGCGAGGAGGCCAAGCGTGCGGCGGCCCGCGAGATGATGGCCCGGGCCATGGAGCAGTTCGACAACGTCTATTTCATCGACGCCCGGGATCTGACGGGCACCGACCATGTCACCTCGGCCGACGGTACCCACCCTTCGGATCTGGGCTACTGGCGCTGGGCGCAGAATCTGCAGCCCGAACTGCTGAAGGTGCTGCGCAAGTGCGGCATCCGCTGATTCGGAAGCCGCGCCCTTTCGTATGGAAAAACCCTGCAACTTGACGTTGCAGGGTTTTTCTGTTCTGGAGCGGGCCCCGTTGCGTGCCGTCGGAGGGCTATTCCCGGATCAGGGTGTCGTGTTCGGCCACCAGCAGCAGGAAGAAGAGCGTCAGCAGAATGCAGCTCGTCGAGGTGCTGTAGGTCTTCAGGAATTCGCTGCTCTCCTGTGGGTTGGTCTCCCGGAGCACCAGGTTGCGGTCGATGAAGAAGCTCATCTCCTCCTGGCTGACAGCGTAGAGAATGTCAGAGAATGTCGGGAACGAGGGCTGCGAAGAGGAAGAATGCGGGGTGTTCTCCGACGGGTCGCAGCAGTTGTGCAAAGATGCTGCCGACCCGGAAAGGTCGGCAGCATGTCCGATGCAGCCGCTTCATTTCGTGCGGCCGTTATTTCATGACGACCTGCGTCTGACCGATCAGACGGCCTTCGCAGTAGAGCTCGACGGAGTAGGTTCCGGCGGCGAAACCCGTCGAATTGAAGTAGATGCCTACCTCGAGGTCCTGATTCTGGTAGTCGACCTCACGCATGGCCGAGTAGCTGAGTCGTTCGCCCTCGAATTCGAAGGTGGGCATCTGCTCGGTGGTCAGCACATAGCCGTCCGGGGAGGTGATGCGCACGTAGATGGCCTTGTTTCCGGGCGTGGCGAGTTCGTTGGCCGAGAGGACGAAGTCGACGCGCAGGCGCGAGGCGTTCTTGATGCGTGAAACGGGGTTGCTGCGGCTGTTGAGGGCCGAGAGGCGGATGTCGCGGGCGCGGAGTACGGCGCCGACCTTGACCTTGTTGTCGAGCTCTGCGGCCTTTTCCTCGGCCATTTCGGCGCGCAGGCGGGCCGTGGAGATCTCCTTGCGGTATCCGACGTTCTCCTTGATGAGCTGTTTGTTGAGCGTATTGAGCGAGTCGATCTGGCGGACGTATCCCTTCATGATCGTACGCAGCGTACCGACCTCCTTTTCATACTGTTTGATCTTGGCGAGGTTCCACGAACGCTCCTTTTTGAGTCGGGTCATGAGCGAATCGGCACGTTCGCGTTCGATGTCCAGGCCGCGGGAGATCGAGTCGTTGGAGATCTGGAGGTTGTCGTAGTCGGTCATCAGCCGGCCCAGATCGCTCTGGATCGAGTCGCGGTCGGCGCGCAGCAGTTCGTTGTCGATCATCTGCTGGCGGTGGATGCCGAAGTAGAGGGCCGAGAGGGCCACCAGAATAACCGAAAGGATGATAATGACGATGCGATAGCCGCGGATGGACTTTCCGGCATCGGGCTGCGGTGTCGAGAAGTCGTCGTCTTCGAAATCCGAAGGATCGTATCCCTGTTTGTTTTCCATAAAGGTTGGTTTTAGCGGTTCGAAGTTTGCCTGTTTCGCTCCGTTTTGCCGGATTGGATCGGGTTTGCGGGCGGTTTCGGCAACCGGACCGGGGTGTTGTCGATACTTACGGGCAAAGATAGTCAAAAAAGCGGAATCTGAAAGCCGTTGTCGGAGGATAGTTTGCAACACTTTTGTTGCCGGGGCTGCCGTTCGTGGTGCCGGAGTGGTTTGCTCCGTCCCGTCGGCCATCCGGCTCCTCGGCTATCCGGTTCCTCAGTCCTCCGGCTCCCCGGTTCCTGCCCCCCCCCTTGGCTTCCCGGCCCTTTGGCTCCCTCCCGGGCTTACCGGATCCGGCTTTCGAGAGGATACTTGAGCCCCTTGAACCCGGAGATATAGGCCTGAATGCTGCCGATCTTGACCGGGGACTCGATATAGAGCGGGATCTTGTTCCGGTCGTCGGAGATCCAGATGGTGAAGATTGTGCCGTCGGTGAACGAGTATCCCTCGGTGGTTCCCAGCTGGCATTCGAACTTCAGCGTGCGGAACCGGCCCATGTTGCGAATCTTCTTGTTTTCGCGTCCCAGATAGCGGTAGTGGATGTGCTTGATGGTGTCCTGCAGGATCATCTGCAGGGTCCCGACCTCGTCGACGCGGAAGTCCTCGGCCTCGGCCGAACGGAGGTTGAAGAAGAGCGAGATGGCGTCCAGGCTCTCGTTGGTCAGCGCCATGTTCTTTTCTTGGAAGGGGCGCTGCCGGCTTCTCCAGCGGGTGTGGACCGTGGAGTCGGGCCAGAGGTAGGTGTAGTAACTCTGGAAGGTGTAGTCACCCTCGCGCAGGTCGCTCACGAAGCGGACCGGACGCAGCGTTTGATTGTCGATCCAGACCGTATAGATATCCTCGAGGTTGTAGAACCAGCGGTAGGTGGGCAGTGTACGGCCGATGCCTTCGACCTTGTAGAAGTTGCGGCCGTCGCTCCGCTCCTCGGAGGTTCGGATCTCGACGGCGCCGACTTCGGTATTGGGGAACATCTTGGCCTTGTAGCTCACGCGGTAGAAGAGTTCTTCGCCCGGATGGTAGAACTGGGCGAAGAGGGGCGAGACGGCTGCCGCGAGGAGTATGCTGAACAGAAATCGTTTCATTGCAGGTGTCTCTTTTTTGGGGAATAAACGGGTTTTTGGAGCATTATATTACGAAATACGGGAAAAATCGAACTCTTCGCGTCCGGAATAGCGTCGGCGGAGCGCTTCGAGGCCGCGGTTTTCGGGCCGCGCGAGCTTCGGATCGGCGGCGAGCACCGCGGCGGCGGCTTCGCGCGAAAGGGTGAGGATCTGCACGTCGGCCGTCGGGCTTGCGATCTTCAGATCGAAGGCCATGCCGCTCTGCAGCGTGCCGTTGATGTCTCCGGCGCCGCGCAGCTTCAGGTCGAGCTCCGCCAGGCGGAATCCGTCGTTCGTCTCGCACATGGCGTCGAGCCGGGCGCGGGACTCGCGCGAGAGCTTTTCGCCCGACATGAGGATGCAGTAGGACTGTTCGCCGCCGCGCCCGACGCGTCCGCGCAACTGGTGGAGCTGCGAGAGGCCGAAGCGTTCGGCCGATTCGATGACCATCACCGTGGCGTTCGGGACATCGACCCCCACCTCGATGACCGATGTGGCGACCAGAATCTGTGCCTCGCCCTCCTTGAACTGACGCATCGACTCCTCCTTGTCGGCGGGCTTCATCTTGCCGTGGCAGATGGCCGTGACGTACTGCGGCAGGGGAAAGTCGCGCGAGATGGCCTCGTAGCCGTCCGTCAGGTCCTTGTAGTCCATCGCTTCGGACTCCTTGATGAGCGGGTAGACGACGTAGACCTGCCGGCCCTTGGCGATCTCCCGACGCATGAATCCGAAGAGCTTCAGCCGAGCGGCATCCGTATAGTGATAGGTCTTGATCGGGCGGCGTCCGGGGGGCAGTTCGTCGATCACCGAGACGTCGAGATCGCCGTAGAGCGTCATGGCCAGCGTGCGGGGGATTGGTGTGGCGGTCATCACGAGGATGTGTGGCGGCTGCGCGTTTTTGGTCCAGAGACGGGCGCGCTGCTCGACGCCGAAGCGGTGCTGCTCGTCGATGACTACGAAACCGAGGTTCGCGAACTGCACGCGGTCCTCGATCAGGGCGTGGGTGCCGATCAGAATCTGGACCTCCCCCGAGGCGATTCCTTCGAGGGCCTGGCGACGCTCTTTGGTCTTCGAGGCGCCGGTGAGGATGGCCACCCGCACGGGCAGTCCGTCGAGCATCCTGCTGATGGTGGCGAAATGTTGTCGGGCGAGGATCTCCGTGGGGGCCATCATGCAGGCCTGGAATCCGTTGTCGACGGCCAGCAGCATCGACATCAGTGCCACGAGGGTCTTTCCGCTGCCGACGTCGCCCTGCAGCAGGCGGTTCATCTGGAATCCCGAGACGGTGTCGCGGCGTATTTCGCGGATGACGCGCTTCTGGGCTCCGGTGAGCGGGAAGGGGAGCTTCTCGTTGTAGAAGGTGTTGAAGATGCCGCCGACCTTTGCAAAGAGGAATCCGTCGCTCTTCGAGAGGCGGGCCGTGCGGCGCTGCTGGATGTTGAGCTGTACGCCGAGCAGTTCGTCGAACTTCAGCCGGTACTGGGCCTGGCGGAGCAGTTCCTGCGACTGCGGGAAGTGGATGTTGTAGAGTGCCTCGGGCAGCGGGATGAGACCGTATTGCTGCCGGAGCGCCTCGGGCAGCGGATCCGTGATGCGGTCGCGGACGAGCGTCCAGGCGTTGCAGACGATCTGGTACATGCCCTTCGTGCCGAGGACGTTGCCGAGTTTTTCGGTCGAGGGGTAGATGCCCTGCATGCCGCTCTCGACCTTTCGCGAGAGGGCCTGCTCGACGGTCTCCAGTTCGGGGTGGGCGATCGAGAGTTCGCCGTGGAAGAAGTTCGGGCGTCCGAAGACGAGATACTCGCGGCCGACCTCGACCCTTTTTTCGATCCACTTGATGCCCTGGAACCAGATCAGTTCGGCGCGTCCCGAGTCGTCCTGCACCTGGACCGTGAAGCGGCGTTTGCGCCCCGCCCCGGCGTAGGCGACCCCCATGACGCGGGCGCGGAACTGCACGTAGGAGAGTCCGGCCGAGTCGGTGATTTCGGCAATACGGTAGACGCGCGTGCGGTCGATGTATCGGAACGGATAGTGCGAGAGCAGGTCGCCTACCGTACGGATTCCCAGTTCCCGGTCGAGGAGCTTGGCGCGGGCCTCGCCGACCCCCGGGACGTACTTTATGTCGTTGTCGAGTATCTCCACGAAGACAAAGATAGTTAAATTTGTACTATCTTTGTCGAAAACTCTCAGGAAATGGATCTGACGACATTCAGACGACGCCCGACGTGCGAGGTGCGGATCGGGCAGGTGACGATCGGCGGTGACCGTCCGGTGGCCGTGCAGTCGATGACCAATACGGATACGAACGACACGCCGGCGAGCGTGGCTCAGATCGAGCGTATCGACCGGGCCGGGGGCCGGATCGTGCGCCTGACGGCCCAGGGGCGGCGCGAGGGGGAGAACCTCTCCAACATCGTCCGCCAGTTGCGGGCCGACGGCTTCGATACGGCCGTCGTGGCCGACATCCACTTCGTGCCGGAGGTGGCCGCCATCGCGGCGCAGTACGTCGACAAGGTACGCATCAATCCGGGCAACTACCGCAACGAACACGGCGAATTCGAGGCGCTGATCGAACAGTGCCGCCGGCGGGGCGTGGCGCTGCGCATCGGCGTCAACCACGGGTCGCTTGCGCGGCGGGTCTTCGACCGCTGGGGTGATACGCCCGAGGGGATGGTCGTCTCGGCCATGGAGTTCCTGCGGATCTGCCGCGAGCGCGACTTCGACCAGGTAGTCGTTTCGATGAAGTCGAGCAACACGCGGGTGATGGTGGCAGCCTACCGGCTGCTGGTCGAGGCGATGGATGCCGAGGGGATGCATTACCCGATCCACCTCGGGGTCACCGAGGCGGGCAACGGCCTCGAAGGGCGCGTGAAGAGCGCCGTGGGGATCGGGGCGCTGCTGGCCGACGGCATCGGCGACACGATCCGCGTCTCGCTGACTGAAGCGCCCGAGAACGAGATTCCCGTGGCTGAGATGCTTGTCCGACACTTCGCTTCGCGTCCTGGCGTGTTCGAGGTCCGCCACCCCGAACGCTATTCGCCGACGGCCTACCGCCGCCGTTCGCACGTCACTGTACCCGTAATCCACAGCGAACCGCTCGACGGCTTTCGTATCCTGGAGGCCACGTCGGAGAATCCGACGGCCGAACTGCGCGCGGCGATTCTGAATCTGGAGACTCCCGACGAACCGGTTGTCGTGCGGCGCCGCTATGACGATCCCACGCTCGAGGCGGTGGCCGTGAAGGCGGCGGCCGACCTGGGGCCGCTGCTGCTCGACGGACTGGCCGACGGCATCTGGATCGATGCCCCGGCCCTTACCGCGGCGCAGATCCGCGATCTGGAGCTGATGATCCTGCAGGCGGCGCGCGTGCGCTTCTCCCATACGGAGTATATCGCCTGCCCGTCGTGCGGACGGACGCTCTACGATATCGAGCGGACCCTTGCGGAGATCAAGGCCCGTACGTCGCACCTGAAAAACCTGCGCATCGGCGTCATGGGCTGCATCGTCAACGGTCCGGGCGAGATGGCCGATGCCGATTACGGTTATGTGGGGGCCGGTCCGGGCCGCATTACGCTCTACAAGGGGCGTGAGGTGATCGTGCGCAACATCCCGCAGGAGGAGGCTCTCGACCGCCTGATCGAGCTGATCCGCCAGAACGGCGACTGGGTCGACGCTCCCGATGCTCCGGCAGCACCCGAGCCCTGCAACTGACGCCCCGAACCCTCCGATGTCTCCGATACTCTGATCGATCCGGATTCTCGAAACAGACGCTCCCGGACCCCGTCCCGGACTTGAAACTGATTCTCCGGGGCCCGAAACGACGCCTCCGGATACACCCATTGACCTTTATCACCCGCTCTGACGATGACCATACTTCCCCTTGCCTACCTGCCCTCGGTCTCCTATTTTGCCCGCCTGCTCCGCGGCGACTGCGTCGTGGACCTCGGCGAACACTTCGTGAAACGCTCCGAGCGCAACCGGACCCGGATTCTGGCCACCGGCGGCGTGATGGAGCTCACGGCCCACGTTTGCCACGCCAACCGCCCTCGGCAGCCGATGCGCGACGTGCGCCTCGACTACTCGAAGCGCTGGCAGCACCAGCATTGGGGGGCGCTGGTCTCCTCCTACCGCTCGTCGCCCTATTTCGACCACTACGCCGGACGCTTCGAGCCCTTCTACACGCGGCCGTACGACTTTCTGGTGGAGTACAACCTCGGATTGCTCGAGGTGCTGTGCTCGCTGGCCAGGATCCCGATGCCGACCCTCTGCGAGCGCTACGTCGAGGCCCGTCCGGGCGATCTCGACCTGCGCAGCCGAAACAGCGAGGGCCCGGCCTTCGAGGCCGAGCCCTATTTCCAGGTCTTCTCCGACCGGATGCCCTTTGCGGCTAATTTGTCGTTTGCGGACCTGCTGTTCGCCGAAGGCCCGGCGTCCGTTTCGGTTTTAGGACGTTGCCGATTCGGATCGTGACGCTGTCACGCAGCGCTCCGGCCATCGCCTTGATCTCGACCACGCCCTGCAGCGATACCGAATCCGTGCGGTACTGACACGGGGCATACTCCGTCACGGCCAGCGTGTCGGCACCTGCCATGATCAGTGGGGTTCCGGCCGACGAATAGACGCGGAAGAGCTGCATGTTGCCGTCGCGCATCCGCAGCCGCTTGTTGACGATGTGCAGCGTGGGTTCCGCGGTGTTCCACAGGGCCTTGTAGAGATAGAAGGCATCCTTGGCTTCGCGGCGGTTGAGGGTCAGCAGTCCCGTGCCGTTCACGCCGTAGGGGCGACGCGAAGATCCGTAATCGAACAGACTCTCGATCCATACCCCCCAGAAGAGCGAATCGTTCTGCAGGTTGCGGGCATACTCCTCGTGGAAACGGGTCTGCCGCTCTTCGGGCAGCCAGTTCGAGCGGGGGAGTGCCTGTGAGGTGTAGCTCTTGTGCCCGAGGAATCCCGGTTCGCCGTACTGCACGCCCGAGCGCAGATGGGACCAGTTCTTCTGCAGCAGGTCGCGCCATACGGCCACGTCGTCGGTCGATCCGCGCTGCCAGCCGACATCCTGTTTCCAGACGATCAGATCGGTGATGAAGTTGACGGTTCCGTCCTGATCGCTGCAGGCGACCGTCGGGCGCGAGGCATCCATCGTGTGAGCCGTCTCGTTCAGCCGGCGCAGATAGGGGGTTACGTCGTCGCCGCGCATCCAGAGTTGGGAGAAGATGCCCCACATGACCACCGAAGGATGGTTGATGTGCTGGGCGATGATTTCGCGCAGCTGCTGCAGCCCGTTCTCCTCGAAGGCCGGGGTTGCGAAGTAGGCCATGTCGCTCAGGAAGGGGGATCGCTGCAGCGGGGCGTCGATCCAGACCATCAGGCCGGTTTCGTCGCAGCGGTTGTAGAGGTACTGCGCATGGGGCATGACGGCCGAGCGGATGGCATTGGCGCCGATGCGGCGGACGACCTGCAGATCGGCATCGTAATCCTGGGCGACGAGGGTTCCGCCCGAGAGGGCGTTGTCGTGGTGCAGCACCACGCCGTGCAGCGGAGTCCGCACGCCGTTGATCAGGAAACCATCGGCCGGGGTGACGTTGAGCGAGCGGAATCCGGTCCGGACGACTACGCGGTCGGTGATGCTGTCTTCGCCGATGGCAGCCGTCACGGTGTAGAGGGCCGGATGGTCGGGGCTCCAGAGTTCGGGGTTCTCGACCTGGA
Organism: Alistipes sp. An54; assembly: GCF_002159375.1. NCBI lineage: Bacteria > Pseudomonadati > Bacteroidota > Bacteroidia > Bacteroidales > Rikenellaceae > Alistipes > Alistipes sp. An54. The sequence continues at coordinate 20,395 of NZ_NFIA01000003.1, forward strand.
AGGGAATCAGTACGGGTTTGTCCTCGATTTTGGCCTTCTGGCGTTTCGTGAAGAGGGTTCTGCCGTCGGGAGCCGAGATTTCAAGGTTGAGCATGCAGGTGTTTTCGCTGCGCGAGGTGAGGTGCACCTCGATTTCGCCTTCGGCGCGTTCCGCCGAGACGCTTTGCGGATGGATGAGCACTCCGTCCGAGCCGTAGTAGAGCGGGGAGACGGCGGTGGATTCGGTGACGATGAGTTCGGCCTCGCGGTAGATGCCGCCGTAGGAGTTCATGTCCGTGGAGGTGGGCAGCACGTCGTCGCGCCAGCTGTTGCTGACCATCACGAGCAGGGCGTTGTCCGTTCCGAAGCGGACCTTGTCGGTGATCTCGAAGACGAAGGCCGTACCGCCGCCGCGGTGGGTGCCGACGTGGCTTCCGTTGACGAAGACGTCGGCGACGCTCTGTACGCCGTAGAACTTCACGAAGAGGCGTTTCGAAGCCCACTCTTTGGGGATGTACATGCCGTTCATGTAGTTGCCCGTTGTTTCGAGCCAGTAACCCTGAGCCAGGGGGTCGGTGTTCCAACTGTGGGGAAGGGTGACATGGCGGGCATTGTCGGACGTACGCTCGGTCTTGAAGTAGAAGCGCCAGCCTTCGTTGATAGGGAATACCTCCCGGGCGCGGGCCGAGAGTGCGATTCCGAGCATCAGCAGCACAAGAGTTATGAATCGTTTCATGGCAGGACGTTTAAGGCTCCGATCGGCGAGCCGGGACTCTGTATGCCGGATGCGGCCGTCGGGGTTCATCCCTGCAAAGATACACAACGCGGTATGAAAATCAAACATTATTTTTCGTGAATTCCGGGCGGAGCCGGCCGGCGGAGACAAAGGAGCCGGGCGCGAATCGCTGCGGTTCGATTCTGCGCCCGGCATCACCGGTTATTTCCCTCTCCCTAAAGGGATTTTGATCAGTTGCCCGATGTCTCTGCGGGGTTGGCACCCGGAACGATGTGAACCGTTACCGTGACGGGTCCGCGTTTTCCGAATTTATAGCTGTAATTAACCTCAACCTCTACATCGAAAGCCGTGAGTGTGAGCGAGGAGTCGGTGATCAGGCTGACAACGCCGTCCGCCAGTTCGATGTTGGGGTTCTCCTCGACCAGCTTGTAGCTGGGTTTGCCTTCGATAGCCGTTGCGAGGTCGCTGTCGGCGAATACGTTCTTGCCGTTCTGGGCCGAAAGTTTCAGCATCGAGGCCACGTTGAACGTCTTGTTCTTTGCGTCGGTGTAGATCGAGGCATTGACATTCTCCAGCATCGAGATCTGTGCGTCGACGATCGGATCCTTGATTGCCACGGTGAACGTAGCCTCGTCGATCTGACGGCCGTTCAGTTCGAGTGCGGCCTTCACGTCGAGGGTCAGCCCCGTCCAGTCGTTCCAGGCCAGCTTGTTGTCGACAATGGCCGGAGCCTCTCCGCCCTCGAAATCATCCAGATTCGTGGCGATGCCGTAGACAACCTTCAGGCCTTCGATGCTCTGGTCGTAGAAGAAGGCTCCGTCGAGTGCCTTGTCGATGACGTCGAACGAGGTGCCCGAGATCTGGGTCTGAGCCGTAGCCTGTCCGTTCGAAATGATAGCGTCGTTGGCCTTCAGCTGCACGTTGGCGGGTTTGGCGAGCTGGACCTTGCTCGTGAAGAGAACCTTCAGATCTGCGATCGTTCCGTGGGTGAAGGTAAGCGTCGGCTGGTAGCTTTCGCCGAACGTGGCTGTATCCTCGAAGGTGACGAAGATGTTGCCCTCCTCGGCGCTCAGCGTAGCCTTGTCGCTGCCGGCAGCCGTCGGGGTGATATCCGTAAAGATGCCAGCCAGCGTCTCCTCGGTACCGAATGCGGCTTCGAGCTCGTCATTCCAAACCTTCTTGGCGTATGCGGCGGCGAAGTCCTCCAGCATTTCGAACCTGTTTTGACCCTTGTACTCCTTGATGGAGGTGGTTCCGTTCGAGAGGTCATAGCTCGGGAGAGTCGGCATGCCCGTCACGTCGATCGTGGCGTTGATCGTCGCGGTGGTCAAATCCTCGTGCATGTAAACGGCCTTCAGCTCGTAAGTGGCCGTCTCTTTCAGATCGCCCGTCAGCGTTACCTGAATCTGCTGTGCGTCGCCTGCGACACTCGGCGTCGTTGTCAGTGCGATCGTTGCGGTGATACCTGCGGCAGCCTGACCGTTCTTGGTAAGTGCTACGGTATACTTGCCTGCTGCGAGTTCGGCGGCCTGCGTGTAACCCTTCATGGCGACGTAGGTCTTCGGATCCAGCACATTCTCGGCAAGATCAATGGCCTCCTTGCTGTAATGCTGATCGGAGCTGGCCGCAGCATAGTTCCAGGTCATGGCAATGGCATCGGCCTGAACGTCCGTGTTGTCACCGACAATCGTGATTTCGTGCTGTACGCCGCCCACCTCAATCGTCTCCTCTTTGTATACGAGGTTGAAGGTGAACGATTCCGAGGTGATCTTTGAGTTGATCTCGCCTACGTTGCTTCCATTTGCCGCATCCTTGAACCTGACAGTCGTCGTTCCCAGTTCGTACAGGTTTTCCGTTCCGGTGGTCGTTGCCTTCTCCTCGGGAGCTGCGATCTCGATGAGGTCCTCGGCGTTTTCCCAGTTCGAAAGGGCCGTGTACTCGTCGCCATCCTTGTAGTAGATCGAGAATCCATCCAGGAAGGTGACGGTCTCATCCGAGTTGTATTTCAGCTCCGTTTTGTACATGCCGCCGTCGGGCTCAACGAATGCGCCATTTTCCATCTCTTTGGCGATGACGAGTTTGTCGTTGATCTCGCCGCCTTCCTCATAATCGGTTCCGATGTACGGGGTCGTGTAATCGATGCCGAATTTGCTGTCGCTGCCCTCAGCCGGAGCGATGTTGACGTTCAGGGCGATGGCCAGCGTCTCACCATCCACTTCGCCGTAGTTGTAGTTGCATTCGGCCGTAACCGTGAATGCTCCGGTGTAGGCCTCACCGTCCGACTCCTTCTCGGCGGTCACATCGGTTACCACGAAGAGCGGCTCACCGGCGCGGGTCTTCGAGATCTTCTCGGTTACGATGGAGGTGTTCTCTTTCGTAATCTTTCCGGCCAGCGAAGCGGGCGATACGCGGAAGGTGATCTTTGCCGTCTGTTTGTTGGTCTGGTCCAGGTAGAACTTCGTCGACTTACCGAACTGGATCCACGAAGTACCCTTGAACATGATCGTGTTGTTCTGAGCCTCTTCCAGCGTCGAGGGGACGTATACCAGCGACTGGATGCGGCCTTCGAGTTCGGCAACGCGGCTGATCAGCGGTGTGATCTCATCAATCAGGGTCTGCAGGGCGCTGTCGAGCTGCTCCTTGCCGATCTTGATGGTGCCGTTTTCACCCACAATCGCATTTTTCACGGCATCGGTAAGCGCATCGTAATACTCGCCCTGAGCCGATTTGATTTGATCGAAAACGTCTTTCACGGCACCGCTGGCTGCGTTATCCGCATACGTTTTGGTTGCTTCCGCGGTGAGATAGCCCTCCATCTGCGATCCCATCCAGGTCTTGATGCTCGATTCGAGATCCGAGAGATCGTTCTGAATCTCGGAAACGGCAGCAGCCACGGCCTGGTCGATTGCGCCGTTGTCCTTCGTGATGTCGGTCAACTTGAGCTCCAGGTCGCTCAGAGCCGTAGCGGTCGCATAATAGTTGTCCAGCGTTTTTTTCAGAGCATCGGCCGTCGTAGCCTTGCCGATCTCATCGTCGATATACGTTTTCAGGGTGTTTTCCAGTCCCTTGAGTGCGTCGAGCTGGCCTTTCAGATCGGTTACGCCCTCGAGTTTCCCTTCGAGGTCAGCGACACGCGAGGTCAGCGACGCGAGGTCGGGGATCGAACCCTTGATGGCCTCGATCTGCTCGGGCAGACTGGAGACCGTCACCTGCATCTCGTCGAGACGTTTGTTGATGTTGTCGATGTCGTCGTCATAGTCCTTACAACCGACACCGGCCAGCATTGTTCCGCTCAGGAGCAATGCCGTGAAATTCCTGAATAGATTGTGTTTCATAGTGGAATGATTGAATAAATGAGTGTGTTCGATCTTTGACTTTCAGTGTGTTAATGCATCAGTTTTTTCGCCTGTTGGTATCATATATGATACGCATGGTGCAAATATAAAGATAAAAATTTGTACCGCAAAATTTTTGTCAAGATTTTTGAAATGGGAATGGATTATCAGGAGGAGATAAGATATATCTCCGGGAGAATCAAGGAGTTGAGGAGGGCGAGTCAGCTGACGGTCCAGGAACTGGCTTACAGGTGTGACATGGAGAGATCCAACATGAGCCGTATCGAAGCCGGTCGAACGAATCTGACGGTTAAAACCTTGTGTATAATTTGTAACGCTCTGGGAGTCAAGCTTCGGGACGTAGTTCGCTGAGCCTTTATACCTATATTAATAGAAGACAGGTCAAAAAGGCGGTATCGGTGCTTTTTTTGGCTCGTTCAGGTAATTTTCGTATCTTTCGGAACTTAAAAAGCACTGCTTGAATACGATTGATCTGCTTGTCTGCCTGGTGCTGGTGCTGGCCGTCTGGAATGGCTGGCGCCAGGGCTTCATCGTACAGATTTTTTCGCTGGCGGGAATCGTCGCGGGGATCTGGCTGGCGGCGCGTTTCGGCGCCGAGGTCGGTGCGCTGCTCCGGCTCGACGAAGAGGTGGCCGCAGCGGGCGGTTTCGTCACGGTGCTGATCGTGGTGGTGCTTGTGGTGGCCATTGCGGCACGACTGGTGCGCCGTCTCTTTCACTTTGCGGGGTTCGGCGTGGCGGACATCCTGTTGGGCATTGCCGTCTCGGTGGTGAAATACCTGCTGGTCATGAGCGTGCTCTTCTCGGCTTTCAGCCGGCTGAATGCGGACTATACGCTGGTCAAGCGGCAGACGCTCGATGAGTCGCGGAGCTACCGTCCGATTCTTCGGCTTTCGGAGAGCCTCTTCCCCTTCGTGGAGCGGATGTACGAGAGAATCACCTTTCAGAACGATAACAGACCAACCGATGAATGAGCGATTTACAGCCACCGTCGTGCGTGCGACGGGCAGTTGGTACGACGTGGCCACGCCGGAGGGCGGGCATGTGCGCTGCCGGATCCGGGGGCGCCTGCGCCTGAAGGGGGTGCGGTCGACCAATCCGGTTGTTGTGGGCGACGTGGTGGAGTGCGAACGGGAGGAGACTCCCGGCGAAGGGGTGATCGTGGAGATTCGTCCGCGGCGCAATTATGTCATCCGCCGGGCTTCGAACCTCTCGAAGGAGTCGCACATCATCGCCTCGAACATCGACCAGGCGTTGCTGATGGTCACCTTGCAGTCGCCCGAGACTCCGCCGGAGTTCGTGGATCGTTTTCTGGTGACGTGCGAGGCCTACAAGGTGCCGGTGACGATCCTGCTGTCGAAGATCGACCTGCAGGATCCGGAGGCCGTGGCCGACTTCCGGGCCGTCTACGAGGGGGCCGGATACCGTGTTCTGGAGGTTTCGGTCCGGGACGGACGGGGGGTGGAGGAGGTCCGCAGGTTGTTGACCGGTTCCACAACGCTCGTGTCGGGAAATTCGGGAGTCGGGAAGTCGACCCTGATCCAGACGATCGACCCCGCGCTCGACATCCGCACGGGTGAAATCTCCGAGAGTCACCACAAGGGGCGCCATACGACCACCTTCTCGACGATGTATCCCCTGCAGGGGGGCGGAGCGGTGATCGACACGCCCGGGATCAAGGGTTTCGGACTGATCGACATCGACGATGCCGAGTTGTGGCACTACTTTCCGGAGATGATGCGTGTGGCTCCGGGGTGCCGTTTCTATAATTGCACGCATACCCACGAGCCGGGCTGTGCCGTGGTGGAGGCGGTCAAGGCGGGCGAGATTGCCTGGCCGCGCTACGAGAGCTACCTGAAAATCCTCGACGAAGATGAGAAGTACCGCAAGTAACGACACGACGCCGCGCAGCGATGCGCTGTTCGGTCCCGAGGCGGGGCCTGCGGCGGAGCGGATTGCCTTCCTGGCGGAGTTCATGACCCCCGAGCGCTACGGCGTGCTGCGGGGCAGCGTCGCCATGCGCATGCGCTACATGACGGTGCTGGCCGAGAACATGTACCACGGGCAGAATGCCGCGGCGCTGATCCGCCATTGCGACGCCTTCGGGGTGCAGCATCTGCACACTGTGGAGACGCGCTGCACCTTCCGGCCCAATCCGGTCATTGCGCGTGGGTCGGAGCGATGGGTCGATGTCGAGCGCCACGCCTCGACGGCGGAGGCCATCGCCTCGCTGCGGCGCGAGGGCTACCGCATCGTGGCCACAACGCCCCACTGCGAGGATGTGACCCCCGAGACGTTCGACGTCGCGAAGGGGCCCTTTGCGCTGATCTTCGGCACGGAGCACGCCGGCATTTCGGACGAGGCGATTGCCGGAGCCGACGAGTTTCTGCGCATCCCGATGTGCGGACTGGTCGAGAGTCTGAACGTCTCGGCCTCGGCGGCGATCCTGATCTACGAACTCTCGTTGCGGGTGCGGCGTACGGTCGCGGGGTGGGAGCTTCCGGTCGCGGAGCAGGCGGCGTTGATGGAGCGGTGGATGCGGCGCAGCGTGAAGGATGCCGATGCAATCCTGCAGCGACGCTTCGGCACTGCGGAGTGACGTTTTAACAAGTGAAATAGGATGAGTACGATTCTTCGGAAACAGTTTTTGGCCCACGTGGCCCAGACGTCGCCTTCGCCGATGCTGGTGGAGGTGGCCCGGGGCGAGGGCACCTTTTTCTACACGCCCGAGGGAAAACGCTATTACGACCTGGTGGCGGGGGTTTCGGTGAGCAACGTCGGACATGCCAATCCGGCCGTGGTGCGGGCCGTGCAGGAGCAGGTGGCGCGCTACATGCACGTGATGGTCTACGGCGAGCTGGTCGAGACACCGCAGGTGACTTATGCGGCGAAGATCGCCTCGCTGCTGCCCGGCGATCTGGAGAGTGTTTACTTTGTCAACTCGGGCGCCGAGGCGGTCGAGGGGGCGCTGAAGCTGGCCAAGCGCTTCACGGGCCGTACGGAGATGATCTCCATGCGGCGGGCCTACCACGGTTCGACCCACGGTGCGATGAGCATGATGGGCGCCCCCGAGGGTGAGGAGTGGAAGGGGGCCTTCCGGCCGCTGCTGCCCGACGTGCAGGCCATCGAATTCAACGACTTCGACCAGCTGGAGCGCATCACGCGCCGCACGGCCTGCGTGCTGACCGAACCGGTACAGGGCGAGGCGGGTGTGCGTCCTCCGAAGCCGGGTTACCTCGAGGCGCTTCGCAAGCGTTGCGACGAGACGGGGACGCTGCTGATCTTCGACGAGATCCAGACGGGGCTGGGCCGTACGGGCGAGCTGTTCGCCATGCAGAAGTACGGCGTGGTGCCCGATATCGTCTGCCTGGCGAAGGCTTTCGGCGGAGGGATGCCTCTCGGAGCCTTCATCGCGCGCCACGAGGTGATGGATACCCTGCAGCACGACCCCGTGCTGGGACACATTACGACCTTCGGCGGCCATCCGGTCTGCTGTGCGGCGGGTCTGGCGGCGCTCGACTACCTGCTGGAGAACCGCGTCGTCGAGACGGTCGAGGCGAAGGGTGCCTTGTACGAAGAGTTGTTGCGCGACCATCCGGCCGTGCGGGAGATCCGCCGCAGCGGTCTGTTGCTGGCCGTCGAGCTGGGCTCTTCGGATCGCCTCTACCGGATCATGGAACTCTTCAAGGAGGCGGGGATCCTGAGCGACTGGTTTCTCTTCTGCGACACGGCGTTCCGTATTTCGCCGCCGCTGACGATCTCCGAGGAGGAGGTGCGCGACAGTGCGGCGCTCATTCGCGAATGCCTCGACCGGCTGTAGCCGGGAAAGGAGGGGGGGGGAAAAAGGTTCCGGGTAGAGGCGGAACGTCGACTACCCTTCCATCCCCCCCCCTGCTGCGTCCTGCGGACTGTCGCAGCCGGGGAGCCTTTGACGCTGCGGTCAGGTCGGCTCCGGACTCTCTGCCGTCGAGTCCCGCTGCCTGTGCCTATTGCACCTCGGCGGCGAAGGCCTTCAGCCGGGCGATCTCCTCGGCCCAACGGCTCTCGTCGGGGGTCTCGAGGATCAGTGGAATGGCGTCGAACCGCGGATCGCGGGCGATGTAGCGGAAGCAGGCCTCGCCGATCATTCCCTCGCCGAGCGACGAATGGCGGTCGACGCGGCTTCCGAGGATCTTCATCGCATCGTTCAGATGCATCCCCTTCAGATAGCGGAATCCGACAACCCGCTCCAATTCGGCAAAGGTGGCTTCGCAGGCCTCCTCGGTGCGCAGGTCGTAACCGGCGGCGAAGGCGTGGCAGGTGTCGATGCAGACCCCGACGCGCGACTTGTCCTCGATGCGGTCGATCAGATAGGCGAGGTGCTCGAAGCGGAATCCGAGATTCGAACCCTGCCCGGCGGTGTTCTCGATGACGGCCGTGACACCGTGCGTCTTTTCGAGGGCGAGGTTGATCGACTCGGCGATGCGGTCGAGACTCTCCTCCTCGGAGATCTGCTTCAGATGGCTTCCGGGGTGGAAGTTCAGGCGGTCGAGCCCCAGCAGTTCGCAGCGCTTCATCTCGTCGGTGAAGGCCGTGCGCGACTTTTCGAGGGCTTCGGCCTCGGGGTGTCCGAGGTTGATCAGGTACGAATCGTGGGGAAGGATCTGCGCCGGGGTGTACCCGCACTCGTCGCAGGCGCGGCGGAAGGCGTCGATCTCGGCCGCGGTCAGGGGCTTGGCCATCCACTGACGCTGGTTCTTGGTGAAGAGGGCAAAGGCCGTGGCGCCGATGGCGTGGGCATTGCGGGGGGCGTTCTCCAGCCCGCCCGATGCGCTGACGTGTGCTCCGAAGTATTTCATGGTGTTCGATGTTTCGTGTTGTTTTGGACAAAGTTAAGGAATTTGTAAATAAATTCATAACTTTGCATTTTGGAAATATAACGCCTTGAACCCGTTATGAAACGTTCACATGTGCTTCTCGCAGGGTTTTTCCTGCTGTTTTCGAGCCTTCCGGCCGCGGCCCAGATCTCGATTGACGAGGTCAATGCCGAGCCCTCGGACGTGAAGTTCCACGATGAACTGAAATCCACGTCAGTGGATGTCGACTATTTCAGTCTGGCCCGTTACAAGGCCGAGCGTGCCGCCATCCGCAAGGAGCGCAATGATTTGGAAATCAGTGCAGGACTGCAGGGCACGTTGACCTCCTATAACGATCCATGGATCTCCGTATCGGGCGGTGATAACTCTATTGCGCTGGTCGCCTCGTTCAACCTGAGGCATCTGTTTAAGAAAAACCTCTTCTCGATTGAGACGAAGGCTTCTGCCAAACTGGGTTACAACCGCATGAAGGTGGAGACGACGAACGCGGAGAACGAACCGGTGAGCAACGGCGTGTGGTTCAAGAATCAGGATGAGTTTGTCGTATGGGTCAATCCGGCCTTCAAATTGGCCAAAAACTGGTCCTACGGTTCGACGTTCCAGTTCCGCAGCCAGTTCGTCAACGGCTACAAGTCGCGTACCGAGCAGGAACGTGAACATCTGAAGAGCTCCTTCCTCTCGCCGGGTTACCTCGACATTTCGCTGGGTTTGACCTACAAGAGTCCGCTTGCGAAGTTTCCCATAGCGGTCAATATCTCGCCGGTAGCCCTGAGTGCCGTTTTTGTGGAGAGTTCGCGAATTCGGAGCAACAGTTGGGATAGCAACAAACCGGGGTGGGAATCTTATGGTCTGGCCTCCGAGGGCAAGACCTCGAAGTACGAGGGCGGTTCGTCGGTGGAGATCAACTTCGACCGCACGTTCGGCAAGACGGGTTACCTGCGCTATCGAACGACGCTCTATACCTTCTACGGTTGGATCACCGACGTGGGGCAGCCGCACAAGTATAACGATTACAACCGCTATCTGGATGCCGTGCAGACGTGGGAGCAGAACGGTTCGGATCCCGAACTCAAGCCGCGCCTGGCGATTCATCCGACGGTGCGCTGGACCAATACCGTGGATATCAAGGCCACGAAATTCCTGACGACGACGCTGAGTTTCCAGCTCTACTACAACCGGGCGCAGAACCTCTCCGTACAGACCGAAACGCTGTTGAGCGTCGGTCTGACCTATACCTTCAAGAACAAGTGATGTACCGCAATTCGAAACAGACGATTCTCTTCCCGCTGCTGCTGGCGGCGGGCGTGGTAGCGGGGCTGCTGCTCGGACAGTACCTCGGACGCAACACGACGGCTTCGCAACTCAAGGGGGTGTTGGACCGCATGACGCTCCCCTCCAACAAACTCACCTATACGCTTTCCCTGATCGAGAACGAGTATGTCGACTCCGTCTCGATGGATTCGCTCTCCGAGCACGTCATTCCGCTGCTGGTGCGTGAACTCGACCCCCATTCGGTCTATATTCCGGCCTCGGAGATGGCCGCGCTGAACGAACCGCTCGAAGGGGAGTTCGACGGCATCGGCGTGGTCTTCAACATGGCCACCGATACGGTGATCGTGCTGAACGTCATCCCGCAGGGTCCGAGCGACAAGGCCGGGATCAAGGCCGGCGACCGGATCATCGAGATCGACGATTCGCTGGTGGCCGGGCGCAAGATCCCCCAGAACGAGGTCGTACGGAAGCTCCGCGGTCCGCGCGGCTCGAAGGTGCACCTGGGGCTCGAACGGCAGGGAATTCCGGATCTGGTGCAGGTCGAGGTTGAGCGGGGTGTCATCCCGATCAAGAGTGTCGAATCGTCGTTCCGCATCACCGACAGCATCGGCTACATCAAACTGGGCCAGTTCGCACGGACGACTCACGAGGAGATCCGCCGTGCGCTTGCCGCGCTGCAGGCCGAGGGGGTCAACAAACTGATTTTCGACCTGCGGGGCAATTCGGGCGGTTATCTCGATCAGGCGATCGGCGTAGCCGACGAGTTTCTGCACGAAGGGCAGCTGATCGTCTATACGGAGGACCGCCACCACCAGCAGTTGCGAGAATACGCCGACGGCGGAGGTTCGGCCCAGAATATGGAGCTGGCCGTGCTGATCGACGAAGGGAGCGCCTCGTCGAGCGAGATTCTGGCCGGCGCCCTGCAGGACAACGACCGCGCCACGATCATCGGCCGGCGTTCGTTCGGCAAGGGGCTTGTGCAGCGCCAGATCCCCTTCAGCGACGGTTCGGCGCTGCGTCTGACGACGGCCCGCTACTACACCCCCACCGGCCGATCGATCCAGAAACCCTATACGATCGGCGACGACGAGAGTTACGAGGAGGATCTCTACAACCGTTACCGCAACAACGAGTTCTTCTCGGCCGACAGCATCCACTTTGCCGACTCGCTCAAGCGGGTGACGCCCGGCGGCAAGATCGTCTATGGCGGCGGAGGCATCATGCCCGACATTTTTGTACCGGCCGACACGACCGATGTGACCCCCTATTTCGTCGAGGTCGTGGGCCGCAACATCCTCTACCGCTATACGATCGAGTACGCCGACCGTCACCGCGAGGCGCTCAATGCCGTGCAGACGATCGGTGATCTCGAGACGCTGCTCGACAGCGACCGGGCGCTGGTCGAGGATTTCATCCGCTATGCGGCCCGCAAGGGGGTTGCACCGCGCTACGGCGACATTGCCCGTTCGCGCAAGCTGATCGAGGCGCAGCTTCGGGCCTATATCGGCCGCAATACGCAGCTCGAAGACAACGGTTTCTATGCGAATATCTATCCCGTGGACAACGTCATCATGCGGGCGATTGCCGTTTTGAAAGGAGAGGAGGCCAGCGATGATTAAGCGACTGATCGGTTTTGTGGTGACTTTGGCCGTGCTGGCCGTTGTGGTGATAACGATCCTTCATCACGGTCGCTACCGTTCGATGCTTCCGTTTGGCGATCCCGGTGTGACGCTTGTGCCGCAGGATTCACAGCGGGCTCCTGTTCCGACGCAGGAGGCTGTCGGGGATACATCCGTACGCTCCGGCTCTGAAGCGGTTCCCGGAACGAAACCTGGAGTGGACTCCGCGGCTATTCCGGGTGATACTCCGGCAGAACCCTCCCCGTCGACGGATTCTTTGCGTTGAATCCATCGGGAAACCTCTGGTTCTGATCTTGCGGTTGTCGGATTTCAGTTTCCGCCCGGTCTTTCCGCAATTACTTGGTCCTTCGGTCTGCCTGCGGTCTTTGCTTCGCTTCGAGGGGGCGCCATTGTCTCGCAAAGGCCGGTTGATGCGCGTGAAAAAACGGCAACCTTTCTACAAAGGCTGCCGTTTTCCGTACAATGCAAATTGTGCAGGGCTGCTAATAGTATTTGATCGTTTTTCCTTCGATGGCCGAGAGGATGTTGTTGGCGGCCGACGAGGCTCCGATGCGGAAGAGATCCGTCGTGAGCCACTCCTTGCCGAGAATCTCCTCGACGATCGTGTAGTAGAGGGCAGCCTCCTCGGGGGTGCGGACGCCGCCTGCGGCCTTGAAACCGACCTTGCGGCCCGTCTTTTCGTGGTAATCGCGGATCGCCTGGCACATGACGACGGCGGCTTCGGGTGTAGCGGCCACGTCGATCTTGCCCGTTGAGGTCTTCACGAAATCCGCACCGGCAAACATCGACAGCAGCGACGCGTTGCGGATCAGTTCCGGAGTCTTCAGCGCTCCGGACTCGATGATGACCTTCAGCACGATGTCGCTGTCCATCTCCGTGCGGATCACCTCTACTTCGTTGGCGGCTTCGTCATAGGCCCCGGTGAGCATCTTGCCGACGTTGAGCACAATATCGATCTCGTCGGCTCCGTTCTCCACGGCCATGGCCACTTCGAGGGCCTTCACCTCGAGGAAGGTCTGCGAGGCAGGGAAACCGCCAGCCACACTCGTGATGCGCATCGGCGTGCCGTCAACCGCAACGCCTACCGTATCGACGAATGCCGGATAGACACAGATCGAGGCGACATTGGGGATTTCGGGGTATTTTTCGTAGAATTCTGCGGCCTTGCGGGCGAATTCGGTGACCGAAGCGACCGAATCGTTGCACGAAAGCGTCGTCAGATCAATAGCCGAGTAGCAGAACTTGTATACCTCGATATTGTGATTCCGCTCTTGGGCGATCTTGCGGAAGCGGGCGACCTCTTCGTCTACCTGTGCGGGGCTCCAGGCCGGCGCGTACTCTTTGAGATGGTTGGCGTATTCCATACTTAACGGTTTTGCACAAAAGTAGGAAAATTATTCGTACCGGCAAAAAAAAGCCCGGATCAATCGATCCGGGCCCGTTTATTCCTCAGTGCGGGAGGAATTATTTCTTCAGCGCCTTGAGGTTGACGTCCTTGGCAGCCTTGGCGGCGAGCTCGGGATTCTTCGAGGTAGCGCTCTTGAGCTGAGCCTCGGCGGTCTTCAGGTCACCCTCCTTGACGGCGATGACGGCACGCAGGTAGTCGGCCTCAGCGGAGTTGTCCTTGGCGATGGCCTTCTTGGCACCGGCCAGGTCGTTGGACTGAACCAGGGCAATAGCCTCGTTGTAGCCGGTCAGACCCTTGGCAGCGGTCTTGTAGTCGCCCTCGGCAGCAGCCATGGCAGCCTTCGACTCGGCGTCGGCGGCAGCGGCATACTTCTTGGCCTCGGCGGTGTTGCCGTTAGCGAGGTTGGCCAGCAGGAGGTTCTTGTTGAGCTCTTTCGAGGAGTCGAGCTTGGCAGCCTTTTCGAAGGACTCGAGGGCAGCAGCCTTGTCGCCGACTTCGGTCTGGGCAACACCGAGGTTGTTCCAGATGCGGGCGTCGTTGTACTTCTTCGAAGCGGCGGTGAGGATTTCAACCTGCTCGGCGGGATCCTCGGTCAGCTCCTGAGCGGCGTAGAGGTAGTGCTCTGCGGTGAGTTCGCCACCGTTGCGGTAAGCCTCCATGATCTCAGCATCGGTCAGACCCTGAAGATCGGTGCTGTTGACGATCTGCGAGCGACGGAGCTCGGGCAGGATCTCCTTCTTCAGCTCCTCGAATACGGAGGACATGTTCTTGATTTCGGCCTCACGCTCAGCGGGCGAGTTGTAGAGGCTCAGCACCTGGAGAATGAGGTTCTTGTCCTGGATATTGGACTTCTCGACGAGCTCCTTGAAGCCGTCCCAGTCCTCACCGTAGGCAGCGGCGTCGATCTCCAGACCGGCATCCTTGAGCAGTTTGGCAACGACCTTCTGGCTGGACTCGCTACGAGCCTTGGAGAGCTTGTCGTTGAACTTCTCCGGACCATCGGGCGAAGCGTAACCCTTCACGGCGATGTTCTGGGTAGCGCGGTCGTTGTCGAGGTTCTTGTCGACGTTGGCCTTGAAGGCGTCGAGGTTTGCGTTCTGCTCGTTCTTCTTCGTCACGACGGAGGAGTTGATGGCATAGAGCAGGTCGGTCTTGTCAACGACGGTGGTGACCTTCTTGTAGTCGTTGGGCATCTGCTCCATCAGATCGCTGTACTTGAGATCCTTCTGCAGGGTGTTCAGACCGTAAGCGACCGTCAGACCGAACTCCTTGGCCAAGGCAGCCTTGGCAGCCTCGTCATTGCCGGCCAGCACGGCAGCCTCCTCCTTGGTGGGGATTGCACCGTTGTTGAGGTTTACGAGCGTAAACTCCTTGCACTTGCCCTTCGGGCACTTGATTTCGGCGCGGAGCTGGAGTTCGCACTGATCCATGCGGGGATCGTAGGCGAATTCGACATGCTGCGAGAAGTTTCCACCGGAGGTCTTGTCGACAACGGCGTAGTTCTCGTCCACCTTCGAACCCTGATAATATTTGGTCGTACCGGCAACTTCGCCGCCCTCGAAAACGATGACGGGCGTTACCTTGATCACAGCCTTCTTGTTGAAGTACTCTTCGGGGAACGTGACATTGATGTCAGCGGCCACGATGCCGTTGTTCAGTGTCAGAATCTCGGGGGTCACCGTCAATTTGATGTCGTCCCGATTTTGGGCCATCTTCTTGAAGCAGTTACAACTCGAGAATGCCAGAGCGGCAGCTACGAGCACAACGCTCAATTTCATGATGTTTTTCATAATAGATAAAGTTAGTGTGTTTATTTGTTGTTTGCCTTATTTTCGATTAAAAACCGATACGTCCGCTTGTGAATCGGGGCGTATGCCTGTTCTCTCACTCTTCCCTCTCTTCTTCCTCTCTCTTTTTCTCCTCTCCTCTCTTCTTCCAGCGCTTCATTTAGCGCCTCGTACCTTCTTTTTCTTCGTTTTGTCTCTTTTCCCGAGCACCTCCGCCACTTCATTATTCTCTCTCCCTCTCTTCCCTTCTTTCTCTCTCCCCCCCCCTCCTCTCTCTCTGTCGGGTGACCCGCTCCTGCGACTTAACCCGCAGAAGCCGATCCGGTGGGCAGTCTGAGCCGCTGGAACAACGCAAATATAGAAAAGTCCGGCAAATTATGCAAAATTTCGGGCGGAAAATGTAAATAAAATTTCCGCCCGAAATGTCACATTCACAAACGTTTTATTCGTCCTTGTGGTCGTGCCGCGGTCGGCGATCGCCGCGGTCGGGTCTGGGACGACGCTCACGCTCGACATAACCCTCGGGTTTCGGGAGCAGGGCCTTGCGCGAAAGCTTGAGTTTGTTGGTCTTGGGATCGACGCCGATGAGTTTGACATCGATCTCGTCACCCTCCTTCAGACCGGTCTCCTCCATGGTCTCGAAACGCTTGTAGTCGATTTCGGAGATGTGGAGCAGGGCATCCTTTCCGGGGAGGATCTCGACGAAGGCACCGAATGCCACGATCGAACGGATCTTTCCGTGATAGGTTTCGCCCACCTCGGGGATTGCCACGATGGCCTTGATGCGGGCCAGTGCAGCGTCGAGGGCGGCCTTGTCCACGCCGAAGATGTCGACGATACCCTTGTTGTCGACCTCGGTGATGGTGATGGTGGTGTTGGTGGTCTTCTGAATATCCTGGATGACCTTTCCGCCGGGGCCGATTACGGGGCCGATCATATCCTGCGGGATGGTGATCTGGACGATGCGCGGTACGAAGGGCTTGTAGTCGGCGCGCGGCTCGGCGATGCACTCGGTGATCTTGTCGAGGATGTGCATGCGGCCCTGACGAGCCTGCTCGAGGGCTTTGGCGAGGACTTCGTACGAGAGGCCGTCGACCTTGATATCCATCTGCGTGGCGGTGATACCATCGCGCGTACCGGTTACCTTGAAGTCCATGTCGCCGAGGTGGTCCTCATCGCCGAGGATGTCGGAGAGGACGGCCCACTTGCCGGTCGAGGAGTCGGTGATCAGACCCATGGCGATACCCGAAACGGGCTTCTTGATCTTGACGCCGGCGTCCATCAGGGCGAGCGTGCCGGCGCAGACGGTAGCCATCGACGACGAACCGTTCGACTCGAGGATGTCCGAAACGACACGGACGGCATAGGGGTTCTCCTCGCCCAGCGGAATCATGGGCTTCAGGGCGCGCCATGCGAGGTGTCCGTGTCCGATCTCACGGCGCGACAGACCGCGTGCGGCCTTTGCCTCGCCGGTCGAGAAGGGCGGGAAGTTGTAGTGGAGCACGAACTGCTCGGTGCCCTGGACGAGAACCTCGTCCTTGACCTTCTCGTCGAGCTTCGTGCCGAGGGTTACGGTAGCCAGGGCCTGGGTTTCGCCGCGGGTGAAGATGGCCGAACCGTGGGCGGCGGGCAGGTAGCCCACTTCGCACCAGATGGGACGGATCTCGTCCGTACGGCGGCCGTCGAGACGTTTGCCCTCGTCGAGGATCATGTTGCGCATGGCCTTCTTGAGGACGTCGTCGTGGAAATACTTGTGGATCAGCGGGGCCTTCTCGACGAGCTCCTCCTCGGTGTAGCGCGAGGCGAATTCGGCCTCGAGGGCGTTGAAGAGGTCCTCGCGCTCGTGCTTCATCGTGCCGCTCGTAGCGATGGCGTAGGCCTTGTCGTAGAGCTCCTTGATGATGGTCTGGCGGAGCTCCTCGTCGTTGACCTCGTGGCAGTAGGTGCGTTTTACGTCCTTGCCGAGCTCCTTCGAGAGCTCGATCTGTACGGCGCACTGCTTCTTGATCTCCTCGTGTGCGAACTTGATGGCGCCGAGCATGACCTCCTCGGAGACCTCCTTCATCTCACCCTCGACCATGAGGATGTTGTCGATCGTACCGCCGACCATGATGTCGAGGTCGCACTCGGGCATTTCGGAGAAGTTGGGGTTGATGGCATACTGCCCGTTCTTGCGTACGACGCGGACCTCGGAGATGGGGCCTCCGAAGGGGATGTCCGACACGGCCAGGGCAGCCGAAGCGGCCAGACCGGCCAGGGCATCGGGCTGAATGTCCTTGTCGGCCGAGATGAGGTTTACGGTGACGTATACCTCGGCGTGGTAATCGGCGGGGAACAGGGGACGGAGGGCGCGGTCGATCAGGCGGGCGACGAGGATTTCACTGTCGTTGGCCTTTCCTTCGCGCTTCATGAAACCTCCGGGGTAGCGTCCGCAGGCGGCGTACTTCTCCTTGTATTCGACCTGCAGGGGCATGAAGTCGGTGTCGGGTTTTGCATCCTTTGCGGCCACGACGGTGCCGAGGAGCATCGTGTCGCCCATCTTGACGACCACGGCGCCATCGGCCTGTTTGGCCAGCTTGCCCGTTTCGATCTCGATCTGGCGGCCGTCGCCGAGGGTGATGATCTTGCGGACTGCGTTGTACAGCTTCTTTTCTTCCATAAAAATTTTAACCTATGATGTACTCGATTTTTTTTCGCAAGAAAATGAAGGCAACCCCCTTCGGGAATTGCCCTCATTTCAAACCTCGGATTACTTACGGAGATTCAAGGTCTTGACGATGGCGCGGTAGCGCTCGATGTCAACCTCCTTGAGGTACTCCAGCAACTGGCGGCGCTTGCCGACCAGACGCAGCAGCGCGCGCTGGGTACCGAAATCGTGCCGGTTGTTCTTGAGGTGTTCAGTAAGGTGGCTGATACGGTACGAAAACAACGCGATCTGGCTCTCGGGCGAACCCGTGTCGGTGTTAGACTTGCCGTACTGGCCGAAAAGCTCCTGCTTTTTCTCAGCTGTTAAATAAGCCATTTTGTAAAAGTTTATTTAAGTTCCACTCTACGACGCATCCCCCTTACCGTGGATAACGCCAGAGCGTTGGGCAAAGGTACGAATATAATTATGATTTAGGAATGAAAAGTCGAAAATTCTTCGTCTTTTCGGGCGAAAAATGAAAAGTTTACGGGGAAAATCGTATTTTTGTGCCTAAACGCAGGAAAATTATGGGAAACAAGCGAGTCCGCGGCGCCTGGGCCGTGGTTGCGGCGGTGGTTCTGGCCTCGTGTACCGGACGCCCCGACTATACGACCGTTGACGGGGTGATGCTGGGTACGACGCTGCATATCGTCGCCGACGTGCGCGATGCTTCGGCACAAGAGCTCTATGCGGCTGTCATGGATCTCGACCGCGAGGCGAAAGCTTCGATGTCGATCTTCGACGAGAACTCGTTGCTGAGCCGTCTGAACCGCAACCAGACCGATACGGTCGACCGCCATATCGCCTTCAACCTGCGGCTGGCCGACAGTATCGGCGCCCTGAGTGACGGCCGCTACGACGTGACGGTCAAGCCGCTGGTCGAAGCATGGGGCTTCGCGGGCAAGGAGGCGCAGGCACACCCGAACATCGATTCGATCCTCACCTTTGTCGGACGTGAGAAGGTGCACATCGAAGGCAACCGCCTGGTGAAGGCCGATCCGCGCGTGCAGCTCGACTTCAACTCCGTGGCCAAGGGCTATACGGTGGATCTGCTGGCGGCGCTGGTCGAGCGCTTCGGCGCCGAGAACTACATCGTCGACATCGGCGGCGAAGTGCGCTGCCGGGGTGTCAACCGCCAGGGCAATCCGTGGCGCATCGGCGTGGAGACACCCTTCGACGGCAACATGAGCGACGGAGAGTATCTCCAGCGTCGGATCAGCCTCTCGGAGGGCGGTCTGGCCACGTCGGGCAACTACCGCCGCTTCTATCTGGATGCCGACGGCAACAAGGTGGCCCATACGATCGATCCCCGTACGGGACACAGTGTCGTGTCGCGGCTGCTGTCGGTGACGGTGGTGGCTCCGACGTGTGCCGAGGCCGATGCCCTGGGGACGATGTTTCTGGCCATGGGGGCCGACGATGCGCGTGCGGCCGTCGACCGCATGCCGGGCGTGAAGGTCTACTTCATCCTGGCGGGCGAGGGTGACGCCTATGAGGAGTATGTCTCCCCGGCGATGAAGCCGCTGATTCTGGAGTGAAACTCCCCGGACCAACCCATTCGAACGACTCTTATCTATGAAAACCGCCGTATTTCTCTATAATCCCGAATCGGGCCGGGGGCGCGTCGCCCGTGAAGCCGAACAGATCGACGAGATCTTCCGTACGAACGGCTACCGGGTTATTCCGCAGCCGATCGACTTTGCCGTCAATCCCTTCGAGGGCCATGAGACGATCGATCTGATGGTCGTGGCCGGAGGCGACGGAACCATCAATTTTGCCGTCAACGCCATGAAACGCAAGGGTCTCGATATTCCGATCGGGGTGATTCCGGCCGGGACGGCGAACGATTTTGCCGGGGCGCTCGGCATGTCGAACGAACTGCTCGAAGCGGCGCGTCAGGTCGCTACGGGTTGCGAGGATCGGGTCGATGTGGGCCGGGTCAACGACCTGTGGTTCGTCAACATCTTCTCGTTCGGGATCTTCACGACCACCTCGCAGCGTACGCCCAATTCGCGCAAACACCGCATCGGCAAACTGGCCTATATCATCGAGGGGGTCAAGGAGTTCCGGACGATCCATGCCGTGCCGCTGGAGATTGTGGCCGACGGCGAGCATTTCGACCTGCGGTCGCTGATGGTGCTGATCTTCAACGGCGAGACGGCGGGCGGATTCCGCCTGGCGCGCACGGCGTCGATCCGCGACGGACTGTTCGACTGCATTCTGCTTGAAAAGAAGGATCTCTTCCGTTCGACGCTGGCCATGGGACAGTACCTGCTGGGCGGCAATCCGAAGATTGTCCGCCACTTCCGGGCCCGGAAGATCGACATCCAGTCGACGGTCAACGAGCCGACGGATGTCGACGGACAGCCCGGTGCCGAATTCCCGCTTCACATCGAGTGTGTGGCCGGCGGTTTGCGGGTGGTGCGTCCGTGCTCTGCGGAGGCGGAGTGATCTTCCGCTGCCGGTTGCTTTTGGGGGCCGGTTGCTTTTGGGGGGCCGGTTGCTTTTCGGGGGGGGAGGTTGCTTTTTCGGGGACCGGTTCACGGCCGATGGGATCTGCAAATCTTCGTCCTGCTGTCTCTTCCATGATCCGATTCAATTCTGATTTGGTTTGCCAATTTTGCAAAATTTGATCTTGTTGCAACTTTTTACACATTCGGGTGTTTTTTTATGTCCTGATTTGCTTTTTCGCCCGGTAAAATGCTATATTTGTCAAAAAACACGACCTTATGGCGGAACATGGCAAAACGACGCGCGGCAGCGGACGGGAAGGCCTTCATAAAGTCTCCATCTCCCGGATCAAGAAGGAGATGAACAATGTCTTCTATCTTTCGGACGATCTGGTCATCACGACGCTGACGGCCGACAAGAACACTACGGCCAACTATCCGACGACGGTCGACGGCTTCACGGCCATCATCATGATCTCCGGAGAAGCGGTTGTGTCGATCGACATGCAGAACTATACGGTGCGTCCCAATATGATCGTCTTCTTCAATCCCGATTCGATCATCCGCACGGTGAAATGCTCGCCGAATGCCGCCGCCTACCTGCTGGCCTTCTCCAAGTCGTTTGTCAACGAGATCCAGATTGACCTCTCGACTTCGCTTCCGGTCTACATGCGCTTTGGCAAAGCCCCGGTGCTGGAGGTGACGCAGCAGGATGTTGACGAGATCCGGCAGTTGTTTCTGATGATCAAGACGATGCTGTTGAGTGACAAGGAGCGCTATCGTCACGAGATCATCCGTACGCTCTTCACCGCGGCTTTCTATATCATCACGGAGATCAATCTGCGCGAGCAGCCCGGTGAGATGAAGCAGGGGCGCTGCGAGGTGCTTTTTGACGAGTTCATGTCGCTGCTGCAGCAGTACAGCAAACGCGAACGCAACGTCAGCTTCTACGCCAAGCAGTTGAACATCACGCCGAAGTACCTTTCGTCGGTGGTCAAGGAGGTGAGCGGCAAGACGGCGGCGCGGTGGATCGACGAATCGGTGATCCTCGAGGCCAAGGCCCTGTTGAAATATTCGGGGATGAGCATCCAGGAGATTGCCTACCACCTGAACTTTTCGACGCAATCCTTCTTCGGCAAGTATTTCAAGCAGCATACCGGCACTTCGCCTTCGCGCTACAAGCGCAAAGGGTAGCGGGACGCCGAGGTAACGTAGCGGCAGGACGCCGAGACGGCAAGGCGGTGAGGACGGCAGGATGGCGAGGACAGTAAGGACGGTAAGACGGCGAGGAGGTCAGTTATCGGATACTTTCGTTTTTTTGCCCGGGCGGTCGGCGATCTGTGGGGATGGTGGTCTGTCGGAGTGCTGATCTGTGCAGGACGTGCGGCCGTAGGGTCGGTTCGACCCATTTGCCCGAACGGAGCGGCGATCTGCTTGCCGGGGCAATGATCTGCCGCAGGAGTATCGAGCCGCGTATCGGAGTGATAGCCAACGGGGAGAAGCCACGACCCAGAGCTTGAACCGTTGTAACAGGCAAAACGACCGCCGGAGTCTCTCCGGCGGTCGTTTTCTTTGGGCAGGTCTTCTGTCCCGGAATTCTCGGGCGGGTTTTTCTTCCGGACTCCTTTTCCCTGTCGTCCTTTCGGAGGCTTCTTATCGGGGCCGTTTTTCCGGCTGACCTTTCGGCCGCCTCACCCCCCCCCTCCGGTTTGTGACCGGCAGCCCGATGTCCTTTTTGTACAACTACTTCAACGCCTCGATGACGCGGTCGATCATCGTCGGAATGGTGTGCTCCTGCTGGGCGGTGAAGTAGTTGCCGTCGATCTCCGACGGAGCGTCGGTGGCAATCGGCCCCTGCACACCGGCCTTGGCCATCGGGTGTACGGCGACGCGTTTTCCGGCGGCGATGCCGGCGAATCCGAACATCAGTCCGGCGGCGCAGTGGCCGATCATCAGTTTGCCCTTCTCCCCGAAACGCTTCAATACGGCCATCAAATCCTGATTCCAGGGATCCGAGGCGTGCTGGGCGAAGAACGGAACGGCATCTCCGCAGGCGAAAACCAGCGCATCGTACTCCTCCTCGTGTCCTTTCAGATCGGCGATCACTCCGTCGACGGTCAGTGTGACGCCCGAGTTGGTGCGGATCTCCCGCGTGGGGGCTACGGCGAATACCTTGTAGGGAATCTTGTTTTCATAAAATGCTTCCAGATACTGGAACAGCCCCATCCCGTTTACGGGATTGACGGCTGCAACTGCAACTTTCTTGGCCATGTTTCTCTTTTTTTGAATGGTTTGTCGGTTATTTTCCGTAAGTTTCTTACCTTTGTATGCAAAGGTAGGGGCACATTTTCAAATAAACAAGAACGCACCTGCCTGTTAGCAGGTTACACGGATGTAACCTTTGTTGAAAGAGAACAGGATGGAGACGGGAAAAAAGTTGGAAAAATTTCCTCCCACGGGGAGTTGTCCGGTTCGGGATGTTCTGAGTCGGATCGGGGACAAGTGGTCGATGCTCGTTCTGCTGACACTGCACGCCAACGGAACGATGCGTTTCAACGAGATTCACCGTTCGCTGGAGGATATTTCGCACCGGATGCTGACCGTCACGCTGCGGATGCTGGAGGCCGACGGGCTGATCGCGCGCGAGGTTTTTGCCGAGGTCCCGCCGCGGGTCGAGTACCGCCTCACCGAGCGGGGATCGAGTCTGTTGCCCCACATCTTCGGACTGGTGGAGTGGGCTCAGGCCAACAAAGCCTCGATTTTCGAGGAGCGTGCCCGTCATTGAGGGGTGTGCAATCTTGGGCGGCGATTTGGCCAGGTCCCAACTGGTCAGACTGTCCGCCGGTGTGGTCTCCCCGGTGTTGCCCTTTTTCAACCTTGCATTTGACTGAACTCGTCTTTTCTGTCCTTTCCTTCTCCTTGGGGGCTCTTTGTCTCTTCCCGAAGCTCGTTTCCCCGGATCCTTCTCCGACTCCTCCTTTTTCCGGCTCTCCTTTCCGATTGCACCCGATGGGTTGTCTGCTGTCTTCAGCCTTCTGACGCCAGCATCGACCTGTGGCGCCCCTCCCCCCCCCTCCTCCAAAAAAAAGAGCTCGCTGTCAGTTGCGAGCTCCTTTTTCGTTCGGCGTGAAGACCCCTTCCTCTTATGCTTTTTTGGCATTTTTGACGGCCAGCGCCTTATCCAACTCGATGATAAAGTCCGAGAGGACGTTCATGTAGTTGATGAAGGCATCGTAAGCCGAGTCATAGGGGTTGAAGTAGGAGTGCACGTCGCCGTCCGAGAGCCACTTCGTGGCCATATAATAGAAGTGGTCGGAGGTCTGCATGAAGCTCCATACGTAGTCGAAATCGGGACTCTTCAGCGCCTTGACCTTCTCCTTCTGGGCATAGAGTTTCGAGAAGGCCTCGTTCTGAAGTTCGTTGCCCAGCCATGCGGTCACGTCACGCTCCTCGTCGGCCCACGACATCACGTGCGGGCAGTGGAGTACGGCTACGGGTTGATGTTTCTTGGCCGCTTCGGTGACGGTCGCGAATTCGAGTCCGTTCTTCTTGGCCAGGATGGCCTTCGGCAGGGCACGCATGAACTCGAAGATGCCGGTATCGGCCGTCTGGTGCTCACCGAAGGTTTCGTAATCCATGAAGAGGTTGATCACCTCGCCGGGGGTATCCTCCGAGGCGAGCCATCCGACATACTTGTCGGCCGTCAGCGGCCACTGGTCCCAGCTGCGGTTCGAGAAGCGGAAGGCGATGTCGTCCGAGAGTTTGTAGTTGCGCAGCAGCAGGCGCAGTTTCTGGTCGATGGCGTTGGCATAGACGTAGTTGGGGGATTTCCAACCCAGGACGTGCTTGGCGCCTTCGGCCAGCATCGTGCGGAATCCCATGCCGGCGACCATGGCGCCGATCTCGTCCGAGTAGATCAGCTCCGTGTTGCGGAAGGCGGTGGGCTTGACACCGAACTCCTTCTTGATGAGGTTGACGTGGAGTTTGACCTGCTCTTCGAAATCCTCCTTTGAGGCGAGTGAGGCGAGCGAGTGGGAGTAGGTTTCGGCCAGGAACTCCACGCATCCCGTAGCGGCGAGCTCCTTGAACGATTCGAGGACTTCGGGGGCGAAGGCCTTCATCTGCTCGATGGCGCTGCCGGTGATCGAGAACGAGCAGCGGAACTTGCTCTTGTTCTCCTTGATGAGCTTCAGCAGCAGGGCGTTCATCGGCAGATAGCACTGCCGGGCGACCTTCTGCATGATGGCACGGTTCTGCAGGTCATCCAGGTAGTTATGGTCCTTGCCCATGTTGAAGAAGCGGTACTTTTTCAGACGCCAGGGCTGATGTACCTGAAAGTAGAGGCAAACGGTTTTCATGTTGGTGAATGTCTATTTTGATTGATTTTTGTTCTCTTCGATGACGTCTTCGTAGACCTTCTTGATTTTGGCCGCGGCATCGTTCCACTTGAGGTTCGTCACCTCTTCGAGTCCTTTCGACGCGAACATTTTGGCCAGCGCCGGGTATTCGATCAGACCGTAGATGGCATCGGCCAGGGTGTCGACATCCCAGTAGTCGACCTTGACGGCATAATCGAGCACTTCGGCCACACCGCTCTGCTTGGAGATGATCACCGGGACGTTCGAACGCATGGCCTCGAGGGGCGAGATGCCGAACGGCTCCGAGACCGAAGGCATGACGTAGACGTCCGACAGCTGGAACATTTTGTGAACGTCTTCGCCGCGGAGGAATCCGGTGAAGTGGAAGCGGTCGGCGATTCCGAGGCGTGCGACGCGGCGGACGATGTGGTTCATCATGTCGCCCGATCCGGCCATCACGAAGCGGACGTTGGGCACGCGCTTGAGGACCTTGGCGGCCGCCTCGACGAAGTAGTCGGGGCCCTTCTGATAGGTGATTCGGCCGAGGAAGGTGACGATCTTGTCCGTCACACCGCGTTCGGGTACCGCCGTTTCGTGTTCGGCGAAACGCACGGCGTTGTGCACCGTCACGACCTTGTCGGCCGGGATTCCGTAGCGGTTGATGACGATGTTGCGGGTGAGGTTCGAGACGGCGATGACGCGGTCGGCGGCCTCCATGCCGGCGCGCTCGATGGCATAGACCTGCGTGTTGATGTTCTCGCCGCTGCGGTCGAATTCCGTGGCGTGCATGTGGACGACCAGCGGTTTTCCGGAGATACGCTTGGCGGCGATTCCGGCGTAGTAGGTCAGCCAGTCGTGGGCGTGGATGACGTCGAACTGCCCCTCCAGGTCGTGGGCCACCTGGGCCGCAACGACGGCGTAGCGGGCGACCTCTTCCATCAGATTGGCGCCGTACTTGCCCGAGAAGGTGTAACGCTGTTTCCAGGCGTCGGTTGTCGACCAGGTCCGCTGACCCGACTTGACATACTGTTCGTGGTAGGACTGATACTCTTCGGGGGAGATGTAGGGGACCATGTTGGAGTCGATGTGGATGAACGACATCTTTTCGAGGATGTCGTCGGCACCGCTGCCGGTCGAACCGTAGAGGGCTTCGACTTCACTGGCATTCAGGACGTGGGTGAAGCGCTGATCCTCGTCGCCGTAGGCGTGCGGGACCACGAAGGTCACATCCACACCGTTGCGAGCCAGACCGCGGGTCATTCCGTAGCAGGCCGTTCCCAAGCCGCCCGCAATATGGGGCGGGAACTCCCATCCGAACATTAATACTTTCATATATTCCTTGTTTTATCTGTGTATCGTTGCGTATACGCTTTTGTCCGGCTTTTTTTTTTTTCCCCCCCCCTGGTTCTCTGGCACTTGGCATTCTCTTTGCGTCGGCGGATCCCGTCTCTCCACCCTTCTGGTCCGAGGAGAGGGTGATGGCCGTCGCCGGGTCGAGGACACCTTTTCACTCTCTGCATTGCTCCCGCGGTGATCGCATACGATCCCGCGAGGGCCCAGGCTGGTGTCCGGAAGACCCGTGCCGCGATACATGAGCGCGGGAAGACTTTTCGGGTCTCATCTCTTCCGGACCGTCGGGCTGCGGCTGCTATTTTGCGGCCGTCTTCCTGGTTGCGGCCTTTCGGGTCGTCTTTTTGGCCGGTTTGGCCTCAGCCGTTTTTGCCTCTTTTACCTCTTCAGTTTTCTTTACGGCCTCCTTTGCCGTGGTTTTGGCTGCGGCCTTGGCTGCCGTTTTGGCGGTCGTTTTGCGTGTACTCTTCTTTTTGGGCTCGGCGGCCATCCGGGCCTTGCGCTCCTGGATCATGGCGTAGATGTCCAGAACGGCCCCCACGCTCCACGCCTGCGAAATGGCGCCGCGCGGCGAGTAGGGAGGATCGGCATCGAACAGTTCGCCGATCGAGCCGATTCCGTAGGTCTGGATGTCCTCGTTGAAGTTTTCGAGAATCTCCTCGGCCTCGGGCAGGAACGAGTCGCCGTTGATGTCGAAGCAGGCCTGTACGTAGAATTCCAGCAGCCAGGTCCATACCGAACCGTTCTTAGCCGAGAACTGGCGCTCGCGGGGCGAACCCTCCTGCGAACCCTTGTAGAGGGGGTTTCGGGGCGAGAGCGTCCGCAGACCCTTCGGGGTGAGCAGGTGCTGGCGTACGGTCTGGATGACGGCCAGCTGCGTCTGCTCGTCGATCATCTTGAAGGGCAGTCCGCAGGCGATGATCATGTTGGGGCGGATCTCCCGGGCCGGGCCTTCGAATCCGATGTAGTCGGCCAGATAGCCCTCGGGCAGCGTAAAGAGTTCGTTGAATGCGGCCTTGGTCTTTTCGGGGAGCTTCTCCCAGGCCTTGACGAACTTCTTGTCGCCGTTTTCGGCAGCCAGCTTCAGGGTATAGCAGAGGGCGTTGTACCACAGGGCGTTGACCTCGACCTGATAGCCGTTTCGCGGAGTGACGGGTTTTCCGTCGATCATGGCGTCCATCCAGGTCATCGGCTGACTTTCGCACGAAGCCCAGATGAGCCCGTTCTCGTTGAGGATGACACGGCCGGCCACCCCTTCGCGGTAGGCCTCGAGGATCTGCTTCATGGTCTCGCCGTAACGCTCCCAGAGGGCCTTGGCGCCGATCTGGGGTTCGAGCTGCTGCAGCGTCCAGAAGAACCACAGCGGGGTGTCGGCGCCCTGGGCGGCCGAGAAGCCTCCGCAGAACATGCCGTGACAGAGGTTGCGGGTCTGTGTGTCGAGGGCATCCATGCAATCCTCCTTGTGGTTCTGCCGCAGCGTGATGCCGGGCAGCGAGATGAAGGTTTCGCGGCCCGTGACGCCGTGCCAGGGATACCCGGCGATGACTTCGGTGCGGTTGCCCGGGCGGCGGATCAGGAACTGACGGGCCGAGTGTTCGAGGCAGCTGATGAAGTCGATCTTGTGGGTACGGCGGGCGATCGAGCCGGCGAAGAGTTCGTCGATGGTCTTCGTCGAGCCCATTTCGTCGAGCGAGGCGGAGAAGATGATGCTTTCGCCCTTCTTGAGTTCGGTTTCGAAGTATCCGGTGGTCATCAGATCCTCGTGGCCCTCATAGCCGCGGGCGATATCCTGCAGGTATTCGAAGTTGTAGTACCAGTCGGGAGCCGGGACGAATTCCGTGTCGGGCTTGTTGGTCTGGAGGTAGAGCCAGGGGAACGAGCCGTAGAGGCGGCACTTGACGCCGTTGACAGCGGGATAGGAGTGTCCGTCGGCCTCCATGTTGGCATGGGTCAGCTCGTGCTTGTCGCGGAAAGCGAGGAACGGGCGGAGGCGGAGCCGGGTTTCGGAGTGGGCATCCACGAGCGTGTAGCGGATCATGAGCTGCGTGCGCTTGTGGATCCAGAGCATCTCCTTCTTGAGGATCACGCCGCCGACGCGATAGGTGATCGTGGGGGTAGGCGTGTACTCGAAATCGGTGATGTACTTGTGGCCGCGGGGCTCATAGGTTCCCTTGTAGCGATGGAGGGCCAGGTTGAAGGACTGGTCGTGCTGGATGATGGTTTCGTCGAGTGCCGACAGCAGCACATAGGTGCGGTCGCTGGTGTCGATGGGGGCGACCATCAGTCCGTGATAGCGGCGCGTGTTGCAGCAGACGATCGTCGTGCTCATGTATCCGCCGATTCGGTCGGTAGCGAGCATTTCGCGCTGGAGGGAGTACTCCAGGTTTCCGAGTTCGCTTTTGTCGAAGGTTAATGCTGACATATGCTAAAAAAATGCTTTTTCTCGTCCATTAAAGTTATTGAAAAATTCGAAAATCGGCAACTCTGTTGCTGAAAAACGACACTTTTCGCCCCAATAATCCGACCCGTTTTGTTATCAGGCCCACTTCACGAGGGCAAAGTCCATACGGTGGGGGAGATTGGGGTTCGAGGGGTAGATACGCAGCGCCACGTCGAACGTGCCGGCCTCGTCGGGGGTGTAGTCCAGGGCATAGGTGACTTGACTGCCTTCGATTTTGGTGCGTTCGAGCTGGATCGTGCGGGTGACGTTGACCGACTGACCGCCGACGATCTGACGGGCGAGGACCATCTCGACGCCAATGTCTTCGGGGCGGAGGTTGGCGATGTCGACCGTCACCGAGAAGTGGTACTTTTCACCGACATAGACGGCCTCCTTGTCGATCTTCACGCGCTGTACGTCGACGGCATGCACCTTGTCCCAGGCGGCCGAGACCTTGCGTTTCCAGGCGGCGATTTCGCGGGCCATGCGGTAGGAATCGGCGCTCATCAGGTGCTTGCGGGCGGCAAGCTTGTTGTAGAACCGCTCCTCGTAGTCGATCAGCATGCGGTTGGTGGTGAAGTTCGAGGCGATGTCGGCGACGCACTTCTTGATCGAGGCCACCCAGTCGTGAGGGATGTTGTCCGTGCCGCGGCTGTAGTATTTCGGGGCGATCTGCTCCTCGATGGTGTTGTAGATCATCTCGGCGTCGAGTTCGTCCTGGAAGTGCTGGTCGGTGAAGGTGCGCTCCATCGGCAGGGCCCATCCGGCGCCCTCCTTGTAGCCTTCGACCCACCATCCGTCGAGCACCGAGAACTGCATGACGCCGTTCATGACGCACTTTTCGCCCGACGTACCCGAGGCCTCGAGCGGACGGGTCGGCGTATTGAGCCATACGTCCACGCCCTGAACCATGCGGCGGGCCAGCTCCATGTCGTAGTTCTGCAGGAAGAGGATCTTGCCCACGAACTGCGGCATGGCGGCCACCTCGACGATGCGTTTGATCAGATCCTGACCCGGCTTGTCATTGGGGTGCGCCTTGCCGGCGAAGATGAACTGTACGGGGCGCTCCTTGTTGTTGACGATGGCCGAGAGGCGGTCGAGGTTCGTGAAGAGCAGGTAGGCGCGCTTGTAGGTGGCGAAGCGGCGGGCGAAACCGATGGTCAGCACGTCGGGACGGATCCCCTCGATGACCTGCAGCATCTGGCGCGGCGATTCGAGACGCACCTGCTTGGGATCGCTGTAACGCTTGCGGATATGCTTGATGAGCTTGTCCTTCAGTTTCATGCGCTCCTCCCAGAGTTCGGCGTCGGGGATGTTGTGCACCTTCTGCCAGGCGGGGATGTTATAGGTATGACCTTCGAATCCGTCGGCGAAGTAGCGGGCGTAGAGGCGGCGCAGCGACGTGGCGATCCAGGTCGGGAAGTGCACGCCGTTGGTGACGTATCCGATGTGGAGTTCGTTCTTGAAGTATCCGGGCCACATGTTGCCGAGAATCTCCTTCGAGACCTCGCCGTGGAGCCACGATACGCCGTTGACCTCCTGCGAGAGGTTGCAGGCCAGCACCGACATCGAGAACTTTTCGTTCGGATCGTTGGGGTTCGTCTTGCCGAGGTTGATGTACTGCTCCCAGGTGATTCCCAGCACGTCGGGATAGTGCGACATGTACTGGCGGATCATCGATTCGGGGAAGGCGTCGTGGCCGGCCGGCACGGGGGTGTGGGTCGTGAAGAGCGACGACGAGCGGACCACCTCCAGGGCCTCCGAGAAGGAGAGCTTGCGGTGGTTGACCAGGTCGCGGATGCGCTCGATGCCGATGAAGGCGGCGTGGCCCTCGTTGCAGTGGTATACGTCGTGCTTGATGCCGAGTTTGCGCAGGGCGCGGATACCGCCGATTCCGAGCAGGATCTCCTGCTTGAGACGGTTTTCCCAGTCGCCGCCGTAGAGGTAGTGGGTCACCTGACGATCCTCCTCGAGGTTGTCCTCGATGTCGGAGTCGAGCAGGTAGAGGTCCGTACGTCCGACCTGGCATTTCCAGATGCGGGCCAGGAGCGTACGTCCCGGGAAGGCGATCGAGATGGTCATCCAGTTTCCGGCCTCGTCGCGTACGGGCGAGATCGGCAGCTTGTAGAAGTTCTGGGCCTCATAGGTGGCCTCCTGGGCACCCTGGGCCGAGAGGCGTTGCGTGAAGTATCCGTAGCGGTAGAGCAGTCCGACGGCGGCCATCGGGACGTTGCGGTCCGAAGCCTCCTTGAGATAGTCTCCGGCCAGGATGCCCAGACCTCCCGAATAGATCTTCAGCGAGGAGTGCAGGCCGTACTCCATCGAGAAGTAGGAGATCGAGGTGGCCTTCGGGTCGGGCTTCTCGTTCATGTAGTCGCGGAACTGGGTGTGCACGGCATCGAGCAAGGCGAGGAAGTTCGAATCCTTTTCGAGTTCGCGTATGCGCTCGACGCTGAGCTTGTCGAGAAGGGCGATGGGGTTCCGCTCGCATTCGGCCCAGAGCGTCGGATCGATGCTCTCGAACAGGTCGCGGGCGCCGGGGTTCCAGCACCACCAGAGGTTGCGCGAGAGCTCCTCGAGGGCATGCAGCCGCTTGGGCAGGGTCTTGTCGACCATCATGCGGCTCCAGTTGGGC
Organism: Alistipes sp. An54; assembly: GCF_002159375.1. Lineage (NCBI taxonomy): Bacteria > Pseudomonadati > Bacteroidota > Bacteroidia > Bacteroidales > Rikenellaceae > Alistipes > Alistipes sp. An54. Next base: position 51,347 of record NZ_NFIA01000003.1, read on the forward strand.
TTTTCGACGAAGAGCTGCTGCCGCACGAAGTTGATCTGTTCGGTCTTGGCTCCGCCGTCATCGAGCGTGGCGCGGTTGGTGCGGACGATCGAGCTCTCGACCGCCTCGGAATAGGCCTGTTCGTAGGCGGCGTAGAGGTGCTCCCAGAGGGCCGTCGTGGAGATTTCGTAGGCCGAGGTGCGGATCTCGTTGACGTGTTTTTCGTCGAGCTGCGAGAAGCGCAGCAGGGCGTCGGCGATGTTCTGCTCGACCTCCTTGTCGTTGTAGTCGTCGCGGCGGATGACCTCCACGCCGGCGTGTTCACGCTGCTTGTCGACCCACATGCCGAACCCGGCGAGTGTCGTGGTGATCGTGGGCACGGAGAAGGCCACCGACTCCAGCGGGGTGTAGCCCCACGGTTCGTAGTAGGAGGGGAAGACCGTCAGGTCCATGCCGACGAGCAGTTCGTAGTAGTCCTTGTTGAAGATGCCGTCGTTGTGGTTGAGGTACGTGGGGACGAAGATCACCCTGACCTTCGAACCGGGTTTGGTCAGCGGGCTGTCCTTCAGGGCGTTGACGATCGGGTCCCAGGTCATGTCTTCCAGATAGTGGGTCGAGTATTTGTACTGCGAGGCGTCGATGGGTTTCGACGGATCGGCCAGATGGGCCTGCAGGTCGACACGCGGGCCGCGGTTTCCGGCCGGCACGGTGATGTAGGCGAGGATTTCGCGCTGGAGCTTGTCCGACTCGGCGAGGATCTTCAGCGACTCGATGAAGACGTCGATGCCCTTGTTGCGGAATTCGTAGCGGCCGCTGGTTCCGACGATCAGCGGATCTCCGGCGAATTTTTCGCCCAGGCAGGCTTCGGCTACGTTGATCATGGCCTTGCGGGCCTCGTCGCGTTTGGCGTAGTACTCGTCGCCCGACCAGACGAAGTCGTTTTCGAAACCGTTGGGGGTTACGCCGTCGGGTTCGCGGCCGAGCAGGTATTTGCATTCGTTGGCCGTGATGTCGCTCACGGTGAGGAAGGCGTCGTGATACGTGGCGGCCATCTTTTCGATCGAGTGTTTGGCCACGACGTTGAAGCGGCGGGCCAGCTCGTCGGCGTTGAGTTTCGTGAGCGAGTTGTAGAGCGGCAGTCGGTTTCCGGCGATGCAGCGGCCCATGACGGTGGCGTGGGTGGTGAATACCGTGGCCACGTAGGGCGAATGGTTGCGCAGGTAGAGTCCTCCGGCGGCGGTCTGCCACTCGTGGAAGTGGGCGGCGATGCGGTCGGTCGGCGCGCCGAAGCTCTTGACGTAGGAGGCGATCACCACACCGGCGGCCCAGCCGAAGAGGACGGGTTCGATGTAGTCCCACTGACCGGAGATCGAGTCGACGTGGTAGGATTCCCAGAGGCTCTTGAGGATTTCGTCCTTGCGGGGGATCAGCGACGAGAAGTCGACGAGCAGGACCGTGGGTTCGCCCTTGATTTTCCAGTGTCCGGCGCGGACGCGGATTCCCTCGTTGTAGAGGCCCTGGCGCCAGGCCTTGAGCAGGTTCTGATCCTCCTCGAATTCGGGGTTTACGCCTTCGTGCGAGAGATCGGGGCCGAGCAGGAGGTAGCGGTCGCCGAATTTTCGGGTGACGGTCTGTGCTTTGGTCGAGATGACGGTGTGGATTCCGCCCACCTTGTTGCATACCTCCCAGCTTACCTCGAACAGGAAGTCGGGAGTGTGTTTAGCGTTGCTCATATTTGTGCTTGTTTGATTCGTGACGAACGGATTTGGATCCGGCCGCAAAGGTAATACTTATATTTAGATAAAACAATTGAAAAATCAATTACTAAAAATATTTAATAATAACTTAACATTTCTGTTTCACTTGGTTGCGAAGCTGGCTTACGTTTCGAAGAGCTCTTCGATGACGGCATCCGAAACGAGCATGCGTTCGGCCGGAATGGCCATTTGCGTCCCCTCGATGCGGAGGATTCCGGCCCGGATCCAGCCTTCGGCCTCATGGCGCATGCGGGCGGTGCGATCGGGGCCGAAAAGGGCTTCGGCCTGTCCGAGGTCGATCCCCTCGGTCGTGCGCAGCCGGGTCATCACATACTCGTTGAAACGGTCGCGGTCGGTGAGGATCTCCGCTTCGGGGGCTTCGCCGGCGAGGTAGCGGTCGACGGACGAGGCGTTCCAATGGCGTTCGCGGCCGTCGAAGGAGTGGGCCGCCGGACCGATTCCGAGGTATTTGACGCCGTGCCAGTAGGCCGAGTTGTGGCGGGCTCGAAACCCGGGACGGGCGAAATTCGAAACCTCGTAGTGCTCATAGCCGGCACCGGTGAGTCGCTCGTGAACCAGCGCATACTCCGTTTCGCTGACCGTTTCGTCCACCGGGGCGAACTCGCCGCGCTCCATCCGGCGGCCGAAGGCCGTACCGGGTTCGATCGTGAGGTGATAGGCCGAGATGTGTTCGACGCCGAGCTCCAGCGTGCGGTCGATCGAACGGCGGAGCGAATCGCCGCCGAAACCCGGCACGCCGAAAATCAGATCGACGGTGATATTTCCGAAACCGGCCTTGCGGGCATTCCGGACAGCCTCTTCGGCTTGAGCGGCGGTGTGACGGCGGTTCATCAACCGCAGACAGGCGTCGTCGAACGACTGGATGCCGATCGACAGACGGTCGGTGCCGGCCCGTCGCAGGGCTTCGAGGTATTCGGGAGTCAGGTCATCGGGGTTGGCTTCGAGGGTGGTCTCCTCGACCTGCGAGCAGTCGAAAAGCTCTGCGGCGTGGTCCAGGAGTCCTTTCAGCACGTCGGGCGGGCAGAGCGAGGGGGTTCCGCCGCCGAAATAGCGGGTTCGGACGGCTTCCTGGCCGAGATAGTCGCGACGGGACTCCATTTCGCGGTGCATGGCTTCGATGAGCGGGCCCATGCGGCGGGTTCCGACCTCCTTGAAGAAGTCGCAGTAGGCGCATACGCGCTTGCAGAAGGGGATATGAAGGTAGAGTCCGGCCATAACAAACCAAAGATACAAAAATTCTCGGCATGGGGAAACGTTTTTCGAAATGAAATTATTTTTCGGATAAAATCTCCGTTTTGAAATCGGAAAGGAAATCTTTCGAAAAAGATGCGGCTGCCCGACGGTTCGGGCGTTCCGGTTGCTTGTGCTGTTCCTGTTGTCCCGACCGTTCCGGCAGCCGGGCAGTCGGTATCATTTCGCCGGTTTCGGCTGTTGGTGCCCTTTCCCGTCCTGCCTGCTTTCCCTGTCCTGTCCTGTCCTGTCCGTCCTGTACTTTCCGTTCCTCTCGTCCCCTGCTGTCCCTTTCCCGGTGCTTCGGCCGCCGGACCATTCCGCCTGTCTCGGCCGTTTGCCGGCCCTGCCCCCCCCCCTGCTGCCCCTCTCCTGGTGCTTCGACTGTCCGAATCCTCCTTGTCGTTTCGGATCCTCCCGGTTGTCCTGACCGCTTCGGTTGTTTTGTTCCTCCCTTTATCTGGACGGTGGCTTTTCGGGATCGCAACTGGGCTTGCCTCGTCCGTCCATGCCGCGCTCTTTCTGAACGGTGTCCTGCCATTCGCCGGTACTTCTGCCGGGCTCGGCCGTGCACTGTAAACCCCGTCCAGAAGCGCTCCTGCGGAGTCAGGACTTCCGACTCCCGGGGACCTGCGAACCGCCCGTCGCCGCCGTCGGGCGGGGATCGTAAAAAATTTTCGTAATTTATGCTGTTATTTTTTTCACAATTCTGGAAAAAGTTTTTACCTTTGTGCCGTCCGAAAAGGCAATTTTCAACGCTGCCCGGACGTTGGGTTAAGGATTTGGTGTTTAATCAAAATAAACAAGTTATGGACAAAATGGATCTGAAAAAGTACGGGATCACGGGCGTAACCGAGATCGTGTACAATCCCTCCTACGACGAACTGTTCCGTGAGGAGACCAAGAAAGGCCTGCGTGGGTATGAGAAGGGTCAGTTGACCGAGACGGGAGCCGTTAACGTAATGACGGGTGTCTATACGGGCCGTTCGCCCAAGGACAAGTTCTTCGTGATGGACGAAACCACGAAGGATACGATCTGGTGGACCTCCGACGAGTACAAGAACGATAACAAGCCCGTGACGAAGAAGGCTTGGAAAGAGCTGAAGAAGATCGCAGCCGAGGAGCTCTCGGGCAAGAAGCTCTACGTGGTTGATACGTTCTGCGGCGCCAATGAGAACTCGCGTCTGAAGATCCGTTTCATCATGGAGGTTGCCTGGCAGGCTCACTTCGTGAAGAACATGTTCATCCGTCCGACGGATGAGGAGCTGGAGAAGTACGGCGAGCCCGATTTCGTGGTACTGAACGCTTCGAAAGCCAAGGTAAAGAACTACAAGGAGCTGGGTCTGAACTCGGAGACGGCCGTAGTCTTCAACCTCACGGAGAAGATGCAGGTGATCATCAACACCTGGTACGGCGGTGAGATGAAGAAGGGTATGTTCTCCTACATGAACTACCTGCTGCCGCTGAAGGGCATGGCTTCGATGCACTGCTCGGCCAACACGAACGAGAAGGGCGAAACGGCCATCTTCTTCGGTCTGTCGGGAACGGGCAAGACCACGCTGTCGACCGATCCGAAGCGTCAGCTGATCGGTGACGACGAGCACGGATGGGACGACGACGGCGTCTTTAACTTCGAGGGCGGCTGCTACGCCAAGGTGATCAACCTCTCGAAGGAGAACGAGCCCGACATCTGGAACGCCATCCGCCGCAACGCCCTGCTGGAGAACGTAACCGTGGACAAGAAGGGCAAGATCGATTACGCCGACAAGTCGGTAACGGAGAACACCCGTGTATCGTACCCGATCTTCCATATCGAGAATATCGTTAAGCCGGTATCGAAGGCTCCGGCCGCCAAGAAGGTGATCTTCCTCTCGGCCGATGCATTCGGCGTGCTGCCCCCGGTATCGATCCTGACTCCGGAGCAGACGAAGTACTACTTCCTGTCGGGCTTCACCGCCAAGCTGGCCGGTACGGAGCGTGGTATCACCGAGCCGACGCCGACTTTCTCGGCTTGCTTCGGTGCCGCCTTCCTGTCGCTGCACCCGACGAAGTACGGCCAGGAGCTGGTCAAGAAGATGGAGAAGTCGGGCGCCAAGGCCTACCTCGTGAACACGGGTTGGAACGGCACCGGCAAGCGTATCTCGATCAAGGATACGCGTGGCATCATCGACGCCATCCTCGACGGCTCGATCGACAAGGCTCCTACGAAGATGATCCCTGTCTTCGACTTCAAGGTGCCCACCGAGCTGCCGGGTGTTGACTCGCACATCCTCGATCCGCGCGACACGTATGCCGATGCATCGCAGTGGGACGAGAAGGCCAAGGACCTCGCCGGCCGCTTCATCAAGAACTTCCAGAAGTTCACGGGCAACGAGGAGGGCAAGAACCTCGTGGCTGCCGGCCCGAAGTTGTAATGACTCTCCGTGCGGTGTCTGCCGCATGAGATAACCCCGACGGGGCGGATGGTTCTCCATCCGCCCCGTTTTTTTGCGGCTGTTTGCCGGGTTTGCGGGATTCCCGGCGGGAAGCCGCAATGGCGGTCGAACAGGCTTCCGTCCTGCCCGCTCCCGTTCCGCCTGCATTCGGGCTGTCGGACAAAGGTCCGTATGACGGATTGTCCTCCGGGGTGCGGGAGTCGGGACGGTCGGCCTGTCTTGCGCCCGACGTCGTCCGACAAAACAAAAACACCCGGTTCACAAAGGAACCGGGTGTCATGGATTTCTGCAGGATCGGGAATCGGCCGTATCAGACGGTCATGATCTCCTTCTCCTTGCGGGCCAGTACCTCGTCGAGCTGTTTGGTGAACTTCTCGAGGAGTTTCTGCGACTGGCTTTCGCCGTCTTTCGACTCGTCTTCAGGCATACCCTCCTTCTGGGCTTTCTTGAAGGCTTCGACGGCCTCGCGGCGGGCATTGCGCAGGCTGATGCGGGCGGTTTCGGCCTCGCTGCGGATCTGCTTGACGAGCTCCTTGCGTCGATCCTCGGTCAGGGGCGGAATGGTCAGACGAATCGTTTCGCCGTTGTTCGAGGGGGTCAGACCGATGTTCGAATCGAGGATGGCCTTCTCGATGATGCGGAGCATCTTCTTGTCCCAGGGCTGGATGAGGATGGTCTTGGCATCGGGGACGGTGACGCTGGCGGCACCCGAAACGGGCACCTGCGAACCGAAATAGTCGACCATCACGCCGTTGAGGACGTTGGGCGATGCCTTGCCGGCGCGGACATTGAGGAGTTCCTCCTCGAGGTGGTCGATGGCCTTCTGCATGCGGGCCGAAGCATCGTTGAGAATCGTTTTGGTATCCATATGCGGTATTGATTTTGAATTATTCTTCGGTTCGGTTCTGCTCGGCCTGGGCGAGGGTGGCCTCGATGGCACGGATCAACTCGTCGAACTCCTCCGGTTCGAAACCGATGGTGGCCGTCACGACCTTGCCTTCGGCATCGATCAGGAAGTTGCGGGGGATGTAGTTCGAAGCGTAGCGGTCATAGACCGAGCGGGTGGAGTCGAGTCCCATGGGGAAGTCGTATCCGGTTTTCTGGCGGAAGGCGGCCACGGCCTGACGGCTTTCGCCGCGCGAGACGGGCAGGAAGAGGAAATCACGGCCGGCGAAACGGTCGATGATATCGCTCTGCACGCGGGTGAGTTCCTCGCGGCAGGGCGGGCACCAGGTGGCCCAGAAGTTGAGCAGGACGACCTTTCCGCGCAGTTCGGAGAGGGTGACCGTCGAGCCGTCGAACATGCCGACAGAGAAGTCCGGGGCCTCTTCGCCGGCATGGACGAGGGTCGTGGCTTCGAGTTCGTCGGCGGGTTGCGGCTCCGGCACCGCCCCGGTGGGCAGCAGCACGATGACGGCCGCGATGACGGCGATCAGCGCCAGCATGATCCACAACCGGCGGCTGTTCTTGCGGTGGTGTTTGCGAATAGCCATGGTATCAGCGTTTTACGAGGGTTCCGATCGGTTCGCCGGCGAGGACCTTGCCCAGGTTGCCCGGCGTGTCCATGTTGAAGACGATGATTTCGAGACCGTTTTCGCGGCAGAGGGTGAAGGCCGTGAGGTCCATGACCTTGAGCCGGCGGTCGAGGACCTCTTCGAAGGAGATCTCCTGGAATTTCGTGGCCGTGGGGTCCTTCTCGGGGTCGGCCGTATATACGCCGTCGACGCGGGTGCCCTTGAGCAGGACGTCGGCTTCGATCTCGATGCCGCGCAGAGCCGAGGCGGAGTCGGTGGTGAAGTAGGGGTTGGAGGTTCCGCCGCCGATGATCACCACGTAACCGGCTTCGAGATACTCGATGGCGCGGGCCTTGGAGAAGTATTCGCCGATGGGCTCCATGCGGATCGAGGTGAGGACCTTGCAGCGGACGCCGTTGTCCTCGAGCGCGGACTGCAGGGCCAGCGAGTTGATGATCGTGGCGAGCATGCCCATCTGGTCGCCCTTGACGCGGTCGAATCCCTTCCTGGCGCCGGTAAGGCCGCGGAAGATGTTGCCGCCGCCGATGACGATGCCGATCTGGACGCCGGTTGCGGCTGCGGCCTTGATCTGTTCGGCGTAGGACTGCAGCACCTCGGGCGAGAGTCCGTATTTCTGCGTTCCCTGGAGCGATTCGCCGCTCAATTTCAGGAGTATGCGCTGGTATTTCATGACGTGTGAGGTTTTACCGTTACGCGAAGATAGGAAAAATTTTCGAAAATTTCCCCATTATTATGTATCTTTGTCTTCCCAATGTCGCGTGAAGATTATAAACTGCTGCCCCGGGTCTCCTCGCCCCGGGATTTGAAGAAACTCTCGCCCGAAGAGCTGCGGCTCTATTGCGACGAGCTGCGTCACTATATCATTGAGGAGTGTTCGGTCAATCCGGGCCATCTGGCCTCGAGTCTCGGGGCCGTGGAGCTGGCTGCGGCACTGCATTATGTCTTCGACGCGCCGCAGGACAAGATCGTCTGGGATGTCGGTCATCAGACCTATGCCCACAAGATCATCACGGGGCGCCGCGAGGCGTTCCATACCAAACGTCAGCTGGGCGGCATCAGCGGTTTTCCGCGCATGTCCGAGAGCGAGTACGACGCCTTCGGGGGCGGTCACGCTTCGGTGTCGATTTCGGCGGCTTTCGGCATGGCCAAGGCGGCCGAGCTGCGCGGTGAAAAGCACCAGGTGGTAGCCGTCATCGGCGACGGTTCGATGACCGGCGGCCTGGCCTTCGAGGGGTTGAACAATGCCGGGGCCTCGAAGCGGACGAATCTGCTGGTGATTCTCAACGACAACAACATGGCCATCGATCAGGCCACCGGCGCGCTGAAGAACTACCTGCTGAAGATCTCGACCTCGGTTCACTACAACCGCTTCAAACAGCGGCTGTGGGGGATTCTTTCGCATACGCCGCGGCTGCTGCGCCTCTGCCAGATGGCGGGTAATGCCGTCAAGCAGGGGGTGCTGAACAAGAGCAACTTCTTCGAGAGTCTCAATTTCCGCTATTTCGGGCCGGTCGACGGCCACAACCTCAAGGAGCTGGTCCGCACGTTGCGGGCGCTGCGCGACATCGAGGGCCCGAAACTGCTGCACGTGCTGACAGTCAAGGGCAAGGGCTACCTGCCGGCCGAACACGACCAGCCGGTGTGGCACGCTCCGGGCCGCTTCAACCCCGATACGGGCGAACGGATCAAGTCGTCGGGCGGTGCGACCCGCTACCAGGATGTCTTCGGCGAGACGCTGCTTGAACTGGCCCGGATGGATCCGCGGGTTGTGGGGGTGACCCCTGCCATGCCTACGGGCTGTTCGATGAACATCCTGATGCGCGAGATGCCTGACCGCTGCTTCGATGTGGGCATTGCCGAAGGACACGCCGTGACCTTCTCGGCCGGACTGGCCGCCGCGGGGATGATCCCCTTCTGCAACATCTACTCGACCTTCATGCAGCGGGCTTACGACAATGTGATCCACGACGTGGCGATCCAGGATCTTCCGGTGGTGATGTGTCTCGACCGCGGCGGACTGGTCGGCGAGGACGGTGTAACCCACCACGGAGTCTTTGACATGGAGGCCTTCCGGGCCATCCCGGGGCTGACGATTGCCGCTCCGATGAACGAACCCGAACTGCGCAATCTGATGTATACGGCGCTGTGTGCCGGTCATCCCTTCATGATCCGTTACCCGCGGGGGTGCGGGGAGGGGCTTCCGTGGCGCGGCGCAGCCTTCGAGAAACTGCCCGTGGGACGGGGTCGCCGGTTGCGCGAGGGAAGCGACGTGGCGCTGGTGACCATCGGTACGGCGGGCAATGCGGCGGCACGTGCCGCCGAACGGGCTTCGGCCGAAGGGGTCGAGGCGGCGCATTACGACCTGCGCTATGTCAAGCCGCTGGACGAAGTGCTGCTCGATGAGGTGGGCCGCCGCTTCCGTCGGGTCATCACGGTCGAGGACGGCTGCCTGAGCGGCGGAGTGGGCGAGGCCGTGACGGTCTTCTTCGCTTCGCGCGGTTACGACGTGCAGGTCACGCGGCTGGGGATCGGCGACCAGTGGGTCGAACACGGCACGCCCGCCCAGTTGCAGGCCCTTTGCGGCTACGACGAAGCGTCGATTCTTCGGGCGCTGCTGGCCGTGCGGCCGGCCAAAGAGGCCGCCGAAGCAGGACAGTGAGCTGCTGCCCCCCCCCTCCTCGAAAAAATGTCCGGGTTTTTGCCCGGACTTTTTTATTGCTGCAGGGTGAAAAACCAGTTGTCGCCGCGACTCTCCGCCGGATCGAACCGGAACCCCTCCCATTCGAACGACTTCAGCAGTTCGGGGTCCTCGATCCGGTTCTTCAACGCGAAGCGCGTCATCTCACCGCGGCACATCTTCGTATAGACGACAATGGTCCGGAGGCGGCCGCCCTCGCGGATGCGGAACTCCGGGGTGATGACCCGTACCTCGCGTGCGAGACGCCGCCAGTCGAAGAGCCGTTTCATCTCGCCGCTGGCTGCGTTGAGCAGCACGCCGCCGTCGGCGCGGATCTTGTCGATGAATGCATCGGTGAGTCGCGACTGCCAGAAGGCGAAGCGCGTCTGCTCGTCGTCGCCCGGCAGGACGGCGTCGCCCTCGAGCCGGTAGGGGCGGATCCGATCCAGCGGGCGGAGCAGCCCGTAGAGGAACGAGGTGATGTTCAGATGCTCCTGGGCGTATTCGAAATCCGCGGGGGTGAAGCTTGCCGGGTCGATCCGTTTGAAGACGATGCCGGTGTAGGCCGTCAGGGCCGGCAGCGACGGTGCGTCGTGGAACGAGGCGTAGCGGCGGCGGTTTTCGGCCGCTAGCGTGCGGTTGATGTGCAGCAGACGGGCCAGATCATCGGCCGCCAGCGATGCCAGAGCGGCCGCGGCTGTGTCGGCCTCGGCTCCGTATCGGGGGTTGGTGGTGCGGGGTACGGAGATCGGGCTCCGGTCCGTCATCGTCTTGGCGCAGGAGAGTAACAGTTGCATGGTTGCGGGTGTTTTTGGTGTGAAACTCCCGAGCCCTGGCGAGAGCCCGGGAGGTGTCTTCGGTTCCGGTTGTGCGCGTTGAACCTCCGCCCGGCTGTCGGGGAGAGGGCTGCGCGGGGGCGTAGACCGCGTGTCGGCGGATGGCGCCGGCCTGGGTCAGGCGACGGAGCAGGGAATTCCCAGCGCTTCGACGCGGGCGGCAATATGCTGCAGCTCCTCGTGTGAAACCTTCTCGAGGGTGGGACACGGCGTGTCGCGGTCGAGCGAATAGACCATCACCTGCCGGGGGCGGATCTCCCCGACGAGGCGCAGCCATGCTTCGACCTCCTCCTGCGTGGTGTTGTCGATCGGCGCACCGTTGCACTCGCCGCGCAGGAACATCGTCTGGAGAATCATCCGTCCCTCGAAGCGCTTCATTTCGTCGACAATGCCCCGAACCGTATAATGCGGGTTCTGCGGGTTGTCGATGCGGCGCACCGTGGCATCGAAGGCCGAGTCGAGCTTCAGGATGTTGTTGTCCACACGCAGCAGCGCCCGCCGCACCTCCGGGCGGTGGATCTGCGTGGCGTTCGACAGCACGGAGACCTTCGCCGCGGGGCAGTAGCGGTCACGCAGCGCTATCGTATCGTCGATCACCCCCTCGAAATCGGGATGCAGGGTCGGTTCGCCGTTGCCGGCAAAGGTGATCACATCGGGTGGAGTCCCGGCTCCGGCCATCTGCCGCAGGGCGGTCTCGAGGTGTGTGCGCACCTCCTCCCGGGTGTTGAAACGACGCCCGCCGGGATGGTCGGCATTCCAGCCGCATTCGCAATAGATGCAGTCGAACGAACAGAGCTTCGACTCGGTGGGCAATAGATTGACCCCGAGCGAGAGACCCAGCCGCCGCGAGTGTACCGGGCCGTAGATGATGTCGTGATAAAGGGATGTCATGTGACAAAAGTAGCTAATTTTTTCATACCTTTACAAAAATCATTCTTCGATGAAGCGAAAATTCGGACTGCTGCCGCGCGTTGTGCTGGCTATCGTGCTGGGTATTGTTGGCGGCCTCTTCCTGCCCGGGTGGGTGGCTCGGGCGGCCCTGACCTTCAATGCCGTATTCGGACAGTTTCTGGAGTTCGTCATTCCGCTGCTCATCTTCGGGCTGGTGGCGCCGGGCATCGCCGACCTGGGGCGCAGTGCCGGGCGCCTGCTGGCGCTGACGGCCGCCCTGGCCTACGGCTTCACGCTGATCTCGGGGTTCGGCACCTACTTTGTCGGGAGAGCCCTCTTTCCGTCGCTGCTTGCCGGTTCGGAGATGGTCCTCCCCGAAGAGGGTGAGGCCTTGACCCCTTACTTCACCCTTGCCATACCGCCCGTCATGGGGGTGATGTCGGCTCTGGTGCTGGCCTTCGTCCTCGGTCTGGGAATGGCCGCAACCGGGTCGGTGACGCTCAAGGGGGCGCTCGACGACTTCAAGCGCATCATCGAACGGGTTATCGCCCGGGTCATTCTGCCGCTGCTGCCCCTTTATATCTTCGGCATCTTCCTCTCGATCACCCGGTCGGGGCAGGTCGCCGGCGTACTGGGGGTCTTCGTCAAACTGATCGTGGTGATCTTCGTGCTGACGGTTGCGCTGCTGCTGTTCCAGTTCTCGGTGGCGGGACTCGCGTCGCGGCGGAATCCGCTCCGGATGCTGCGTACGATGCTGCCGGCCTACGTCACGGCCCTCGGCACGCAATCCTCGGCGGCGACGATTCCCGTGACGCTGGAGCGGACGCTGCGCCTCGGGGTGCGTCCCGAACTGGCGTCGTTCGTCATTCCGCTCTGCGCGACGATCCACCTCTCGGGGTCGATGATGAAGATCACGGCCTGTGCGCTGGCCGTTTCGATGCTGGCTGGAGCGGAGCTTCCGACGGCGACCTTTGCGGGCTTCATCGTGCTGCTGGGGGTGACGATGGTGGCGGCTCCGGGGGTTCCGGGCGGGGCGATCATGGCGGCGCTGGGGCTGCTGGAGTCGATGCTGGGATTCGACGAGACGCTGTGCGGACTGATGATCGCCACCTATATCGCCATGGACAGTTTCGGCACGGCGACCAACGTGACGGGTGACGGAGCCGTGGCCGTGATTGTCGACGCCGTGGACCGCAAAAGAGACCGGAAGTCCTAAAATAGGGACAGTCGTTAAATTCCGTCATTATGAGTCAATCGGCAGACTGTCCCGGTAATTTTTCCGATCGAACTCATCTTTTTATATTTTCGGCTCCGTTTCGGAGCCCCTTTTTTCATTTTTGGGCTCAACTGGAGCCAATACTCCAGTGAAAGGGCCGTTTCTCACTCACCTCGAACATCAGGCAGCCTGGGTAATTTCGTTGACTTCCCGCCGGACGAGCTGTACTGCATTCGCCGTGTGGATGCCAAAGAAGATGTACAGGATTTCGGTCAACTTCGTCCTTGCCTTGATGCGTTTCAGGCCATAGTGTTCCTTCTGCGTTCCGAACGAGCCTTCCATCCTCGTTGCCCTCACCCTCGCCAGCTCGTTGCGGATGATGTCGTTCTCTTTCTTTTCCAAGGACGGACGGCCACGCTTGACGAATGACGTCTGTATTCCTCTATCCTTGCAGTACCCCCTGTTGGCGCTGCCGGCATAGCCTGCATCTCCTCCGACCTTCTTCGCCTCCACACCGAAGAGCTTTCGGTGCATCTTCAGGCAGTGCGGAAGCCTGGTTCCCTCGTTGAAGGCATTGAATGACAGCTTCTCGATGAATGAGAGTCCGTCAACCTGGATGTTGTTGCACTTCGCACCGAACTCTACGCTCTTCACTTCCTTGCCTCTCACGATTGGCCTCACATACGGCTTGCTGATGCTCACTATCCTGTCCTTGACACTCTCGCGAGGATTGTTGTTCTCGAAGTGGGCCTTCTGCTGGCGGTACACTCTTGTGATGATTTCAATATCGCTCTTCTGTCTGGCTGTCAGCAATTTCTCCGCGCCTGCATTCTCCCTCTCCAGTGTGCGGGTCTCCTTCAGTATCTTCCCCAAAAGGTTGAGCAGGCGTCTGGTCAGTTTCCTGGTCTGGACTTTCGTATGCCTGCGCCGCTTCCTGTACGACAGGTTGGCCTTCTCTACGTCTACGTACTTCGTCCTCGGACGGTGCACATTCAGCTTGGCACTCAGAGTGCACATTATCTCATATGACTTCTCTATTCCTTCCCACAGAAGCTTCGCATCCGTAGGATAGCGCATCTCGCTCTCGTAACAGGTTGCATCCGTATACATCGTATCCAGGTCCTTCATGTACGGTTTCTAGGCTCTTGCCAGTATCTCCTGCTGCTGTTGGATCTTCAGCCCGCGGGCCAGTTCCGAAAACACGTCGTCCAAAAGTTTGTAGTTCGTCAGAGGATGCATCGGGTCTATTCTCAAATCGCAGAAGAGCTGATAGTGGACGTTGCCGTTAAGATGCTCCATCAACCTCGGGCTGCTCAGACCTGTGTACATCTTCAGGAACATCAGCGCAACCTTACCCTCCGGGGTGAAGTATGTTTTTCGCCCTTTCTTCGCTCTCATGCTCTTGCTTATCAGTCCAAAGTTCTCTGCCATCTCACCAAGCGGCAGCCTCTTCCTGATTTTTCCCAGCTCGCTAGTCTCGAACGTCCGCCTATACAATTCATAAAAATCGAACTCCGTGAAAGGAAGATCGGGTGATATTTCAGAGAAATTTTGTACCTTAGCCATGCAAATTAATTTTTGCGATACCTCCAAATTTGGCTTTTCCAGGGCAATTGGAGGTATTCTTTTTATCTTTAGCTAAGATACAAATTTTATATTACATTGGCAATCAATTCATTATAAAGTTTTATTCTTTTTACGACAGTCCCTAAAATACGTATAAATCCACACTTCTATGCTTAACTAATTGATTGTCATATTGTTGCCTTCTTGCGCCCTATGTCCGGGTAACAAACCGGTAACAAAAATATCTAAATTCAAAGAATTTGTAAGGAATATAAGAACCTGATTTCTTGTATTTTACAGAACCCGATTCATCGCGAATCGGGTTTTTTTATGTCGTGTTCCTAATCGAAATGAAAATTCGATGATATACTATATAGATTGTGATAGTACAATGAAAAATAATAAAAAAATATCAAAATATGGTGAATATATTAAACGCGGAGTTGACGGAGATCAAACATCTCCTGTTGATGAACTCCAAGAACGTTTTGACCTCGACCGAGGTATCCATGATGTACGGAATCAGTCCGGATTACCTGTATCACTTGACCAGTGACAAGTTGATCCCCTACTACAAACCCAACGGAAAGAAAATTTATTTTCTCAAAGAGGAGATCGAAACTTGGTTGTTGCGGAATCGACAGGATACCGTTGACGAAATGCAACAACAGGTAGTAGTACGAGATTTAAAAAATAACAAGAGATGATTATGGAGGATATATATTATAAAAAGGACGTATCGACAACCTATGACAACCTGTGTTACACCTATTCGATGGATTCATCTCGGAGGTTATCCCGTGATCTCCGAGAGGATCTTCGATGTAATATTAATATGGTTTTAATACAAAAAATTTGTTATAGGTTATGTTCGATACCATTCAATTTAATTTAAAATATAAGGATGTGAACCAGTTGAATGTTCTGAAAACGATAACAAGAGATCATTGTTTCGAAGAGACAAGAACGTGTAACGGAGTAGTATTTACAACCCGTCTCGAAAATTTAACGGTGAGATCCACGGAAACTACGTTATCGATCGGAAATGGGAGTCTATGCAAGTTCCTTTATGGAAATAACATGGTCAACTTTACCCGGGATGACACGTTTCATGCAATCGAAAAACTATCGGATCTGTTACACGTCTCATTGAATCATGCAACCGTATCCCGAATGGATGTTGCATATAATTTCGAAGTCAAGAATCCTCCGGAGTCTTATTTTTATTATCTGGGACCATTACCCCGTTACAAACGGTTGGAGCAAACCTATCACAGTTTGGAGGGGTTATATTATAACTGTCAGACGGATAAAAAAGGTGTTCTACGATAAGATCAAGGAGTCATCCTATCGAAAAGATCGGGTTCCGGAAGGATATTCGGATCGATATTTATTGAGATACGAACTCCGGTTGAAGAATCATGTGAATCGCATGTTCGGGGTGGACAAGATTACCGTTCCGATGTTATACGATGTCCAGTTCTATCGTCGTATCGTGGACTTTTGGAAGGGTGAATATCGCAAGATCGTCAAGGTCAATGAATATGAGATCGACATCGAGGGATGTAAGGGAATTCGGGATTTGAACAAGATGGGGATGTTGATGTTGGTGGAGAGATACGGAGGAATGAATGAATTTTTTAAGACGTTTGACCATCAGTTTGAGTTGGGAGTATTAGATAAGAGACAATTGTCGGAGATTAAAAGACAGACGAAGCAATTATTGGAGAATCGTTCGTTGGAAATCGTCCGGAATCCGCAAATCGAAGAGTTGAACTCTCTTATTGAACAAGTGGGGTAAAATTATATAACGACATAGAAAACCGGGAGAAAATCGCTTAAAAAAGAATGATTTTCTCCCGGTTTTCTGCTTGTTGGTTTTGTTTGAGATCTAAAAAGTAGATATATTTTATATTTTTTAATAAAATATTTTGCATTTAATTAAAATTATTTATATATTTGTATTGCGATTCGGATCCAAATCGTACTCGCGAGTTTTTATCAATCCACCTTTGCAACCCGTCAATATATTTCGTTAATAGGGTTGTAGCCAGCATTCAACTAAGGTTCATCCCCATACCCCCCCCCGTGGGGTATACATGGTTATCGTTGGTAGCCTGATATAAAAAATATTTTCAACAAACAAAAATAGCGAAATTATGAAACAAAATTTAATAGATAGTTCTCGATATGTATTTGAAAATGATATTGATGCCATGCGATTCGTCAAAGAATTAAAGCGTCGCTATAATGTGCGGAGTTTGAAGTCTGCTTCGAATATCATTCTTGTGGTAGACAAGTCGATAGTTCCGGAAAGATTATTGCCCTGCAGAACTGCCAAGTTTTCGAAGAAATTTAAGCCTAATAAACACTACGTGATAATTGGCTTCGATATTCCCGAAGAGTATGCTCGTCGTATTGCGGATATTATTCGGAAAGGACCTACTCGTCAATTGGAGACTGTTATTGAATCTGTTGATGAGAATGTTGAGTCAAAGATTGCAACCGTTAAAACTTCAATACCAGCCGCGGAATGTATGGCTGTATTTGAAGGGTTCAACAAAAAAATATTACTCAATCCTGCAGTAAATTCATTTCTTATTACAGACATCCCTTTGAAGTTATTAGAAAATGATGAATATATAGTGTGTTGTGGGGTGAATGTGCCAAGAGTATCTGAATTGCGAACCAGATAATTGTTTTTTTGTTAGAGAAATATGCTGTCGATACATTTGGCTATCCATCATTTACAACAAATAGGAGATTGTCTGTGTTTTGATTTACAGCAAAAACGGAGGAGTCTTAGCCCGACTATTTTAGCCGCTTGATCCGTGCGGTAAATATAAATTAAGAAGTAAAAATTAAACACCCAAGTATGACGGCTTAAAACCGGCGAAGGGGAATTTAAATTGAATTTAAAATTATGGTAAAAAAAGAGGAAAAATTTGTAGCTTTTATAGATAAGCGTTTTGAACAGTATTGTGTAGAGAATTTCGATTTAGATGGAGATGGAAAGATCTCGGAAGAGGAGGCATTAAAAGTTTTGCGAATCGATTGTTCTTGTAACGAAATTGAGTCGCTGGATGGCTTGGAATATTTTAGAAATTTGACGTATCTGGATTGCTCCACTAACAATATAAAAGGCCTATGCATTAAAAATGAAAAATTAGAGTTCTTGGATTGCAGTTCTTGTGATATCGATTATTTATGTGTCCGTCATTGTCCCAATTTGAGATTCTTAAATATGAGTCAGAATCCCTATTATTGTGAATGGTTGGATTTACATTATAATACTCAACTAGAAGAGTTGCACATATATGAGTGTATCTCTGTGCTGGTTCTTGTGGATGCGAATTTTTGTTTGCATAGTCTTGAAGATTATATGATTGATGATGACGTTGAATTTCTCGTATGGACGGAAGAAAATCGAGATCTGGATGTGTGTCCCTTTTGCATGGATGAAGAGTCTGAATCCGATGATTAGGACGTTGGTATATCGTAAAATTCAGAAAATTATTAATGGGAATTAAAAATGAGTGGCGCTAATGAAGGTGCCACTCATTCTTAATTGCGAGAGGTTTCTTAATTTTTAGAATGGAGTAAGGCTAAAAATCGAGTAAGAGGTATTTTTTACGCACTTCGGACATTGGGATGGGTTCTTCATAATGCCACCATTCCCGACGATAGGGGATCAACCCGGCTTTCTTCATAATTTGATATAACAATTGCCTATTTTGTCGGGCTTCTGAAGATATGATACCGGCGTTGACCAGTTGGTCTTCGTTCCCAACGTGGGCTGCATCTCCAAAATAATCGAAAGGAGTTCCCATGTCCAAAGGATTTCCAAGGCTGTCGGCAATTGTTAAATCGACTGCGACTCCATAGTTGTGTCGCCCGCCCCGATCTCCGTTGGCGACATATTTTTCATATTTGGTTCCTTCGACAATCTTGCGCATCTTCCGTTGTACGCTGATCGGTCGGGAGGCATCCCATATCAAGATTGTATACTGGGGGTGTTGCTTGTGCAACTCCTTTTGTGCTTGTGCAACTTTGTGCGCAAAGCCCGGTTCCAGATAGGCTCTGTTCAGGTTGCCATATAAATTTGACTTCGTGAAATTATCTGGAGTTGCATATGCTAACTTTACGAGAATTGAAGAGTCGAGATTCTGGATGTCAATAAGACCGTAACGTTTTAGCCGAAGGCTTATTGTGTCCTGATATTGGGCTGTCGCTGGCCGCGTATCGATTCTATCAGTCTTGAAGGATGCGGGTTCTTCTTTTTCTTGATTGCCAGATGAATGCCAGAGGTGAGATATGCCCCATCCGAGCAGGATGCCAAGAATGATTAATCCGGAATTTTTGATACTATTTTTCATCTTTTGTTCTAGTCTTTGCTTTTTTGGAAAAGTATAATTTCGCTGATGTTGACGTCGTCGTATTTTTCGCCGAAATAGAATGTGTTTAAGTTAAATCTTAAAGTTTGATTTTGTTTGGCTTGGATATTAATGTATTGGCATTCTTTTTTGTCTTCGAGTGTGATGGATGTGATGAAATTTCCATCAATAAGCAGATCCATTTGCTGGACTCGGTCATTATTGAGGAAAGCTGCATCCGTCTTGACATATCCATTGTATATGCCGATCAGATCGATGTCATCCGACAATGTCAGGCTCAGATATTGTCCTTGGGTACGTTTCATGGCCCATGCCGTTTTCAAGTCTCCGTCGGCCAGATTTTCGGCCTCGTAGGAGAATTTGCCCATCGGAGGCAGCGTGGCGGATGCAACCCATTCCGTCGCCGGGATGATGGCATACTGTTTCCCGTTGATCCATCGAATTTCGCGAGCTTTGGTTGGCGTTGGTTTCGTACTGTCTCTTGAAACTGATTCTGAGTTGGAAAGCACCTTCTTTTGCCGGGCGGTAATTTCATTGTAAGCCTTGATAACCTCCGGATATTGTTTGCTTAGTGCATATAGTTCAGCCGCAGATGTCAGATCCCCGTTTTGGGCATAGAACGTTATCATTTGAATTGCCAAGTCCACTTTCTTTTTATCATACGCATCAATCGTTTCAAAGACTTGCAAGGCCTTCGCCTTCTGATTTAACCCCATCAATCCGAGTGTTAGTTGCTTTTGGGTGTCAAACGATAGGGCAGAGGGATTCTTGCTGTAAAGTCTGTAAGCCTGATCCATTTTCCCGGAAGCAATGGCCTCCGAGATCTTTTCCCCAGGGTTACCATTCCCGCAGAAATGGACTAGAGTGAATATGACTCCGCCTATTATGCAGATAGCCAATAAGACAATAAGCCGTCTTTTGGATGTTGCAGTTGGTTTCGTGGCGGTGTTTGGATGAGAATCCGAAATGGGGCGCGCGGCCGATTTTAATCTCTTTTCATATTTGGAGATAGCAGATCGGATTTTAGGATCGATTTTAGGATGCTTGAAAATAGATGAAATCGAGTTGTTCTCCAGGTCGTCCTCCCAATAACTTTTTCGGATTCGCCCATTGGTGTAGGAGACGCCGAGGCCTGATCGTGCATCATCTTTCCATGTGCCATAGAAGCTGTCGCCATTGGCATAGGTCATTAATCCCAAACCGTTTCGTTTGCCATTTTTCCAGGGCCCTTCGAATTGGTCTCCGTTTGCATATCGCATGGTGCCGTTTCCATTAGGTGTTCCATCCCACGATCCGGAATAATAATCGCGGTTTTTATAGTGCATTTCACCCTCTCCAAACGGTTTGTTGTTTGCCCATTGTCTGTCATAGGTATTTCCATCGGCGTATTTCATGATGCCTTTCCCGGATCGAACTCCTGCGACCCATTCGCCCTCGTAAATATTGTGGTTGGCAAAGGTCATCATTCCGGGACCGTCCGGTTGGTCATTCCGGAAAAATCCATTGTATTGGTCCCCGTTATGGTATTTATATACTCCTTTCCCGTTTTTTTCTCCGTGTTTCCATTCGCCTTCATAGCTGTCGAAATTGGCGTAAATCATTTTTCTGCGACCTTCCGGTTTCCCGTTGAGCTCCTCTCCTTGATAAAAATTGTCAGAAACCCATTGCCCCTCCAGCTTTTCGCCTGAGGTGGATACGAGTGTTCCATGGCCGTTTTTTGCCCCTTTGAAGAACTCTCCCGTATAGACGCTCCCATCCTCTTGATGCAGGGTTCCGAAGCCTTGGTAATAACCTCGTTTCCAACTTCCGCTGTAAATTGTTTCATCGTCGGCATTGAATAGCGTTCCGTTTCCCTCGTAATAGGCATTGATGAATTCGCCCTCATACCGATATCCATTGTCATAGTATAAGCAGCCTTTCCCGAATGGCTTCTCATTCTGGGTCTCGCCGACGTATGTGCCCATGATGCGTTCTCCGCCCGGTCCAAATACGGCGGCGCCTCTTTCTCGTTCCTCTTTCTCTTGTCTTTGGCGCTCCCGTTCCAGTTGATCCTTTTTTCTTGCTGTTTCGATTTCGAGTCGGTGCATTTCCCGCTGTTGCTCCATGAATCGGCGATGGTCATTTTTGGCCTTTTCTTCCTCAAGTTCCATCTGTCGTTCCTGAGCCTTCTGCTGGGCTTCCGCCTCCAACTCAATTCTTTTTTTTTCTAGTCGATGTTGCTCTTGAGCAGCAATTCGAGCCTCTTTACGCATCTGGCGCGTCTCTTCATTGTCAAAGATACTCATGGCGATAAATTATATGTTGTTCAGGTTAAAAACAGGCTTGCGAGGATGATGAAGCCAATGATCCAGATTAGGCATCCCGTACTCCAAGCGTTTTTTAGTTTCGTCTTGAATATGTCGAATTCGCAGTGTGTCCAGATGTCGCGGGGGCTGATGGATATCTCCTCGCTGACGGTATATGCGATGAGGAATCCGAGGATTGCAAGAATTCCCGCAACTCCCGCCGGCCACATCCCGGAGGTCCAGCACAGAATGTCCAAAGCGATCCAGATAGCAATGTTTATACACAAGAGAACGGTAATAATGCATCCTAGCATAAGGAATGTCTTCGTTGACCATCCAACTCCTCAATGGCGATTTTATTAAAAAAGAAAGTGTGGAACTGCAATATCTGATATTTGAGAAGTTGAATAAAGTCGAAAATGAAAAAAAGAGCTAAACAAGTGCAAATATAACCTCTAATATTCAATACTTTATGCGGTATCAGATTCGGGAATGACTTTTTAATTTGTCTTAATTCGTTGCAAGTTTCCTCGGGATGTATGGGAACATATTCGGGAATTTATTTACCTTTGTCATGTAATCAAAAAGGCATAGCAAATGAAAATTTCCGTCTATCTGAAAAAATGTTCCGCGACCACTTCAAACATCTGCTTCCGGGTACGGGAGAAGAACGTGGACATCAAAGTGGTTTCCCCCATCGCGGTCCATGACAAGTATTGGGATACCGATACCTTATGTTACAGGCGAACGACTGCCGTGACGGCCATTGAGCAGAAACGGGTGCCCGAACAGATCGCCGCCATCATCGAGAGAGCGGAAAAGACCTTCTCGGAGAAGGCTGACGGCAAATGGATGAAACAGGTCATCGAGGATGTCCTGCATCCCGCGCGGGCTTTCGAGCGTGATCACCCGAACCTTCTCCACCGCATCCACGAGTACCTGGAAAAATATGACGGCGCGGAAAGGACCAAGGAGCACATCGTCCGCTTCGAGCGAACGATGACCAGGTATCACGAGTACCGGCGTGATTTATTGGGCGATACTGACTTCACGCTCTTCGTTGAAACTGTCACCCTGGGGCAGATGAACGACTTCAGGGAGTACGTCACCAACGAGTACCTGCTCCGCCAGGAGTATCCTAACTTTTATACTCCCCGTATGCTCATTAATCACAAGCCCAAGCCTCTATCCAACACGACCGTCATCAATATCATGAACCTTTTTTGCACGTTCCTGCACTGGTGCAAGAGAATGAAGTATTCCGACAACGAAGTCTATGCAGTTTATGGCTGCAAGGAGCCGACCTACGGCGACCCGTTCTACCTCACATCGGAAGAGAGGAATGTCCTGTACGACGCAGACCTGAGCGACTGCCCGAAACTGGCTGTCATCCGGGACATTTTCGTGTTCCACTGTTATGTCGGTTGCCGTGTCGGTGATCTCTACAGGATGACCAAGGAGAACATCAAGGACGGTTTTCTGGAGTATATGCCTCAAAAGACAAAGAAGTGCCAGGCGAAAACCGTCAGGGTCCCATTGCATGAAAAGGCGGTCAGAATACTGGAACGCTATAGCGGGAATACCGGCAAGCTACTTCCCTTCAAGCCCATCAACACTTACAATTTGGGTATACGGGAACTGCTGAAACATTGTGGCATTGACCGCATGGTCACTATTCTTGACACGCACGGCTACAACACCGTACAGAAGCCCTTGTACGAGGTGGCCAGCAGCCACACGGCACGCAAGACCTTTGTAGGTAACCTGTACCGGCAGGTTCCGGACCCCAACCTGATAGCCTCCATGTCAGGCCACGTGGAAGGCAGCAGGGCCTTCCGGCGTTACCGGACGATAGATGATGACATGAAACGAAAACTTGTTGAAATGATAAACTGAGGAGGATATATATATGAAAGTAACAGCATTTATCAGAAAGACATCGGCGAAAAACAACGTGACAGATCTTGCCCGGGTCTATTTCCGTGTCCGGGATATCGGTGGTGTGGACATAAAGGCCGCGAGCGAGCTGTCCATCAACCCGAACCATTGGAGTCCGGAGAGGCAAGGCTACAAACCACGTGTGGCTCTTGTCTCGGAAGAGAAGAAGAACGCTTTCGACAGGGATATCCAGCAAATCACCCACCTGATCACCAGGGAATACAGCCGTGGAGTTGACGGGAACTGGCTCAAGGGGCTGATAGAAGAATACCATCACCCCAACATCAATGCAAGGGGCGGCAACAAGGTAGAGGAATACCTGTTGTCATACCAGATACAAAAATATGTTGACGAGACCCCGCTCGCGTTCGAGAGCCGGAAACATCATCTTGACAATCTCAACAAGGTACTCCGTTACGAGCGTTTCCGCCATGAGGTCATGCACCAGAGGGGCTTCCATCTTTGCATTGACTCCATCACGGCAGATGACATAAGGGATTTCAAATTCTGGCTGCAGGAGGAGCACAAGTATGTTGACATGTATCCCGTGTTTTACCAGAACGAGGTCCGCCGCAATGTCGAGCAGGTACGTTCCGAGAACAGCATGTCAGGAAGCCTGTACCGCATTCGCACCGTCATCAAATGGTGCATCAAACGTGGCCTTACACGAAATAATCCTTTCGACCAGTACCAGATCGCGCAGCCCATGTACGGTGACCCGTTCTACCTGACGCTTGAAGAACGGGACAAGGTGTACTATGCCGACTTAAACGGCATGGGTGCCAACTATCCGGTCTATCGTGACATCTTCATGTTCCAGTGCCTGATCGGTTGCCGTGTCAGTGACTTGAACCGGCTGACCAAGGCGAATATCGTGGACGGTTGCGTGGAGTACATTCCCCAAAAGACCAAGCTGGAACATGCGGGCACGGTACGGGTCCCGCTTAACCAAAAGGCCTTGGATATACTGGAAAGGTACAAAGACCTGGAAGAAGCGCTGCTTCCGAGATTCTCGCATTTCGGCTACAACAAGAAAATAAAGGAGATTCTCAAATACGTGGGAATCGACCGTATGGTCAGGGTGCTCGACCCGAAGACGCGCGAGGATGTGGCAAGACCATTGTACGAGGTGGCCACCACCCACACGGCGAGGAAGACTTTCATCGGGAACCTGTACAAGCAGGTCAAGGACCCGAACCTGATTGCCTCCATGTCCGGGCACTCTGAGGGTAGCCGTGCCTTTGCCCGGTACCGTAAGATAGACGATGAAATGAAGAAGGAGCTGGTAAACCTTCTGGATTGACCGTTTCTATTTTCCATCTATCCTTTTATCCTTTTATATCCACCGATAATGCAATATGAATATGGACGAGCAGAAGTTGACATACGAACAATTCAAGGAGGATATTCTCCAGTGGAAGAACACGCACCGTGAAGAATACAACCGCTTCTCGCGCCTGATGACAAACGGTGACGAGAGGCAGTATCTTGCCATCTGCAAAGCCATATTCAGGCAACTTCCCAGTATCAGGCGGGAATGGGAATTGTCCTGGAACGATGACAGCACGGATGGCCTTGCAAATATAAACATGCAGTTCGCGGAGAACGCGGTACCCGGGCAGATCGTGGAGCTGTACACGAAACAGAGGGAGGAAAACAATCCTCTGCCCGACAACATTCCACCGGTCACATTGTGGGGCAGGATAAAGTCCTTTTTTAGCGGCAAATCTTCCAAGCCGGGTGTCACCCTTTCGGCACCGCTCGTGTTGAGCTGGCTGTATTATGGAAAGAGCTTCGAAGCGATGGTTTCCATGATAGAGAAACAGATGAAGAATCCGAAAGCTGACAATGCTGACAGGCTGGGCTGTTCCCTTGTAGTCAAGCAGATAATAAACGTATCCATCAAGAACGGTTTCCGAACCCGGGCAGACTGGGACAGGTATTTTGCCATGAACAACGCCATTGAAAAAGGCCATGTCGGCGAATGGGCCTTGCAGGCCATCACGGCTGACATGGAAACCGATGAAGAAAGCAGGGATACGATTACAACCCGGACCGAAGACAGCGTCAGGGGTCCTGTTGTACAACGCGTGGCCGGAAAGAAAAAAATCCAGGAACGGCCACTCGCCGATTATCTTGATCACGAGAACAAGAAAGTTGTATTACATCATATCCGCGACTTTATTTCCGTCAATACAAGTGCCATTCATCAGGCATTACCGTTCTATGTATTGAAGGAGCTCGGTCTGGTTGCCGGTATGCATACAGCCAAGGAGTACAGCATGGGGCTGACATTGCAGTTCACGGATTTGCCGTCATTGAAAAGCGAGAGCGCCATACGGCAGTCGGTCGGGTTCCTGAAGACGGCAAAGCACGTAATCAAAGACGGCAAAGACCAGATGGCACCCCTGATAGAGAGTGACGAGAACCGGGAACTGTTCCAGAAATTGGCACAGGCTATCAGTAATATCCCAGGTACAGGCACGATGGCCATTGCAGAGAAATAAGGCTAATTATAACCTTTTCACGTTGTCACACGGACTTATATTGTCATGACAATTTAAGACAAATCATTATATATCAACCACTTTCAATTTACACATACATTTGCACCGTCAATCCTTTCCCGAGGGCTGGCGGTGCTTCTCTTTTATAAACCATCGGAAGCGGGGCACCAGGGAACTTTTGAAGATGGTCATCACAAACTTCAAAACTGATATTTATGATTACCATAGAGAGTCTGGTCGAGCAAGGAGCGAACGTGAAACTGGAAGTTACTCCCGCTGACCTTAAAATGTTCGCTGAATCCATCGTGCAGCGTACCATCATGGCGCAACAGGAAGAACAGAGAGCCGCGATACTGCGTGAAGCGGAGGAGACTTATCTCAATACAAAACAGGTCCGTGAGTTGCTGAACGTGTGCGAGGGCACGCTCAACCTGTGGGCGAAACGAGGCTATCTCGTACCGGTCAAGGTCGGTAACAAGAACATGTATGCCAAATCTGATGTACGCCGGGTACAGACAGGCAACAAGTCCGAGAGTGTAACATCCTATTGCAAGAGAAAAAATGTGTGATATGGCAACCGGCAGGCTAGAACTGTGTAACAGAATCCGCATGGAGGCGGAGGATATTGAAAGAACGGGATTCCCGCTGGAGGTCCTGCCCCAGGCCGTGCAGTCTGTCATACTCGATATGGCCACATACGAGAACTACAAGATCGAGTTTATCGCTACGGCCATGTTGTCGGCTGTATCCGCGGCCCTGGGAGGCGCATACCGTATCCGCATCAAAGGAGACTGGCAGAGCAGCGGAGCGTTGTACGTCATTCTGGTAGGCAGACCCGGACTGGGCAAGACCCCACCGCTGGAGGCCGCATATCGCCCGATCCGGAAACGTGACTATGCCCTTTTCAAGGTGTACGAGACAGAAATGGAGGCATGGAAAGCCGCGGGAGAAAACGGGAAGAAACCTGTCCTGAAACGTATTGTCGTCTCTGATTTCACTCCCGAGTCGCTTTTACTGACCCACCACAATAACCCGAGAAGCGTGGTCATTCTGGTGGACGAGATCATGGGCATGTTCAATTCCGCCAACCGTTACACGAACGGGCAGCTCATAGAACAGCTTCTGACTGCATGGAGTGGCGGGGCTTTGGATGTTACCAGGGTAAACTCCCCTGTTCCTGTACACATCGAGCATCCATGCATAAACATCATCGGAACCACGCAAACTAAGCGTGTACACGAGCTTCTGAAAAAAGGTTTCGAGGAAAACGGGCTGCTTGACCGTATCCTGTTCGTGATGCCCAAATCCCCCAAGCTTTCATCCTGGAAAAACCGGGACGACGATGGGGAAAGGACATCCCTCGCTGCAGTCCGTTGGGAGAATATATTGAACAAGGTCCTTGCGTTGGACTATGACACCGAAGCGGAAGAAAAAATACCCCACGTGCTGTCCATGGACAGGGAGGCCAGGGAATACTTCTTCTCCTGGTGGAACAGGAAGGTGGAGCGTATCAACCGGATAGAGGATGATGCCGAGGTGGACAGCCGGGAAATGAAACATCCGGCCCATGTAGCCCGTCTGGCATTGATAATTCAGGTTTTGCGCCACGCGTCCGGTGAAAGTCACCTGCAGTTTATAGATGTATCATCGGTGAAAGCCGCCATACGGCTGAACGACTATTTTGAGGAATCATACATGCGTATCCGTTCTTTCGTGGCGAATGACACCTGTGAAGATCCTCCAAAGATGTTACTGTCGATGTTACCTGATACCTTTGATACAAAAACAGCAATAACCGTTGGAAAGGAACGGCAGTGCGTCAGTGAGCGAACTGTCATGAATTACCTGAAGGAGTTATGCCGCAGCAGGCTTCTCCGGAAATCAAAAGCCGGGCATTACGAGAAAATCATGTATGATAAATCTGGAAAATCCAATGAAAGCAATAATGAATCATCCCCACGAAACTGCAACGGATGATCTCTTGTTGCAGCCTGCAGTCTTTGCAGTTTTGCAGTTTCGAGGACTGAAAAGGGGAAATTCCTGCAGGACTGCAAGAACTGCAAACTGCAAATGGTGGTATTCATTTGCAGAAACACATAACCGACAACATTATGAACGAATATAGATTCCATCTACAGAAATACAAACCGGGCAGCAAGACCGTCTGTCCGGGGTGCGGAAGGAAGTCCTGCTTTACCCGTTATATCGACGAGGTGGGAGAGATTTCTTTCCCGGGGTACGTGGGTAAATGTGACCACATCAACAGTTGTGGCTATCACTATTCCCCGAAAGAATATTTCCGGGACAATCCAAGGGAAACATCGGCTGGCCATAAAATGAACGGCAGTGCATTTGCGATAAAGTATGTAGCAAAACAATCGCCAACAGAACAAGAGCCGGAGATTTCTTATCTTCCCTGTGATTGGGTGGAGCAATCCATGCGCGGGTACGGCATCAACCCTTTGTACCGTTACTTCACCAAAGTGGCGGGAAAGGAGGAAGCCGGCAGGTTGTTCCATGTTTACAAAGTCGGCACGTCAAGGATGTGGAACGGTTCGACCGTGTTTTGGCAGATAGATGTCAGGGGTAACGTGCGTGCAGGCAAGATTATGGGCTACGATGCCGTAACCGGGCACCGGATTAAAGAGCCTTTCAATCAAGTCAACTGGGTCCATTCTGTAAGAAAAGTGCCGGATTTCCACATGAAGCAGTGCCTGTTCGGTGAACATCTGCTTTCGGACACTTCCGCTGCCATGTCAGCCAAGCCTGTAGCCATTGTCGAAAGCGAGAAGACGGCACTGGTTGCCGCCCTGTTCATCCCTGATTTTGTATGGCTTGCCACCGGGGGAATGCACGGCTGTTTCAACAGCGAGGCCATGCAGGTATTGAAAGAACGTGAAGTGATCCTTTTCCCTGATCTCAAGGCAACCGACGAATGGCGGCAACGACTGTCGATACTGGAGACTATCTGCAGGCGTGTCATCTGTTCCGACCTGCTGGAGAAGATGGCGACCGATGAACAGCGTAGCCAGGGACTGGACATCGCCGACTTTCTGCTGATGGAGGATACGCCACAGATGATTCTCGCGAGGATGATACAACGTAATCCAGCGTTGCAGAGCTTCATCGACACCTTCGGACTTGAACTGGTGGATGCAGAGAAGATCGAATGAAGGAGAATCAATGGACAGCTCGCTGTCCCGTGAAAATGGGGTTGTAAAATCCCGTAGCTTATTAGGGCATTTTCACCGTCTCCGCTTCGCGTCCGGCAGTCAAAAAGCCCATAAGCCGGGGTACTCCCCAGGTTCCCGGTATGCCTCCTGCTGTCTGACGGGATTTTACAACAAGAATAACAATAAAATAACGAACAGATATGAGTAATACACAATACGCTGTCTGCCACCTACAGCGTGGCAGCGGTAATGACAGTGGAATGTCATGCCATATAGAAAGAAAGGATGCCAAGGGAAAGGTTTATGTGCCGGTTAATGCCGATGCGGACCGGACACATCTCAACCGTGAGTTGGTCAGATTTCCCGATGGCGTGTCCAATCGCACCGAGGCGATACAGCACCGTATCGAGACTGCCGGGCTGCGCCGCAAAGTCAGCAAGAACCAGACAAAGGCAATACGTGTAATGCTGACCGGAACGCATGAACAGATGATGGAAATTGCCAATGACGGCAAACTGGGCAGTTGGATCGATGCCAATCTCAAATGGCTAAGGGAGACCTTTGGTGATGACAACCTTGTGTCCTGCGTGCTGCATATGGACGAGAAGACCCCACACCTGCACGCCACAGTCGTACCCATTGTAACCGGTGAGCGTATCCGCAGGAAGCGGGAAGGCGAAAAGAAATATGAAACGAAGTCCGGACCCCGCCTGTCGGCAGACGATGTGATGCGTCGTACCAAATTATATGAATACCAGAACAGCTATGCCAAGGCCATGAAACCGTTCGGGTTGCAGCGTGGAATTGTCGGATCTACCGCCAAGCATCAGGCGAACTCGGAATATTACAGGCAGCAGGTAATACAATATGAAGAGGATATTGCCAAGTTGCAGGCCGATGTGGAGAAGGCGCAAGAAGGCAGGAACACCATTCTCGCGTGGTTCGGCAAGGGGGACCTTTCCAAGGCGAAGAAGGAACTGGCTAACAAAGATGGACTGATTGCTGAACTCAATAAACAGATTAAGGAACTTCAGGCAGAAAAGGCACGGTTGCAGGAACAACATAAATCAGAAATCGGAAAGCTACGAAACGGCTATCAAAAAGAAATAGACAAAGCTATTCATCAGGCGGAAGCGGCAGAACGGCAATTCAAGGAGAAGGATGCACTCATAGACAGGCAGCGAAAGCAGATAAGTTTGCTTGACCGCAAGGCCAATCCCCAACGTTACAGCCTCTCGTCCGGTGCCGAGCTTGTACGTGTCAATGTCTCAAACTATCGGAATCCGTCGCTTCACATCTGGACACGGGTCGGCGATGAACTTTTTGAGAACATCAAATTCCAAATAGACTATGATGTGGCCCAAAGACATTTCAACGGCCAGATCACGGACGAGGAATTTGTTAATACCGTATTCGATCCACAGGAGCAGGTAAATGGAAAGCAGACAGAGCTATTGGGTGCAGCTTTTACCCTTGCCGCTGGAGGACCGGCGGAGGTTCATGTTGGTACTGGATCTGGTGGCTCATCGTCTGACCTTCCGTGGGGTGAACAAAAAAATAGGAACGGAGGCAGAAAACGGTAAGACTTGTTTCTAACTACGCAAAAATGTCTAAATATTATCGTGGACTTTTAATACCTTGTCTGATTAAAAATGTACCTTTATAATTAAATAGAAAAGAAAATATGAGTGCTCAAGTAAATGAAATATTATCGGATAGCTTCCGTGGTTATGCAAAATTACTCCGTCAGATCAAGCAGAGAGTGCTGCTCGCACAACAGCGTGCGATTTATGTAGCCAATGAAGAGATGTTGCGGATGTACTGGGACATTGGCGGAATGCTGCAACAAAGTCAAGAGGCCGAGGGTTGGGGTAAGAAGACTTTGCAGCGGTTGGCGGTGGATTTGAAGAACGACTATTCTGAAATAAAAGGCTTTTCCGTACGTAATATGCAATGCATGATGCAGTTCTTTAATGAATATAATCAGGAGCTGACGATGGTAAAAAGTGCCGTTCCATCAATTACGTAACCACTGGTTGCGTAATTCAAAGAACCATCAAGGCCAATTACGCAACCAGTGGCTGCACAATTGGATACATACAATTTTACTCTTCCGGTAAAGCATCTGGACTGGACACATAATCTGATACTTTTGCTGCAGGTTAAGGATATACGAGCTCGATATTGGTATATGGTGCAATGTATTACATCGCATTGGAATAAACGCTATCTACAAGAAGCCATCAAACTTGATCATTACGGCAAGCATGGAGCATTGGCAAACAATTTCACCGAGACTCTGCCAGCACCGGAAGCGAGCGAGGTAAAGTCAATGCTCAAAGACCCGTACATATTTGACATGCTGACTTTCACAGATCGGTACAATGAGCGTGATGTGGAGATAGGCCTAGTCAGTCATGTGGAGAAATTTCTCATTGAAATGGGTGCAGGGTTCGCCTTTATGGGACGGCAGTATCATATTGAAGTATCAAGGGATGACTATTACATTGACATTTTAATGTACAACACTTTCATGCACCGTTATCTGGTGATTGAATTGAAGGACTCTGAATTTATGCCGGAATGTATCGGCAAGCTCAACTTCTACTGTTCTGCTGTGGATGATATACTTTGTCGCGAAGGTGATAATCGCACTATTGGTCTTTTGCTCTGCAAAACCAAAGATCGTATTAAAGCTGAATATGCCTTGCGTGATATTCAAAAACCGATAGGAATTTCTGACTATGAATTAGGACAGGCTTTGCCGAAAGATTTCCGTGGCAGTTTGCCTACTATTGAAGAAATAGAAAAAGAGTTGGAGATAAAATAACTTTGTAAAAATCTCATGATAAGCAAAAGAGTTGTCCATATAATTTATGAACAACTCTTTTGAAACAAATATGACTTTTTACAAATTTTCGTGCTCAATAAATTTGCTTTGTAACCACTCATCGAGCAATCTCGCCAACTCATCATTATTCAAGTCCTGCATAAGGAAATGAGTATTGCCATAGATACCGATTTTGGGAAGCTCGACCAATGTTGCATTTCCTCCGTGCCGGTTGATTGTTTCCACGAATTTGCGGGCCATCTGCAGGCGTACGCGCCAATTCTCGTCACCGAGGTTTTGGGACGGTGTTTCGGGAATATAGTCTCCGAAATACAGCACGATTGGAATCTCCGTCAGCCGGCGGAACTGTTCCATCGGAACGGGCGTGCCCGCCACACCTCCGGTCAGTCCGTCAATACGTTCCGGTACTTCGCCATCTGGGAATACGAAGCCCCCGGGCTCATACGAAACGACAGCTTTCACTTCCTTATTTTGTATAGCTGACATCCAGCCGGGGAAGCCTCCTGCCGAATGGGTGACAAGAATATGATTCCCGATACGTTTTGCCAATGCACTGAGGGCCGGGACATCCTGTTTATGGTCGCTGATGTCAGGAGTCATTTCACGGAAGAATTGTGAAAGCGATGCGGAATCTTTCGGAAATTGTACGCCTTCATTGTAATTAGGCCAGATACCAATGCGCCATATATCGAACCAGAACATTTCATCGGCGACTGGTTTCACCGTTGTTGTCGTGGACGTTCTTCCGGCCCGTCCGCGTCCGGGCAGATCCACGACATAACTGCTCCATCCTCGACGCAGCATCAGCGTGGCAAATCCGTCGCGGTCGTCAGGGGTCATTTGCCAACAGACGCCCGAACCTCCGTAACCGTGTACATAGACCAGCGGCAGACAATGGGCGTCGGCTGGAATCTGAAAATCGACGAAGGCGTGGTCGGCACGATAACTCTGTCCCGTCTCCTCCTGCTCGGCCCATCCGACAAATTTACTGTTATCATACGTTCCCGGTCGCTGTATGGTTGTGCCTCCTACCGGGAAGTGTCCCTGTTTTACTATTGTTACAGGCTCTTGTGCTCCGGCCATTGCTGTAACCGACAGCAATAATGCCGATAAAACTATTTTCTTCATTTCTTTTCCGTCAATTGGTTCAACACTTTGCGAAGCGGTTCCGAATATGTCTTGCCGAGATTCATCTCCACAATGTTCAGCATAGCTGAAAGTTGTTCCGGTGTAACTCCAAGATGCATACATATTGCGGCATGACTCCCAAACATCGGCTCTACGCCGCCCACTCCGGCGAGGACCGACACTGTGGTGAGCTCACGTTCCCGATAGGTCAGCAGATCACGCTCAAAAAGGTCGGCGAAAAGATGCTCTTTGAGGAATCGCTCGATGGTCGGAGCGAATATGGCATATCCGGCTTTTGGTGCGTCGGCAGGTACGCCCGATATTTCGGCAAGCACATCACAGCCACGTTCATAGCGGCTTCTGTTGTCCGTAATAATGGATGCTCCCCTGCCAATCACATCCGTTATGCCGTCAGCCTTTCGCTCCTCCACAACCTGCATAAGAGTCTGAATGGCTCGCAAACTGCGGGGAAATCCGCAATATGCATAGGCGTGAATCACTACTTCGTTTATTTCATTGACTGTCATCCCCGCATCCAATGCTTGAACAAAAGCCTGTTTCAAATTTTCCAAATCGCCTTTCCCTGTATAGGATGCGACTGCAACGATAGCTTGCTCTCTCTCTGCAAGTACCCTGTTCGCTTCGGAATAACGAGTTTCAGCTCCGTTCACAGCTTCTTCATACTGTTTGTTGCTTACAGTAGAGAGCCATACGGTCGCATTCTCCTGCGGATTGGTCGTTATGGCAATATGGGCGAACCAACTGTCCGGGGCTGCTCCATGCCAATGCTCCACCCCCGGCGCAATCTCCACGATGTCTCCCGGAAACAGTCGGCGGGCAGGTTGTCCTTTTTCCTGATAGTAGCCAATGCCTGCGGTGGCAATCAGGAGCTGTCCGGCTTTGTGTGAGTGCCAACTGTTGCGGCATCCCGGCTCGAAGGTGACGTTTGCCATCGGAAGATTCAGTTCTTCCTTCTCGCTCAAAGGAGCAAGCCATACTTCGCCGGTAAAGTTCGGATTCGGGGATAATTTGTCGCCCAGCGGATAAGGCTGCCGGAAGTTTTCTGCACTCTGTGCATATACTGCAATGGATGATATTGCCATCATGGCCGTGATAAATAAAATCTTGATTTTCATATCCGTTTTTGTCTGATTATTCATCTAAGGTTTTCGTGAAAGCAAGTGTTGAGAGTTGCCATTTCCCGTTTTCCATCACATATACTTCAGTAACGATAAAAGGAAACCGCACGGCATTGCCTCCAACCTCCGAATTCAAATGTATCCGGCTGTAAACTGTTGCCGTTCCTGCCGCAAATTTCACCTGGACATCGTGTATCTCGGCTTTCTTATACCAAATGCCACCCGTGCGAATGGTTTCCAACTCCTGCTGCTTGCCCCAATAGCCACCCATGTGGACAAATTGCGAGTTCTCATGGAACAGCTCCGCTAACTTTTCCACATTTTTCTCAGACATCCAGTCCCACTTGCATTTGGACAAATCGACGATCTCCTGTTCCTCTGCAGTAAATGCCTTCCTGTTTTCTTGGGCATTTGTTCCGACTGTAAAAGTCAGAAACATAAATACCATAATGGCTATTGATTTCATATCTTTCTGATTTTTAATTATTACCACTGCAAAGATAATTGGAGCCGTCGGAAGCAGTGATACAAAAAAATCGGTAAAAATCACAGTTTTTACCGATTATCCAGCCTAAAATACATAATCCGGAACAAGAAGTTTCATCAACTCATAATCATGATTCTTCTTTACCATACATTCATTCCCGAAAATCATAACGTATCCATTTTCTCGTGTGAATGCTGGCCAGTATGGAACCCCAGGATGATTGGGATTCCCGTTTT
The DNA here is from genome assembly GCF_002159375.1 of Alistipes sp. An54. Taxonomy (NCBI): domain Bacteria; kingdom Pseudomonadati; phylum Bacteroidota; class Bacteroidia; order Bacteroidales; family Rikenellaceae; genus Alistipes; species Alistipes sp. An54. The sequence goes on from NZ_NFIA01000003.1 coordinate 85,628, forward strand.
TGGCGAAGTTTATCCATGCCGCACTCATGCAGTCTGCAAGTTTTTCTGCCTGCTTACCTCCGACGGCAGAAGCCTTTGACATAGATGTATTATTGAATACAAACGGCAGTTCGGAACAATGATAGGACATGGCAAAACCACCGTCAAGCGGTGTATCCCATGCGAACATATAGTTATAGACAGCTCCGCCGTTCTGGTCGGCTTTCAGACGTGCCGTCTTGATTGCCGGGGTACGCAGCATTGTGTCTACATAGAGTACATCGGCAATAGAACGTTCGGGATATGCCTGTCTGAACGCATTGACGACAGATTGCAAACGATTGCCAAACCGCTCTTTTAGCCTTCTGTTTATCTCCTCTTGTGGCCAAGTGTTTCGGTTATCGGTCCTGTATTTGTCTATTTCAGCCAACATACCCATTGTTGTCCATTCTGTCATCGCTGTACCAATCATAATCGGAATTTCCTTCGCCTGTGAAGCAATAGAATCCACGACAGGTTGAAATGGCAGATAGTCTCCATCCACGATCGGTGTCCATAGCAACCCCGGATTCCCCCAACTGTCAATGGTCCCGTATTCTTTGGCCGCCTGTGCCATGGCAGCATTACCAGCTGCTTCCAACTCTTTGTAAGGAACATTTTTCAATCCGGTTATCTCGCCTGGTCCGATACCGAGTGCATTCAATGTCAATTCTGCGACACGTCTTCCTATTTCCGTTGTGATATTTGTCATGCCACACGCTTCAACTGCACCGCTTTGGATAATACCTTTATGAAACAGTCCTTTTGCGGCCGGTGTCGTCATTAAGACTAAAACTTTGGCGCCACCTCCGGATTGCCCGAACAAAGTGACATTATCGGGATCACCTCCGAAGGCCTTGATATTGTTTTGAATCCATTTCAAAGCAGCCACCATATCCATTGTACCGGCATTACCAGAATATTTATATTCGTCTCCATAAGCCGACAAATCCAGAAAACCGAGTATATTCAGTCTGTGATTGACGGACACGACAACCACATCTCCTTTACGGCTTAAATTCGCACCGTCATATACACGTTGTTCAATCGCAGAACCGGTCTGAAAACCGCCTCCATGCAGCCAGACCATTACCGGACGTTTCCCGTTGTCATTGATTCCGGGCGTCCATATGTTCAAGTTCTGGCAATCTTCTCCTTCTATTGCTATCCTCTGATTCGAAATAAAATCATTCTCTGCCGGCATGGGAGCTTGAGGACATATGTGCCCGTATTCCGTGAAATTCCGCACGCCTTCCCATGAGTCGGGAAGTTCCGGAGGCATGAAACGGTCTGCCCGGGCATAAGGAAGACCTCTATAAACATATATACCATTTTGTATTTCCCCTTGTGCCATACCTGTCGTAAGTCTTACGATGGTATTTTCAGAACACGTTTCTTCTTGAGCCATTGCTCCTGTAAAAGCAGTCAGAAATAGCAGAAGAATGCTTAATGATTCCATATTACTCTGATTTTTAATTGTCTATATTGCAAAAGTAATGGTGTCATAGGAAAGCAGGAATACAAAAAAATCGGTAAAAACTGTGATTTTTACCGATTATGACAAATTCAGGGATAAATGAACTATTCCCTGTAATCCGATGGATTTACTCCCAGGTTCTGTTGTACATAGCGACTGAAATAGGCGGGTGATGAAAATCCGAACATATCGGAAATCTGGACAAACGATAACGATTTATTCCGTAACAGACGGGAAATGTCGAGAATCGTATAACGGTTGATCCAATAGTTGGCGCCGTATCCACTGACCTTTTTAGACACTTCCGACAAATATTTCGGTGTTATGCAGAGGCAATCGGCATAATAAGTCACTTCCCGATGTTCGCGATAAGTTCCTGCTTCCAGCATTTTCAGAAACCTGTTCATAATGGAGGCATTCTGTGTTGATATATCACTTTCACCGTACAAACTTGCGTGGAAGTCAAAAAAATCGAGAATAGTGGCTTGCATTGCATTGATTAGTGTTTCCTGATAAAAGTGGTGTCCTGAATTCTGAATGCGCAGTTCCAGCTGCTCGAAATCCCTGCGGCAGACGATTTGCTGTTCCGGCGTGAGGTGCATGACGGGATTAAGGAACAGGGCCAGAGATCCTTTCATGCCGTAATTACTTTGAGGTGTAGACAATTCTATAAACTCAGGGGTAGCATAAATGATCTTGCACCGGAAGTCCTCCGAAGGTTGTACCTTATCAATCATTTTCCGTTTGCGGATAATTGACAGATCACCGGCGTGCAACCCGAATTCCCGTTCGTTGAAACGGTAGCGACATGTTCCGCCTAAGCAAAGCATGTGCGCAAGATACTCCTTCTCCGAATCGATTTTTACTACACCGAGTCGATCAGCTATGATAAGGTCTTTATATTCATTCATATACATTTTAAGTTCATCCGAGTTCAAAAATAAGCATAAAAGTTGAATCGGGCTGCAATCAGAACGGAAAATCTTCCACCTGATGTAGTTTCACGGGATGATGCGGATTGTCCGGAGCCACTCTTCGACACCAGTCGTATTACGTCCTGTTTTTCCAAATCCCTGCAGATGGACGGAACCGGGAGTAAGTTCCACGATCTTGGCGAGTGTCTCCTCCCTATAAGTCGATGAGTAAGTACAGAACGGTACGATAATCTTGTCTGAAAAATCATATTCCGAACTTTCGAGAAACGACCACACGGCCATCGGTGCCGTATGCCACCAGACAGGACAACCCACGAATATTACATCGTAGTCGTCAAGATTATCCACCGTACCGCTCAATTCAGGACGGACACCGTAATCCAACTCCTCTCGGGCGACCTCCGTACATTCGTTGTAATCCGAAGGATATGGATTGGCAGTTTCGATATGGAACAGCGTGCCGCCTGTCATATTCGCAATTGTCTCCGCCAAATGTTGCGTATTGCCGCTCCAACTGAAATAAGCAATAAGGATTTTGCGATTTGCGTTGTACTCGATTGAATCATGCTGATATAACGGAGTATCGGAACCTTCATCTTTCGAACAGGCAGACAATGCGGCCAATATCACTGACAAACAGGTTAAGAAAAATAGCTTATGTTTCATATACATCCATTAAGGGTTATACATTATTCTGTCATTCCGATTTCCCGCAACCAGTTCAGGATACCCTCTCTTGAAGTCGCCGTGTTGTTACGTGAAATGCTGTAACCGTCAACCATCGTGGCATCCGGCACCAATTCCCGGATATCTTCCAATGTCCCCGACCATCCGCTTCCGCCATGCGTAGAGAAAGGAATGAGAGTCTTACCACTACAATCGAATTTATCAAAGAAAGAATACATCGCCATAGGCATCTGATACCACCAAATCGGATAGCCGACAAAGATCACATCGTAATCATCAAAATTGTCTATCTCCGTAGCGAGTGTCGGATGAATATCGTTCTGACGTTCATTGTCCGCCTGGGCTGCCAAATCATCGAAGTTGTCAGGATAAGGCTGTGCTGTCTGTATGCGGATCATATCGCCACCTGTTGCTTCTTGAATTACGGTAGCCACATACTGGACGCTGCCGTAGAGTTCTCCGTCCACAATGACCCGGCTTGCCGAGGTCACGGCATCAATACCGTCAGGAAGCGGCTCGGAAAAATAGGCGATGAGAATCTTATGATTTGTTCCCGGAACAACCTCCTCAATGTCCGTGTTGTCTCCATTGTTGTCAGGCCCTTTTTCTGAACATGCCGTTATCAGACCGCTGACAAAGAGCAGCGACATCAATGTTAAAAAACACTTTTTCATATCTATTCTTTTTAATTATTGGCCATTATTCTGCTCATCCAGCGATCAAAGCTGACCATCCATTCCTCATGGGTATATCCGAAACCGTGCGGCATACCTTCATATTCGTGTTCTTCCACCTCCACACCCGCTTCACGCACAGCATCAGCACACGCCTGGAACTGGCGATAGAACGGGTCTCTCGTACCGTAGGCAAAGAATGTGGGCGGAATCTTAGACGCGCGGAATTCCTCCACATCGGTCGAAGCGACACTCAACCTTCCATAGAAAGCGTAAATCATCCCGATGGTACAGACATCGGCGGATACCCCGTCAAGCGCATCCGGGCGATAGTCGGAAGCGAGGGCGGTACCGTTTACCAGACCATCGAAGTGGAGGGCCTCATCACCGCAGAGAATACCTCCGGCAGAAAAACCCACGGAAGCAATGTCATCAGGATCTATTCCATAGTCTGCGGCGTGCTGACGGACAAAACGGACGGCCCGGGCAAGGTCTAGACTGCCTTCTTCCATCGTGTATGGACGTACACGGTAGTTTACTACAAAAGCCTGATAACCATGACGGGCAAACCATTGGGCCACCGGAGTACCTTCCATCCGGTCGCTTCGGAACTGGAAAGCACCGCCCGCGCATACGAGTACGGCACCTTTTATCGTCATACCCTCATCTACCGGGAAATAATTCATATATGGACGGAACGATGGCGGGTCCTGGTAAGCCCCTTGACTGCCTGTGTAGTCCGTGATCTTTGCCATATTGTCTTCCGGCCACAGATAAATGGTAGCGGCCAACGGATCCTGCCCATCATCCCCGCCAACAGGAGGCGTGTCATCGTCCGAGGCGGCAAGTGTCGTAAACCGACGGGACTGGCCGTAAACCGTACCTTCGGGAGTTGTGGCGTACGCCCGGACATAGTAGGTCGTATTTGCAGAAAGTCCAGTGACATAACAGGCGAACGAACTTGCTTCGCCTGCCCCGACATTGTGGCTGCCGGAAATGGTCGGATTGTCTGTTGTCGCCCAACAGATGCCGAACTCGCTTACTGTTTGCACCTCTCCGGCAACTTGTCCTCCGGAGATGGCGTTTTCTGAGGTTATCGCCGTAACTTCGGCTGTTGTGACACGGATAGCATTGTCGGGCATCGGATTTTCCGAGTGCCCGTCACATCCCGTCGTTGTCGTAACGGCAAGCAGCATCAATGCAATGTAAGGAAATATTTTTTTCTTCATTATCAAATCTTGTTACCGAAGTTATCACTTCATACTCATACCGGTATCGCTTGACAGTCCAATCTGTAGAATTGTCGCTGCGATTGGCATGGGCGCCACGGGCAGATTAAAGGTAATTGCCGAAAAACTCCGTCAGTTTTTCCACCGCCATGTCCACATACTCCGGTACATAGTAGGTCCTGATATGTGTTGCACCGGGAATCAGGAACAGCTCCTTGTTCTGTGTTCCTGTCGCCTTGCTGTAGCACTGCTCGGTCATGTAGAACGTGTCGGCAATACTTCCGGCAATCATCAGGAGCGGCTGGTTGATAAGATACATTCCTTCACTGGCATCGAATGCCATCAGGTCCACAAGACTGCTCTTCGTGTAGCGGAATGTCGAGTTGGGATGCACATGGCTCTGGAGATAATATTCATAACCGTCACGGTAAAGGTCGAACGGAAGTTCTGCAGCCTCGTCCGGTGTCATTCCGCTCATGTCTCCCACGTATTCGATCTCACCGCCTTCGGCCTCTTTCTGACGGGCGACACAGGCATCGGCAAGACGTTCCTGCACCTGGCCGATTTGAGAATCAAGGAATCCGTTGCGGCGTACCAGTCCCGAATTGAACATGCTGAGCGTAGCCACAGCCTTGAAGCGCTTGTCGGTCTGGGCAGTTTTCAGCGTATATCCGCCACCTCCGCAGATACCAAGGATACCCACACGCTGCGGATCTACACCAGGATATTGCAACAGGATGTCGGCCGCCCGGCGAATGTCTTCGATACGGTTGGCAGGTTTGTCCGTATTGCGCGGCTCACCTTCACTGGCACCCTGATAGGCAGCATCAAAAGCCAGACAGATATAACCCTGTTCGGCCATGCGTTGGCTGTAAAGACCGGCAACCTGTTCCTTTACGCCACCATTGGGGTGCGCCACGACAAGAGCGGGAAATTTTTTTGTTCCGTCGTAATCCGTCGGTGTATAGACATTGGCAACGATTTTCAGTCCGTTCAATTCGTAAGTTATGGGATGGATGTTTACTGCTCCTGCTTTGTTTTCCGTAATGGCGCCGGCATAAACCAGCCCCCACGGATTGCCGTTATGGCTTCTGGAAGCCGACATATCGGTCTCTGCGAATGATTTGTTCTCTTTCATGATCTCCTGTGCGTTAATTGTATTGCATACGGCCATCGCTGCACACAATGCGATTGTTACTATCTTGTTCATCTTTAAATATTTATTGTTTCTTGAATGACATTGCAAAGGTAGTATGGATGCCAACTACCCATTTTACACTATTGTCGGTAAGAAATTCAATTTTTGCGGGAGATGTGTCTCTCCCAAAACCTGACGGCCTCTTTTTCCCAACCTTCGGCACTTGTACCGGTTCCCAACCCGAAACCATGACGCAGGTTGGGGTACAGGTGGAACTCGGCATCGATGCCGAGCGCCTGAAGATTATTCACGCGCTGCTGCATGACGGAAGCGCTGGCAATGGCATCGTTGTCCCCGATTAGGGCGTATGTCGGCGGATCGTCAGCGGTATAGTCGCTGTGGCTGGTATAGCCCATGATGACAGCTGCCGGTCGGGCATGCTCAATTCCGATGAATCCCTGTGTGCCGTATGAGCCGAGGTAGGCTGCCATACGCGCCCCTGCCGAGCCGCCCCAAAGTGAATAGTCCCCGGTCGCCACCTGCAACTCGTCAGCATGACGAATGATGAAGTCAATGGCCTGTGCAAGATCTTCGCAGGCTACCTGGGCACCACCTGTACGGTATTGGATCGAGAAAGCGTTGTAACCCATTTTACTCAATGCGATGGCCAACGGGAATCCCTCATGGATGGCCCCGACATAGGAAAAGCCACCTCCGGGGCAGACAATGGCAAACGGACGGCCCGGCTCTCCCCGGAAAAAGAACAGTCCCGTATTGTTCTTGCGCGGATCCGCCTGCTTGTCGGAATCGAAGTAGATGTCGTAGAAGAGTCTGTTGCCCGCATGCACATGGTCGATCATCGTGTTGATGGTCTCCACGGCCTCTTCGCCCGTCACGTAGTTGTGATAGGGCAGCAGACGAGCCACGTCGGCAAGCCGCATTCCGTCATCATAAATCCGCTCGGCAGGCAGAATGAACTGCCCGAATCCGTTGAAAGCTTCATGTTCCACAACATCCTTCACTGTATTCGAAATAGTCAAATGCCCGTAAGTATCCATATTTCCGTTTTGTCCGTTCGGGAAGAAAAAAGGCAGCGCATTATAGAGATATTCCGCCATTGGCCGGAACTCATGCCGGGCGCCGTCCTTTTCGTGAAAGGTAAGGTTGGAAAGCCTGAAGACGTCCGTGAGTTGTGACATAGCCTCAATTTGTACCAATGTCTCTCTGTAGGCGGAATCTTCCGTGCCACTTGCAGCCCAAATGTAGAAACCGGTATCTGCGTATGGGGATTGGCAGACGATGTCGGCAAGATATTCCGCGGTTTCCATCGGACGATTCATTCCGGCAAACGCACCCAACGACCAGCAGTCGGCGCTGACAGGCATAAAGTATTTGAAATAAGCGAGCGTGTGTTCCAGAGCATACCACGTCGTTACGGCGCCCATCGAGAAACCGCCGATGGCCCGATGTTCACGTGAGGCCTCCAATCCTGCGGCATCCGTACTTTCGGCGTATGTCCGGTAACGGCTCTCGACAAGAGGGATAAGGTCGTTTACGAGTTCCTGCGGCAGTGCTTCGCAATATGGGTCGGCATCCACGTAGTCCGGTGTCGGCTCTCCGTAGTTGTAACTCGGTGAAACGACGATGGTCGGGGCCATATCCCCGTTTCCCGTCATGTGGTCGAGCAGTTTCCGCACCAGTCCGTCTTCGGCTTCGAATGTTGTAGCTGCCGTAGCGTAGTGTCCATGGACCAAATACAGCACATTGTAACGTTGATTGATATTTTCTCCGTACCTATAAGGCAGATAGACATAAGCCGTATTGGTACGTGTCCTTCCTGTCCCTTCGGCATAATCGCGTGTATTATAGTCGATACGCACCACTTCACCACGGTGTTCAGCCTCCTGTCCGTAAATAACAGGGACAGAAGCTGTCTTGCTTATTAGTTCTGTATAGTCCTGGGATGTGTCTGGCTTTTCAGTGCCATCCTGATCCGGCGGCAAAACGGGCCGGTCCTCTTCGATGTCAGAACAGGAGGACATACACAGGCAACAAAGCAGTAATTGCATCATTATCTTTTTCATTTGCGATAGTCCTTATGAAATTTGTATTGGATCCACATGACTCCATGTTCACGCTGCGAAGCGGAGAGCAGTTGCAGACGTTGTCCTTGCGCTGGATATTCGGTTATCCCGCCTGTATACTCGAAGATGGAGGGAACTCCGGAAAGCCCGTCGATACCGGGATAGACTACAAGACTCAATTCGTCGATCAGACCTTCAGCCAGTAACGCTCCGTTAAGAATTCCGCCTCCCTGTACCGAGACGGAGCGGATTCCGAACTCACGTCCGACAGCTTCAAATCCGGCACGAAGATCGGTCGCATCGCTGACAAGGACATAGGATATCTGCCTTTCACGCAGGTGGGCAAGGTATTCCTCTGTCGCATTCCGTCCCAGGATGACAAGGATGTTGTCGCCCCTGATGACTGGGGAGGTAAAGTAGATGTCGGCCTCCGGATCGGCGATGATGAACATCCGCCGCGAGCATCGTTCGCCGACAAATACAGAAGGAGAGTCCGGCTGCACGGTATGTCCGTTCACGCCCCATTTATAAGGGAACACGGCACGGAGTGTATTTTTACCGAACATCCACGCGTCCGTGTTCAGCTCACAGCCAAGGGCTGCATAAACCTCCAATGGTTTCGAGGCCGGTGTACCGTCGAATGGCGGTGTCCATCGGTCGTTGAGCAACCGTCCGTCGACGGAGCTCATGATATGGCATATTATTCTCGGTTTCATATCTTTTTCTTTAAGGGTGAACCTCCGAATACTTCGCTCATCGGTATCGTCGCAAGGGCATCATCAATAGCCTGTACCTGCCCGGCAGACAGTCGGATATCGGCCGCCCCGATGTTCTCTTTCAGTCGGCACAGATGCCGTGTCCCCGGAATAGGGACGATCCACGGTCTTTTGTTCATCATCCACGCCAGTGCGATTTGCGACGGGGTTGCATGATGCTCTTCCGCCAGGTCTCCGACAAGTGCAAGGAGCGGACGGTTCTGATCGAAACTCTCCCTGTGGAACTGAGGCATCGATGCCCTGTAATCGGTTGCTGGGTCGAATGTCGTATCCGCCGTATAACAATCGGTCAGCAAGCCGTTGGCCAGCGGGGAGAAAGCCACGAAACCGACACCCAGCTCCTCAAGCGTCGGAAACAGGGACTCGTGCCACCGGGCCATCATCGAATAACGGTTCTGTACGGCCGTAACCGGACAGACCCTGTGGGCACGGCGCAGGTACTCCTCCGTGGCTTCAGAAATTCCCCAGTGAAGGATCTTCCCTTCACGGATCAGGTCAGACATAACGTCGGCCACCGTCTCAGGCTCGACATCCGGATCAATGCGGTGCTGGTAGTAGAGGTCGATATAGTCTGTGTGCAGGCGGCGGAGCGATCCTTCAACCGAGCGGCGGATTGCAGTTGGATGCGAGTCCGTTATGATGGCATGGAGGCCCGCGGCTTCCGGTGAGTCGAAGGTCAGTCCGAATTTCGTGGCGATGACCACCCGGTCCCGAAAGGGTCTCAATGCCTCGCCCAACAGTTCTTCGTTATCATGCGGACGGTCGGGGGGGCCATAGACCTCCGCCGTATCGAAAAAGGTATATCCCATGTCAACGGCATCGGCCAGAAGTCCCGTCATCTGCCGTCTGTCTGCGGGAGCACCATAAGCATGGCTCATGCCCATGCAGCCCAAACCTATCGGGGAAACGCGGAGCCCGCTTAGACCCAATACTTTGTAGTTCATCATATCGTTTTATTTAATCTTTCATTGGGGTGTTGAGATATACACGTTCCTTCTCTTCAAGTGACATGTTGAAGAAACGCTTTTCTTGGTTGAGTGAACGGATTCGGGCCATTTCCTCGTCCGTCAGTTCGAAGTCGAAAATCCGGATATTTTCCCGGATGTAATCGGGATTCGACGCTCCCGGAATAACGGAAAATCCCTCCTGGATATGCCAGCGGAGAATGATTTGTGCAGGTGTTTTGCCGTGCGCTTCGGCAATTGAGCAGATGACCGGATCCCGGAGCAGTGCCCCGTTGCTCATTGCCCCGCCCAGCGGAAACCAGCATTCAACCTGAATACCGTAAGGCTTGACCTTTTCGCGCATGGCCAGTCGCTGTGCATAAGGGTGGCATTCGATCTGAAGCACAGCCGGCTTCACGCGCGATTCGCTCATGATCTTGTTGAACACCTCGTCGCTCGCGTCGAAATTGCTGATTCCCAACGCACGTACCTTGCCCATTGCAACGGCTTTCTCCATATCCCGCCATGCACCCACGAAATCGCCGACAGGCTGATGTACATAGAGCAGGTCTATATAATCCAGCTGCATGCGTTCCAACATCTTATCAATAGCCTCCATGGTCTTGCCTTCGCCGTATTCGGTTGGCCAGAGTTTGCTGGTGATCCAAATTTCCTCACGAGGAATTCCACTCTTCTTGACTGCACGTCCCACACCAGCCTCGTCATTGTATGCATGCGCCGTATCAATATGACGGTAACCGGCTTTCAAGGCCGTGAGACACGATTGTTCGCATACCGAATCGGAGGGCTGGAGAAATGTTCCAAGTCCGAATTGAGGCATCAGGATTCCGTTGTTCAATTGTACCATCGGTACATCGGCGACAGTTTTGTAGATCTCCTGCGCATAAGTGGTGCTGACCATCATCGAAGCAAGCACCATAAGTAGTGTCATGATTCTCTTTCTCATTTTTATCTGTCTATGATTGTTAATTTAATATGCTGTCTTTATCAGACATTGCAAAGGTAGAGAGATCCTCTTGGGTTGACTTTATAAGAATTTCGGTTGGAACTGCACTTATTTCGGTTTTTGCATCCATTTCATAATTAGGCAATTGAGGAGTAATGTCAATTTCCGAAAAAATGGTAATCCAAACCGTGTTTTTTGTTCCTCAAGTTCTGGCAGTGGCCTCTAACTTTGCGCTTGAATCAATCCGGGAATATTCAACAACTATAAAATAACAAGAAATGAGAAAATGTATGTTTTATCTGATGATGGCCGTAGCCGTCATTGCATTCGGGGCTTGTTCTCCCGATGAAAGTAATGAGCCTGGAACACCGGGGATAGAAACTCCAGAGAATCCGGAAGAGCCTGGAGAGCCAGAAGAGCCCGGAGAGGATCCGGATTCTCCAAGTGGGGAGACCAAGATACTGGTTGCCTATTTCAGCTGGGGCGGCACGACACAGCGTATGGCTCAGGAGATTGTCCGTCAGACAGGAGCCGATCTGTTCCGAATTGAACCGGAGGTACCTTACCCTACTGATTACACTGAATGTACCGAAGTGGCGCTGGAAGAAAAGAACAGCAATGCCAGACCTGCCATAGCCAAAGAAGTGGAAAACTGGAATGACTATGATACGGTATTCATCGGTTGTCCTGTCTGGTGGTGGACCACGCCGATGATTATTTGTACTTTTACTGAAAGTTACGATTTCAAAGGAAAGACCGTTGTGCCGTTCTGCACGTATGCTTCCACTTATCGTGACGAGACGCTGGCACGTATAGTTGAACTCACTCCTGATGCCGAACATCTGGCCGGGGAGGGACTGACAAGCGGAAGAATCAATGAGCAGAACATCTCATCATGGCTCAAAGAAATAAGTATAATCAAATAGGCGGACAATTATGAATATTCTTAAAATTATTCTTGCGATGACATCGCTTATATCAGTATCATGCACTACTACAGCTCATGCTCAAACGAAAAATGATAATGACATGAAATCGGTAATCGTATATTTTACACATTCCGGCAATACAGAACTGGCGGCCAAGCAGGTTGCAGAAGTAACAGGAGCCAAAATGATAAGACTTCTTCCGGAGCAGCCTTATTCATCGGAAGATGTCAATTGGGTAAACAAGCAGTCCCGTTGTACACAGGAACACCTCAACAGGTCGCTCCGTCCGGCAATTAAACCGATTGACATCGATTTTACAAAGGTTGATACGTTATTTGTCGGTTTCCCTATCTGGTGGCATGAAGAACCGGCAGTGATACGCACTTTCCTTGACAATTATGGTGAACAATTGAAGGACAAGGTGATTTTCCCATTCTGTACATCTTACGAAAGCCCGATGTCAGAAGCCGATGCTACCTTGAAAAAAGGTTATCCTTCTTTGAAAATCAGAAAAGGCCTTCGGTTGCCTGCCAAATCAGAAGAAATAAAAAAATGGATCAAACAATGAATACGGTAAAATTAAACAACGGCATCGAAATGCCCCAGATGGGCTACGGTGTCTATCAGGTTTCGCCCGCCGAGTGCGAGCGTTGTGTAAGTGATGCCCTCAGCGTGGGTTATCGTATGATTGATACGGCACAAGCCTATCACAACGAAGAAGGTGTAGGCAATGCTGTGCGTAAAAGCGGTATCGACCGCAAGGAGATTTTCCTCGTGTCGAAAATCTGGATTTCCAACTATGGGTATGAAAAGGCTAAAGCGTCAATCGACGAAAGTCTTCGCCGACTTCAGACGGATTACATTGACCTGATGCTACTGCATCAGCCTTTCTGCGATCGTTACGGTGCATATAGGGCCTTGGAGGATGCCTACAAGGAAGGCAAACTCCATGCTATCGGCGTAAGCAATTTCTACCCGGATCACTTCATCGACATTGCCAGCAATATGGAAATCGTCCCGGCTGTAAATCAGGTCGAGACCCATGTCTTCAACCAACAGGTCGAAGCGCAGCGGATTATGGAGGAGTTCGGTACGCGCATCATGTCATGGGGGCCTTTCGCGGAGGGGCGCAACGGTTTCTTTACGAACCCGATACTGGCCGATATAGGACATAAGTACGGCAAATCGGTGGCACAGGTCGCCTTGCGTTGGCTCATTCAGCGCGGTGTCATCATCATTCCCAAATCTACTCACGTAGAGCGTATGCGGCAGAACATTGACATTTTCGATTTTTCACTTTCGGATGGGGATATGAGGACTATCGCCACGCTCGACACGGGCAAAAGTCTTTTTTTCAACCATCACGATGCGGAAACTGCACGTATGTTTATGGGATGGAGGTAATGCTATGAAGAAAACTTTAGGAACTACACCTGTAGTTGCTCCGCTACCCGTACTGATCGTGGCAACTTACGATGAACAAGGAACGCCCAATGCCATGAATGTTGCTTGGGGAGGTCAATGCGGCTATCATCATGTCGCATTGAATCTATCGCTGAATCACAAGACTACCGAGAATCTGAAACATACTAAAGCGTTTACCTTAAGCATCGCAACCATTGATACGTTGGTCTTGTCCGACTATTTCGGAGTTGTGTCTGGACATAAGGAAAATAAAATTGAGAAGGCAGGAATACAAGTTAGCCGTAGCAGATTTGTGAATGCCCCGATCATTGAGAAATATCCACTGATACTCGAATGCAAGGTCATTGAAATGCAGGAAGCATTGGGTGAAATGCACGTTGTAGGAGAGGTTGTCAATGTGCTGGCAGATGATACGGTTTTGGATGGGCAGGGCAAGGTGGATTTGGATAAGTTACAACCAATTTCATATGATTCAACTTCTCATTCCTATCGTATGCTGGGGAAAATAGTCGGTGAGGCATTCAAGGACGGCACAAAAATTAAATAGTATCTACTTCCATAAAGCAGCCCATGAAGATCACGCTTTTGGGGCTGCTTTTATATTATCTAGAGCCGAGTAGCAATTTTATCAGAGTATAAACTGCGGGAACTTTATGGTATCAATTCGCAGGTATTGTAACTTTATAAAGTTGATAATTAAATATGTATAGAGTTTTATTCGGTTCAAGTGTGGAGTTGTTTGTCTATCTGAGAGAAGGTTGTGGTAGGACCCGAATACAAATAAACAATACCCCACACCTGTATGATATGTTGAGAAATAAACATACCAATACAAGTGATGAGTGTTGTTGGTTCCCCTTGTATTCTTGAAAACTACCACATTTTCTCTCAAGGATGAAGCAAAACACTTTCATCAAATATGTCGGTTCCCGAAGGAACACCACAAAGGTATAAAAATGTTTTCTAACTCCAACACTCTTAGGGGTATTGTACAGGACAAAATTAACCCGAATATTCTAAAAAATGCTATTTTACTTTTACTATCTTCTTGGTAGTTTCCCGATTTTATCTTTTCATGAAAGTCGAATCCCGGAAAGAGAATTCCGAGGGAATACCCAATTCACATGGAAACTCCTTCGGATTCCTCTTTCGTCGAATATAAATTCGGGATCTTGTTGACTGCAATTCGTTTGGTCTTGTCGATTACCTTCGTGTACTTCATGGTGGTTCCTATGTCGGTATGTCCCAGGATCTCCTTGACGGTATAGATGTCCACTCCCGAATTCAACAACAAGGTTGCACATGTATGTCTGGATGAATGCATAAGTAACAGGAAAGCAAGCAATAACAGAAATGAGTAGATAAAACTTAAATGGTTGGTATTTAGCATATTTGCTGAATTCTGCCAAATGAGTAAAACGCAAAAAAGGTGATTTATAGTATTAGTTCAGTTACCAAAGCGTTAGCTGTCCAGTTACCGAAGCATACAGGTAACGCAATGAGGAGTACAGAAACTATCACGAGGGGCTATTATTCACTGGTTGTCAATATTTTGCACATCAAAGAACGCTTATAAATTAGGTAATTTTGCAATTAAAGAATAAGCGTATGAAAGTAGAAAAATTCAAAGTATTGCTCTACCTGAAAAAGAGCAGTCTTGACAAGTTCGGAAAGGCTCCAATTATGGGACGAATAACGGTGAACAACACGATGGCGCAATTCAGTTGCAAGCTGTCATGTACTCCAGAGTTATGGAATCCACGGGAAAGTCGGTTGAATGGGAAAAGTAAAGAAGCGGTAGAAACCAATGCAAAAATCGACAGGTTGCTATTGGCTGTAAACGCAGCCTTTGACTCTCTCGTGGAACGGAAAAATGATTTTAATGCAACTGATGTAAAAGAAATGCTTCAAGGCAGCAAAGATACCCAAATGACATTGCTTAAGCTGTTCGACAGGCATATCGAGGAAGTGAAATCCCGTGTGGGGATAGACATATCCCACCGTACACTTCCAAACTATATTTATACCCGTAACCGTCTTGCAGAATTCATAAACTGCAGGTTCAATGTGTCAGACCTTGCCTTTTGCCAGCTTAATGAACTGTTTATCCGTGAATTTCAGGAATATGTTGTAATTGAAAAACGACTGGGAGTCCAGACTGTGCGTCACTATCTGGCCATACTGAAAAAGATTTGCCGTATCGCGTTCAAGGAAGGACATTCGGACAAATTCTATTTTGAACACTACCAGCTGCCCAAACAGAAAGAGACACCCCCGAGAGCATTGAGCAAGGATGATTTCGAAAAGATAAGAGATATAGAACTTACCGGCTGTCGTCCCGAACATTATATAGTCAGGGATATGTTTCTTTTCGCCTGCTACACCGGGACTTCGTATGTTGACGTGGTTGCAATTACTCCTGATAACTTATCCAAGGATGATCAGGGAGCGCCATGGTTGAAATACCGAAGAGGCAAAAACGGGCAACTGTGCCGTGTCAAGCTGTTGCCAGAAGCCGTGGCTCTTATTGAAAAGTACAAGGATGAGACAAGGTCTACCTTGTTCCCTGTCATACCCTACCAGGCTTTGAAATGGTGTCTTACAAGCATTAAGATGAAAGTTGGGATAAAAGGGCGTTTGTCATACCACATGGGAAGACATTCGTTCTCGACCCTTATGACATTGGAAAACGGTGTGCCGATTGAAACTGTCAGCAGGATGCTGGGACATGCGGATATAGGCACTACCCAAGTGTATGCCCGTGTGACTACCAAAAAACTTTTTGAGGACATGGACAAATATATCGAGGCGACAAAAGACCTGGAACTGATTCTGTAACCCTTAAAATATTAAACAATGCGAAGTACATTTTCTATTCTTTACTATATTAACCGTGGAAAGGTCAAAGCTGATGGAACTACAGCCATCATGTGCCGTATCACAATTGACGGCAAGAGCAGTGTATTTACTACCGGATATTATTGCAATCCTGAATGTTGGAATACCAAAAACAGAACGGTAAAAGATGGAAGGACAAATGGTCTTCTTGCAGACCTACGGGCAAGGCTTGAGACTTCTTACACGAACTTGTTAAAGGAAACGGGTATGATAACAGCTGAAATGCTGAAAAACGAAATAACATGTGTAGGGACTGTTCCTGTAACTCTCTTGAAAGCCGGAGAAGAAGAACGTGAAAGGTTGAGAATCCGTTCCGTAGCGATAAATTCTACCTCATCTTACCGTCAGTCAAAGTCTACTCAGGCATACCTGCACGAGTTCCTGCTTTCTATTGGGAAGAATGACATAGCCTTTGAAGACATTACAGAAGATTTCGGTTGGGAATACAAACTTTACTTGAAGGGAAAAGGTTGTGGTGCGAGTCACATCAACCATTGTCTTACATGGCTGAACAGACTGATATATATTGCCGTTGACAGGGAGGTTCTCCGTTTCAACCCGCTTGCGGATGTTCCTTACGAGAAAAGGCCTGCAGGCAAATTGAAACATATAAGCAGGGCTGAGTTACAAAGGATTATGGAACAGCCCATGCCGGAAAGATTGCAGGAACTTACACGCAGGGCTTTCATCTTTTCCTGCTTCACCGGATTGTCTTACGTTGATGTTAAACGGCTGTATCCTTCACATATCGGGATAACTCTGGACGGAAGAAGATACATCCGTATCAACCGTAAGAAAACTGATGTGGAGTCATTCATACCTATTCATCCCATAGCTGGACAGATATTGGCACTGTATAACACAACGGATGAAAGCAGACCAATATTCCCATTGCCCAAACGTGACATGTTATGGTACTGCATACATGAGATAGGTATCGTGGCTGGTATAAAGGAGAATTTAAGCTATCACGCCAGCAGGCATTCGTTCGGCACTTTGATGCTTTCTGCAGGTGTCCCGATAGAAAGTATAAGTAAAATGATGGGACACACGAGTATTAAAACGACACAAGGATATGCCAAAGTAACCGATGATAAAATATCCGAGGACATGGACAAGCTGATGAAACGAAGACAAAAGGACAATTTCGGACAGTCGCTCGTTCCCTCTGCCGTCCATAGAAGTTAGTACAGACTCTATTGAAAGCGAAGAGGTCATGCGGCTTTGTCATTACGGGCAGAATCTTCCTCTTTCAGAGTGTATTCAGCCCGAAAACCTTTTCACTCATTAAAGCCCGTTGTTTTCTGAGGACTTTGATTGTTACTGCCAATATCAATCATGAAAAGTATATTAAGATGATGGATTATAAATTACACAAGATGGCAAGTGACAAGACTTTAGAGACGTAAAAATGTTTTTTATACAAAAAATATATCGAGATTTAATAACCATTTTTTCAGATATTTAAAGTCTATGAAATAAAAAGGGGGATTACCTCCCCCTTACATGATTATTTTGCATTATAATTTTGCATATACCGTCCTCCAATATTGTTCTCTACAACTTTGGAAATAGTAAATTTATCAAATAGAATCATATAGCAGTGGTGCAAACTAAGAACAGCATCTTGTAATAGGGGATTCTCCTCTAGATCCACAATATTTAATCCGGCATTTTTACAATCTTGTTTAGATAAATGTCTACTATGTGAATAACTATTATTGTGATTCAAAAAGACATCTTTTACTTTTTGGAAATCTATATTAGGATTAACTTCTTTTAGCCATTGTTCTGCTAACTGAGCGGACCATTTTATCGCATTATCACATGCCGTTAAAAACGTAGGATCATATTTCGATATTATGACTTGCCACAATCCTAATGACGCAGGATTAGCTGCAATTTCTTTTACTGCCCGTTTGAATTCATCTACTACAGCTTGACAAGCATATATACCCATTTGCGGATCGATCGGCCCTAAAGAAGATTGTTCCCCCATAATTATTTCCTTGCAGGCCATAGACATCATTGTTCCTGCAGACATCGAAATTTGTGGAATAAACGCCCTGATATCTCCTTTGAAAATATTTTTCAAGTAAGTGATAATACTTTCTGTAGCAGCAATATCTCCACCAGGAGTATGCAAAATTAAGTCTAACCCTTTTGTCTTGTCTAGTTTATAGACAGCAGTCATAAACGCATTTTTATCTTGGTCATCAATGCCGACATGTGGTGCATCAGGCTTTTTCAGCCATCCTGAATAATACGCAATTACATTTCTACCAGTTATATCGTGTATCTTGTCAAAAAATTCTTTACGCTTTTTATCTAATTCTACTCCTACATTGGAATATGAATCTACTTCTGTTAAAATTTCGCTCCAACTAGGCATAATACTAATCTTTAATAATAATGTTTGATGATAAAACTGTTTCGTACTTAGATAAATCACAAACAGAATATTGTTTGTATCTATCCTTATTATTTAGATTAGAGGATAACTGAAATGATTTAGATGGAAAACCCTCCATAATATTTTTATACATTTCCTCTAAAGAAAGATCTGTATTCTTTTCTGTTATATAGTCTTTGTTCATAATTTGCTAAATATAATTGACAAAGATAATAATTTTTAAATAGAACTTGCCATATATTCATGATTAAATCATTGTAGATTCTATTTTCTCGTTTGACAATAAGAAGATAAAGTCCTTTAATTATACTTTTGCAATCAGCCGCCCGTTCCCTCTGCCGTCCATAGAAGTTAGTACAGACTCTATTGAAAGCGAAAAGGTCTGGCGGCTATGCCGTTTCGGGCTGAATCTTCCTCTTTCAGAGCGTATTCAGCCCGAAAACCTTTTCCCTTTCACGTCTGTACAATGGAAGCCGACGGCAGCGGAAACAAGCGACTGACGGAAAAGTCAGAATAAAAAGACAAAACAGCATATAGATTGGTTCAAATAGGGCCTAATACTATATGCTGTTTTTTTAATCATTTTGGAAAGGCTGTTTTTTAGAAACACAAATAAAATGGGCAGGCGGTAAACTGCGCTCCCTCCAGAAAAATCAATCCGTTTTTTCTACGACCTGCCAGTGTCCGCCTTTATCCGGTCCGATACGCTTGAGTATTCCTTCTGCCTTCATCTTGGCAATATGCTTTTCCACAGCTTTAGGGGTTATGCCTATCCGCTCGGCAAGGGCAGCTGCACTTAATGAATTGTCTTGAGATAGCAGAGCAATAATTTTCTCCCTACTTTTCACCTTTTTCTTCCTACTTTCTGTCCGTTTCTCCCCACTCTCCGGAATATCTTCAATGGACTTACGATAAGTTTCAATGTCATAAGCAAGATTCTTCGCCATAGTGGCTGTCATAAAATTCCGGAATATACTTAAATCTTCATTTTCCCGGGTTTCCACCAATGCTTTGATGTATTCCTCCTTATCATCCTTAAGGATTTTGGTCGGAATCAATCCAAACTCAAATTGAAGCATGTTCATTACAAGACGTGCCATTCTGCCGTTACCGTCAGCCCACGGATGTATAGTCACCAAATGATAATGGGTATCAAAACTGAGTTCGTATAATTGTGTAACACTTTTGCTTGCATAATTTTTTCGTTCTTGATTCAGCCAATTGCAAAATTCCGCGAGTTTTACTGGGACTTTACTGTAATTCATATACGATTTACCTCCAACTCCTGCCGTAACATTCAACAGGCGTAAGTCTCCCTGTGCAGATGAGAAATCCCCCAATGCAGTCTTATACTCCTGTCCGGTATTTTTCATGACAAGAGCAGAAAGACTTTTCAATAAATCAATAGTGATATCAGTATGTGCATGAGCTAGTTTTATGGCAGTCTCATAAGCGTTTTTAAGATCAAGGTTCATGTTCTGCTCCGTGATACTTTTCCCTTTCAGACTGATTCCCTGATCGAACATGATTTGATTTTCAAGCTCTGTTATAGTCGATCCCTCGATAGCCGTGGAATGAGTAATGAGTGAATACAAATAGAACTTGTCATAATCTATCTGCTTGTCTATTTCCAATTCCCGATAAAGGGAAATCAATTTTTCAAGTTCGGTTTGCATATTATCTCCTATTTTTCACAAATATATATTTTTCTCCCTACTTCTCATTGTTTTCTTCCCACTTTATTTGCTTTTCTCCCTACCTTTTACAATAAAACAAATAGAATCTGTATCACCCACCTGTTTGATAAGTGATACAGATTCCAATAGAGTGATACCGATTTTATTCATTAAGTCGGTACGCTTCCTTGTACCCTTTCATCAGTGTATTTTCTATGTCAGAAGCCCGGTAGAGAATCTTGCCGCCTACCTGTGTGTAAGGCAGAATACCGTTGTTTCGGTAGTCCTGCAAGGTTCTCCGGCTCACTTTCAGCAGATATGCCACTTCCTTGTCTGTCAGCAGTTCATCGCCATATGCAGACGGTTGCCGTTTTTCCAACAACTTTTCGAGCAAGGCCAGTAGCCTGTCGAAATTCGAGTGGAACGTCTTTACCCACTCGTGGTCCTTTTCTCTGATTTCATTACTCATATGCTCTTGATATTGGGTTATACATTATTCTTGAAACTCGTTCAAATGGTCTTGCCTTTCCAACGGGCTTCCTTACGTTTCTCCTCCACATTTCCGACCACACGCTCTACATCGTCAGGACGGTAGTAAGTCCGGTTCCCAATTTTAGTAAAGGCAAGCGTTCCGTTATCCCTCAAGGTTTGCAAGGTTCTCGGACTGATACGCAACCTGCGGCAGACCTCGTGGTTGTCCATCCATTCACCTGTTTTCTTTCCGCCGTGTTCACGGCACAGACTTTCCACCCGCTGCACGAACCGATCCAGCTTGGCGGCTATCTCCTCGAAAGTTCTTTTTTCAAAGCTGATGATTTCCATTGTCTTCATTATTTTCAGTTAAACATATATTCATTCCGGAACAGAACAGGTCTCTTACAGCCGATATACCATCATGTCTCATCGTCCATTTTCGGATGGAAATGTGACCGTTTTATCCTGTTTCCACTGCAAATAAAAGCAGTAGAAATCACACTGCAATGGATTTTCAGACCGGTGGCGATGTGTTACCCGGAATGACATCATGTTACATATCAACTGCATACCATGAACCTTCTTCATAAACAGAATTTGCTTGAACAATCCGGTATGTAGAAATCACTCCGGCAAATCACAGCAGGCAGCACTGACTGTCCAATCGGTATTGTGCATAGGGTAACATAATTGCCACGGTATCTCCATTTGCTTGATTCTGTTTACTATACACACTTCCTTTGCTCACAACAATGAGTCGAGGTGCGCACCGAGACCAGTGAGTAAACCGATTAAAATCAAAAATGTATGGTAACAAAAAAGAAATTGACCAAAGAAGAATGGGAGGCTATGACAGGTACGGACATGTCATTCATACTCCCGTCAGATGGCAACATTGAAACTGCCTTGGAATCATCCTTGAATGATACCGGAGAAAAGAAGTCAGAAGGAACGGTAGAACAGACCGACTCCACATTCGAGCCCCTGCAACCGTCAACCGGAAAAGAGGAAGCCATTCCCGCATTTCAGCGCCGTATAAGCAACAGGCAGTGGAAACTTTCCCTGGACGAATACCGGAAAGCCTTTCTTCAGGTTCCGAGAATCGAAGACCGCAAGCCCGTGTTTGTTAGCGGTGAGGTACGTGACAGGCTGGACGAGTTTGTCCGCAGGTTGGGAGGACGTAAAATGAGCGTTTCAGGACTGCTTGAGAACATCGCCCGGCAACATCTTGAAATCTACTCGGAAGACTTCGAGCAGTGGAGAAAACTGTGATATTTTCCTGAATGACAGACTTACTGACTTCAAGTATTATAGCATTCAGACAGTCTGCAGCCGCCCAGGCGGAGTAACGGACAAAACTTCAGTTTTGGGAGTTAGCGAGGTTATCTTTCGGGCATCCCGAAAATGTCGTGCCAGCGAGTGCAAAGATGAGTTCCTCATCATTTGCCGAGCGCAGCCGACATTCGCGACCCGCAAAACCTCGCTCCACTCCCGAAGAGTGGAGGCAATCCGCTCCCGATGGTCGCAGATTGTGAGAAAAAGAATAATCAAAAATCAAACAGAGGAAATATGAATGACAAAAAGAAAAACAGACCGAGGGGGCGCCCCAAAGTAAGCGGAGTGTGCAAACTCAGCAAAGCCGTTACAGTGAAATTCTCCAAGATAGACTATGAACGGTTATGCCGACGCAGCAGACAGGCCAACCTCACGCTGGCGGAATTTCTCCGCGTATCAGCCTTTGAGACGACGATAACAGCCAGGCACTCTGCCGAGGAAACTGCCGTCATACGCAGTCTTACGGGTATGGCGAACAACCTGAACCAGCTGACCAGGCTGTCCCATCAGGCCGGATTTCACCGTACCCAAAGGACGGTGACAGAACTCCTGCAGAAGCTCAAGGAGATTATTATTCGGTACAGGCACGGAGAAAGAAGGCCGTCATGATTGGAAAGATCAAGAAAGGGAAATCCTTCGGCGGCTGTATCCGTTACGTGATGGGGAAGGACAACGCGGAAATCATCGACTCCGACGGCGTACTGCTGGAAAATATCCGAGAAATAACGGCCAGTTTTAACTACCAGCGTGAGCTTAATCCGAAGATAAAACAGCCTGTCGGGCACATCGCATTGAGCTTCAAGCCGGAGGACAAGGCACTGCTGACGGATGAATTTATGGCTAAAATAGCCCAGGAATACATGGAACTGATGGGGATAAAAAACACTCAGTTTATTCTGGTAAGACACCATAACACGGACAACCCGCACTGCCACCTGGTCTACAACCGCATCGGATATGACGGCAAGGTAATCTCTTCTCAAGGCGATTACAAGCGTAATGAAATCGCCACAAAACTGCTTAAGGACAAGTACGGGCTGACATATGCCGAGGGCAAGGGCAAGACTAATGTGGAGAAACTCCATGCTTCGGAGCGTGTGAAATACGAAATCTTCAATGCCGTCAAGGCGGCTTTGAAGCACTCCGGAACATGGAAAGAGTTCAACGATTATCTGCTTCGCCGGGGCATCAGGCTGGAATTTGTAAAGCGTACCCGGGAGATAAAAAGGCCGGAGGACATACAGGGAATCCGGTTCACTAAGGACGGGCAGACCTTCAAGGCTTCGCAAATCAGCCGGGAGTTCAGCTTTGTCAGACTGAATGCCCGACTGGGTTGGAAGACTTCTGAATCCCAACAGGAATCCGAACGTAAGGTGCAGCAAAGAATACCGGACGGAGGGCATCTTCTCGAAAGTACAGGACCTGGACTGTTCAGTCCTACAAATGGTACCGCTCCCGAAGAGCCGTTGCCTCAGGAAGAACTCTTGCGCAGACGCAGGAAAAAGAAAAGGAGGAAAGGATTCGGGTTGTAGCCTGTCCTTTCTCATTCAAATTATTCATTAACATTAAAATTGTAGGAATATGAAAATGGAAGAATGTATCGAGAGCATCTTCGGATGCCTGGAAAGAATAGAGAATAAAATCAACGGGTTATCCGTCCCCTTGCCGGAAGGCAATAGCCCGACAGTTAACAATGAAAAGGAAAAGGATGAGTCCGTGCTGAATGAAGTCCGGAAAGATCATGAGACATTTCGCAAATTGTTGGCTCGCGTGTGCGAGGGTCTTGCCGCCATCAAGAACGATATGGTTTCCATGGACAGGAAGAGCTCGTCACAGGAAAGACTTGGACAGGTCTTGTCAGAAATGCGGAATGAACAGCGTCAGCACCAGGAGAAAGTGGAAGCCCTGTTTTGTGAGACCAATGACACAATCAGAAAGAATGCCGTCAAGACAAGCAACATCAACCATCATTTCAGCCTGAGCTTAGAATCCCCATACACCCTCGGGAGTTTTTTCGTGATGTTCGCGACAATCGTGATTCTGTCCGTGGCTCTCTATTTTTCGGTGAGGACAGATAACGTGCAGGCCGATAATGATCTGAAATATCGTTATGTCAAGATGAAAGGAGAGGTTACCCCAGAACAACTTGTGGAACTTGAGAAACTCTTTGGACCGAACCGGGATAACGAAAGGATAGAACAGATGCATGAGGACGTGGAAGCCTACGAGGAAGCGGTACAGAGACAAGCTACTCTGACTGAGCAGGCACGACTGAAAGAACAGGCCGCGAGAGAACTGAACACAAAGGCGAAGTCCATCAAGGACAAGTCTATTACGGACGAACCTAAAAAGTAAGCCCATGGCCAGTGTCAAAGTGAAATTCAGACCTTCCACCATAGAGGGAAAGGAAGGTACCGTCTATTATCAGATTATCCAGAACCGTGTAATCCGTCAGTTAAAGACGGATTACCGGATATTTATGGATGAATGGAACGAAGCTGGAAGCTGTATTATTATCGGTAGTTCGGAACGAAGTAATCTGCTCCTTTCCTTGCAGGAACGCATGAAATGGGACCTGAAGCGGCTAGACATGATTATCCGACAACTGGATAACCGGAAAGCCGGATATACGGCAGATGATATTGTCGCTTCTTTTCAAAGCAATACAGAGGGACAGTCGTTTTTCAACTTCATGCAGGGCATCATAGCCCGTCTAAAACAGATGGGCAAGATACGCACGGCTGAAAATTATTCCTGTACTCTGAAAAGTTTCATGCAGTTCAGAGGGGACAGGGATGTTCTGCTGTCCGAAATCGATTCGGATTTGATGCAGCTTTATGAAGCCTACCTTCATGGGAAAGGAGCCGTACGGAATACCAGTTCATTCTACATGCGTATCCTTCGGGCGGTATATAACCGTGCCCTGGAAAAGGAACTGATGGAACAGCGCAATCCTTTCAGGCATGTCTATACGGGAGTGGACAAGACCGTCAAGCGTGCAGTTCCCTTATCCGCCATCAAGCGTATGAAGAATCTGGACCTGTCCTTACAGCCTAATCTGGAATTTGCAAGGGATATGTTCATGTTCAGTTTCTATACCCGTGGCATGTCGTTCATAGATATGGCTCACTTAAAAAAGAAAGATCTTCAGAACGGCTTCTTATCGTATCGCAGACGAAAGACCGGGCAGCAGCTGGTTATCAGGTGGGAAAAATGTATGCAGGAGATTGTCGGCAAATACCCGGAAGACAGCCTCAATCCTTATCTTTTGCCGGTATTGAAATATCCTTTTAAGGATACGCACAAGCATTACAGGAATGTCATGTCTGGAATAAACCGGAACCTGAAAGAAATAGCCAGACTGGCCGATATATCCGTTCCTCTAAGCATGTACTGTGCCCGTCATTCATGGGCAAGCGCAGCCAAAGGCAAGAATATTCCTATTTCTGTCATCAGAGAAGGAATGGGACATGATTCCGAGGCTACCACACAAATTTATCTGGCCTCATTGGATAACTCCGTAGTAGACAAAGCTAACGAACAGATATTAAAGGATTTGTAGAACCATATGAAGTGTTTAGTAAAACAATCACATTCTACGTAAGAGAGACATAATTTACTGCGAAATTACTCAAAATATAGCAACTGTTACTATTTAAGAGCCAATAAAAGCATATTGCAATGTTCAAAAACATAGAATTATTTATCAGATTTGAGTTTTGAGACTTAAATAACAACTGATAACCAGGATATTCCATCTGTTATACTACCTCTTACGTAGAGGGATTTAGTAAGATGGAATATGAATCAGATAAAGTCTAAAGAAAGAGTTGCACAACGAGGTGAAGTATTCACAGCAGAGCGTGAGGTAAACGCGATGTTGGATCTTGTAAAAAATGAGTGTTTGAGACCGGATTCCCGATTTCTGGAACCAGCTTGTGGTGACGGGAACTTCCTTTCTGCCATACTCAGACGTAAACTCGCAGAATTAAGAAGAAAATATAAGAAGAGCCCCCGTGACTACGAAAAGCAAGCGATCGTAGCCATAGGCAGTTTGTACGGTGTAGATATAATGAACGACAATGTATATGCTTGTCGTGAACGCTTATTCTCAATTTGGAATGAAGAATACACCGACCATTGTAAAGCCGAGGCTTCGGACGAAGCTCGTCAAGCGGCTAAGTTTATTATCAGCCGAAATATCATCAACGGAAATGCGCTAACACTGATGTGTGTCGATGCTGATGGCAACGATACTACAGCTCCCATAGTCTTTTCAGAATGGACACTGATCGGTGGTACTCAGATGCAGCGCTCTGACTATACTATGTCAGATCTTCTTCTTTACAACGATAATAGTGACGGAAACCTCTTTGCCCTAACAGAAGATCAAAAAGAAGAGGGCGGCATATTCTTAAGCAGATATATCACTCACTATAAAAAGGTTCAGGATTATGGAGAATAGTTTGTTTCAAAATGTATATAATCCTGATGTGCTGTCTTGTATTGCAAATCTTAGCAATGATGAGGTGTTTACCCCACCGGAATTGGCTAACAAGATTATTGATATGCTGCCGCAAGAGTTGTTTGAAAATCCCGATACGACATTCCTTGATCCTTGCTGCAAAAGCGGTGTGTTTTTACGGGAAATTGCCAAAAGACTGATAAAAGGGCTTGAAAAACAAATTCCTGATCTTGAAAAACGTATAGAGCACATATTTTCAAAGCAACTCTTTGGTATTGCTATTACAGAACTCACGAGTTTACTTTCTCGTCGAAGCGTTTATTGTAGTAAATATCCGAGTGGAGAGTTTTCAGTATATCAGTTTCCTGAAGAAAAGCCTCAAGGAAATATAATCTTCCAACGTATTAGACATACTTGGAAAGATGGTAAATGTATCTATTGCGGGGCTTCGAAAAATGAATATGATCGTGGAACGGAACTTGAAACCCACGCTTATCAATTTATCCACAACTTAGATATACACAAAGTATTCAATATGAAATTTGATGTGATTATAGGCAATCCACCTTATCAAATGAATGATGGAGGAGGAGAAGGCAGTAGTGCCACTCCTATATATGATAAGTTTGTTAAAAACGCCATAAAGCTTAATCCTCGGTATCTAACGATGATTATTCCCGCAAGATGGTATTCAGGTGGTAAAGGACTTGATAGTTTTAGAGATGAAATGCTGAATGACAGACATCTACGCATAATTCATGATTTCCCAGAAACATCTGATTGCTTCCCAGGAATTAACATTCGTGGCGGAGTGTGTTATTTCTTATGGGATAGGGATCAAAAAGGGGATTGTCTAATTTACAACCATAAAGGTAACATTGTTACATCTTTTATAGAAAGACCTTTACTTGAAGGTAATTCAACAACTTTTATTAGGTACAATGAAGCTATCTCTATCTTAAATAAAGTACGCAGTTTTAAAGAAGAAACAATGGATAACCGAGTGCAATCGAGGTTGCCGTTTGGAATACCTTCGAATTTTGAAAATTATGAATTAAAAAAATCAAGCAAAGCAAATATAACTCTATTTCGTAGCGATAGAAGTAAATCTTCTCAGAAACAAGTATTTATAGAACCACGATATATAACTAAAAATATTGCTTGGAAAGACAAAAAGAAAGTATTGGTTTCAAAAGCTAGTCCTGGTGGAGATGAATATCCTCACAGCATTATTTCTACTCCATTATATGCAGATGTAAATACAGTCTGCACAGAAACGTATTTGATTGTAGATTTTGTTAATAACAAGATTGAAGGTCAAAACCTTATTTCATATATGACCACAAGGTTCTTTAGATTTATGATGTCTCTAATAAAGAATACTCAAAATATATCTAAAGGCGTTTTTGCATTTGTTCCTATTCAAGATTATTCTAAATCCTGGACTGATGAAGAGTTGTATGCTAAGTATGGACTAACAAAAGAAGAGATCACGTTTATTGAATCAATGATACGACCAATGAAGTAATTTATGGAAAAAAACTTCTTCCCCCAACGACCTGCTGTTACTCCGACAATATATGCCTACAGATTGCCTGAAGTAAATTCACATAAAGGATATTTGAAAATCGGTTATACTGATCGTAGTGCTAAAGAACGTATTGAGGAACAGTTGCACACGAGTAAAATCAAGTATGAGATTGTATTAGTGGAATCAGCAATGGCTAATGACGGTTCTTGTTTTACGGATAAGGATATACACAAGATTCTTGAAAGCAAAGGTTGTCATCGATTGAATCCTCTTGATAAAACCGATGAGTGGTTCAAATGTTCAGTATCTGATGTTGAAGCAGCTATATTATCCCTTCGTGCAGGTTTGGAAAATAAGGAGAACAGAACGCAAGATTTCAAAATGCGTCCTGAACAGTCTCGTGCAGTAGAACAGACTAAAAAATATTTTGATCAAGCTCTCAAAGAAGAACCTGGCCACACCCCAAAGTTTTTATGGAATGCCAAAATGCGTTTCGGGAAAACATTTGCCAGTTATCAGCTGGCAAAGAAAATGGGTTTGTCGCGGATTTTAATCCTTACATTCAAACCTGCTGTAGAATCGGCTTGGAGAGAAGATCTTGTATCCCATATCGATTTTGAAGGATGGCAGTACATATCCAATAAAGATGCCCGCAACAATAACCTGAATATTGACCAAGAGTTTAATCGTGCGGATAAATCAAGACCTATTGTCGTTTTTGGTTCATTTCAAGATTTGCTTGGCACAAACGAAAATGGAGGTATAAAGACCAAGAATGAGTTTATCCATTCGACAAATTGGGATTTGGTAATATTTGACGAATATCACTTCGGAGCCTGGAAAGAGAAAGCAAAGGAATTGTTTGAAAAGGAAGATGAAGAAAATGAGGTAGATTTTGATGCGGAAAAATATCAGAAAGATGAAGCGAGCAATGCCATCAATGAAACATGGCTTCCTATTTCAACACGATATTATCTATTTCTCTCAGGAACACCATTTAGAGCCATCAATACCGGAGAATTTATAGAGGAACAGATCTTTAACTGGACTTATTCTGATGAACAGCGAGCCAAAACGGAATGGAAAGGTAGTGGTAATCCATATCTGGCCCTGCCACGAATGGTAATGCTTACTTACCGTATGCCTGATGAAATACAGGAAGTAGCAAAGCAAGGTGAGTTTGATGAGTTTGACCTGAATGTGTTTTTCGCAGCAGAAGGCAAAGGTGCAAATGCCAGATTCAAATATGAGAACGAGGTACAGAAATGGCTGAATCTTATTCGTGGTTCATACCTTCCAGCTAGTGTAGATGACATGAAATTAGGACAGGATAAACGTCCTCCAATGCCATTCAGTGATACTCGATTGCTCAATGTACTTTCACACACAATTTGGTTTCTGCCTAATGTCGCATCTTGTTTTGCTATGGCAAATCTGCTTGCTCAACGGCAAAACAAATTTTACCACGATTACAAAGTGATAGTATGTGCTGGAACTGCAGCCGGAATTGGTCTGGATGCTTTGTATCCGGTTCAGGCGAATATGGGAGATCCTCTTAGGACAAAGACAATAACACTGACTTGTGGCAAACTGACAACAGGTGTTACCGTGAAGCCTTGGACTGGGATATTCATGCTCCGTAATTTGAAAAGTCCGGAAACATATTTTCAGGCAGCATTTAGAGTTCAGAGTCCATGGGAAGTAAAGGATGAGGATGGAAGACGTGTCATAATGAAAAATGAATGCTATGTCTTTGACTTTGCCCTTGACAGAGCGTTACGGCAAATATCCGATTACAGTTGTAGACTGGATATCAATGAATCCAACCCAGAGGCGAAAGTCGGTGAGTTCATAAAATTTCTTCCTGTGCTGGCTTATGATGGCAGCAGCATGAAAGAAGTTGATGCACAAGACATCTTGGATATCGCTTTGGCAGGAACTTCGGCTACGTTATTGGCAAAACGGTGGGAATCAGCCCTGCTTGTAAATGTAGACAATGATACGCTGAAACGTTTGCTTGCGAGTCCTGAAGCCATGAAAGCCTTGATGAATATAGAAGGGTTCCGTAACCTGAACAATGACCTTACTACCATCATCAATAAATCCGAGGCCGTTAAAAAGGCAAAGAAAGAAAATCCCAATCCAACCTCAAAGGAGAAAAAGGAAATTTCTGAAGAGGAAAAGGAAATGAAGAGTAAACGCAAACAGATTCAAAAGAAACTGATAAAGTTTGCTACTCGTATTCCTGTATTTATGTATTTGACTGACTACCGTGAAAGATGCCTGAAGGATGTCATTACACAGTTGGAGCCAGGTCTGTTCAAGAAAGTTACAGGTTTAAGTGTCGAGGACTTTAATATGCTCTGTTCACTCGGTGTATTTAATGCACCGCTGATGAACGACGCTATCTTCAAATTCAAACGCTATGAAGATGCGAGTCTGACATATACTGGTATCAATAGGCATATAGCAGACGAAGTAGGTGGCTGGGATACTACCATCCGCAAGGAGCAGTATGAAAAACTCTTCTACAATCAGCAATCCTCAATGACAAAGGTAGATTCTGATTCCTATTCAAAAGGTACTGAAACAGTCAATAAAAAACAAACTGAACAAGGAACAACAAAGACCTTACAACCTAATTCTATACCAATTGTACAATCTCACCCTGTAAATGAGCCCTCTACTGCGCAGTCACTATCTTTGCAATCAACGAAAGAGGATAGTGATATCAAAAAACAACTTGAGAAATTAGCGGTTGATAGTACTGTAGTTCACAAGAAGTTTGGCGAAGGAACAGTCGTAAAAATCAATAAAAATGAGAAGTTTATCTATGTCAGATTTACAATAGGAGAAAAGAAGTTTATCTTTCCTGATGCTTTTTTGATGGGATTTCTGGAAATATATAAATAAAATTATGGGGCTGACCAAATAGAATTAGTTAAGCCCCATTTTCTTGTTCTTTGATATATATTATAGATTATCTTAATATATTAATCAGTAATTCTATTGATGTTCTCAACTCATCAGGTGAAAAGACGGTAGTTGTGCTTGGATGATCAATAGCATTTCTTATATATGTCGATAGTGAATGATATGTTGTTTTGCCATTAGGATGGGTATATATTTTTTCATGTAATAATGGATTATATAGTGGATGGGACACGATGAAATTGTCTGTATCGGCTATACTTGTTAAACTTTCTTTCTGTTGTAGCCAACCATATAGTTCTATATGAAAATCATTGGATACTATGTCAAATGCAAGAAAATTAGTTTCTGCAATAGTTATTGAAGGCAAAATATTAGGAGCAATAATATGTTTACTTTGAATTATTCCATTACTTTCATTAAGAACTATTACCAAAGTATTAATTTGATCCCTAAAAGCTTCTTTAAGTACATGGTCTGAATGTGTTGCTATAAATAATTGAACAATCTGATTTCCAGCATCATCCGTAAAAAGAGTTTTATAATATTGAAGAATCTTTTCTTGCCATTTAGGATGCATACTCAATTCTGGCTCATCAATCATTATTGTAGAATTATTAAGAAGAGAAAGATTCTTAAGGAGGTATGCACCTCTAAAAACAATTTGTTTTTCTCCCGTACTTAAATGATCTAATGAAATTTCAGCTCCGTTCTTCTCGAATAATACAACCTTTTCATTTGCTTTATTAGACACTTTTTTATATTTAATTTTGTCAAAAAAGTTGTTAAATGCATTTTTGAAACGATATATTTTTGAAATTTGTTCAAATTCACCTTTTGTCATTGCTGGCAAATTCTGTGTTTGACGTTCGTCATTAATATCACTATATCGTTCATTGTCTTGATTTTGAACGTCGACAATTAGTTGTTTTAATGATGTGAAATTATCATCATTATCCGAGTCATACTTGTTTTTATCAAGTTCGTTTGTTTTTACAGATTCAATTTTGTTTGTTTTATAATCTGCCCTTGGTCTGGAAAATACACTTCCATAAGATCTTGGATCTTTATTATCTGATTGAATAGAGTTTGAATTATTATTCCGGTCACTGTGAATGTTTTCTGAAATTTCATTCTCGACATCATATCTTGTAAAAAACGTTTTGAGTGAACCCGGTATGTTTGATGGTGTCAAAATGTATTGTTTACCTTCTATTTCATATTCAATTGCATTGAAAGGTTCAAAACTACCAATGCTCAAAAAAGTATTGAGTGTTTCTAATATTGTAGTTTTTCCCGTACCGTTCTCTCCTGCTAAAACAATAGTAGAATATGGTTTATTTGTAGTTGGGTTTATAAAATTTAGTTCTAAATTCCCCAATATGGGGTGATTTGCCCATTTGACTTTTCTTATCTTCATATATTTATAAATTAATTAGTTATTACAAAATTACAATTTTATTACTTGTTAGCTAAGTTGTTATATAAAATAATCACTAATTTTGTATAGGTATATGTAAATGTAATACAATAATGACAAATAGAGCGGCTACCTCAGTATTGTTTGGGTTTGATTTTCAAGCGAATGCAGCAATAGTGTTAATGCTTGAGAATATTAAAGATATGTCCAGTATCCGTTTAGAAGGATCTGAAGATATAGAAATCAATCTAAATGATGGTAGCAGTATTTTGGCTCAAGCAAAGTCTGTTGTAAATAGTAGTACGGATTTTTCAAATGTACTATCCAATCTTAAAAAGTCTATAATATCTTTATCAGAAGCAGAGCATAAATCGGGAGTAGTGAAAGAGCTTATATATATAACTAACACTCCAAACCCATTCAATGAGAAACAATTGAATCCTATATTTTATGGTGTTTCACAAAGGGACTATAGCTCATTGCCAAGATCTTTAAAGAATAAAATTAATAAGATAATCTCTAATATTGAGAAACCTCTTGATACGAGTAAATTCAAAATACAGATTTTACCTTTTGAGACAGATAATGACAATGAAAGATATAAATGTGTTATGAATGCTATTGGTGATTTCATTCCCAAATTAGGAATTATATCTATAGCTAAAGACGACTTACACGGAATTTGGGTGAAAGATATTTTTAGAAGTGGAACGAAAAGGATATCTGATATAAAACTAACTAAAAAAGATATTATATGGCCTTTAATAGTTCTTGTAACTCAAAATAAAAATTATGATGAAGATGAATTTGATGATTCTGAGATATATGAACTATCGAGAAGCTACGAAGCAATTATAAATACCTGCTCGGAAAAGTACGAATTTGTAACTAAGGTGCTATGTGCATATAATGGTTTCTATAAAGGAGCAAAAAACGGTGAAAGAAAACAAAAATTTATAGAAACAGAGAGTAGTAAATTCGCATATCTTTTTGAAGGAGAACGTGTTTTTTTGTCTAGTTCTCTACAAGAAAAACTTCTGCAAATTATTGTTCGCAATATTTTGAACAAACGTATTCAAATAGACAATATTAAGAATGCTGTAAACCTATGATTTTCAATTCAATTTATATAGAAGAGGCTGATAATAAACGTTTGATTGTTTTCTCTGATGGAAACAACCTGATACATAGTCTTGCTAACAGTAGGGGTAAAACGACTTTACTAAGAATTATGTTATATTCAATCGGATATAGCGTTCCCAATACTAAGCATATCAAATTCGAGAACTGTAAAGTCGAAAGTCAAATAACTCTGGATAGTGGAGAGGTTTTAGTATTATGCAGAGAATCGAGGGATTACATTGAATTGAAACAGAATGATTCTGTAACGACATATGTTTTGCCAAGCGATGAAGCGATTCTTCATAAAATTATTTTTAAAGCTAATTATCCAGAACTTATAAATAATCTCTTAGGAATATTCTATTTTGACCAGGAGAAGGGATGGACTTTGCTTAATCGAGGAGTTGTCATCGGAAGTATTCGCTTTAATATTGAAGAACTAATTAGGGGAATAGCAGAGATTGATTGTTCTGAATTATATAGACAAAAGGAGACAAAGAGACAAAATTTGTTGAAATACAAACAGATGTTTAGTGTTTCTAAGTATCAAGAAACTATTGATTCCGAATCCAACAATCTTGCAGGAGAATCATATAATTCTTTGATTGATAGCAAAATCAATCAATGTAAGATTCAGCATAATATGTTAAAGAAAGAATTATGCAGAATAGATAAGGTCCTAAAGGAAAATAAATATTTTAGAAATTTCATTGCAGAAATAGGTCTATTAGTTCAAGCTCCTAATAGAGAAATCTTTGCCGTTACAGAGGATAATATTATAGGTCTTAACGACACTATTGATTTTCTTATAGCCAAACGAAAACTAATAGCTTCTCAATATAATCAAATTCAGTCGGAAATTATTGAACTTGAAAAGGAGCGTAGAATAGAAGAACAACAGTTGTCCTTCTTTGATAATGTTGAAACGATTTCGGATATATTTGATAAAAGAATTTCGAGTATACCTATAAATGAAGTTGCTGTAAAAAAAGGAATTGCGAAATTAGAAAAAGAAATAGCGGATATCAATCTAAAGATTAGAGAATTAACACGAAGTGCAAATAGTGTAATCTCTTCGATATTCAATACTACTAAAAAATATCTTCAAGAACTAGGAATAGATGAAAGTCATAATACCGAAAAGTATTTATTTACTTCAAATCTAAAAGAATTATCAGGAGCCATATTACATAAAACAGTTTTTGCTTTTAGACTTGCTTGCTTGTTAGAGGTTGAAAAACATTTGAACATTAAATTCCCAATAATTCTTGATTCACCAAGCGGAAAAGAAATTGATAAACAAAACATAGAAGCAATGGTTGAGATATTAAAAAGAGATTTTGTTAATAACCAAATCATTATCGCATCTATATATGAATATCGTTTACCAAATATTAATAAAATCAGTATTATTAATAGATTAATTGAATAATATTATGGCTGAACTTGAAACTGCAACAAATGCTCCCATCACGTTTATAGAATTGGAATTACTTATAAGACGGATT
The DNA here is from genome assembly GCF_002159375.1 of Alistipes sp. An54. NCBI lineage: Bacteria > Pseudomonadati > Bacteroidota > Bacteroidia > Bacteroidales > Rikenellaceae > Alistipes > Alistipes sp. An54. Next base: position 120,684 of record NZ_NFIA01000003.1, read on the forward strand.
ATTGAGGATTTCACCTTAATAAATGCAGCTCAAATTAAAAAGGAACTCCATAATTTATCTGATGAACAAGCTAATACAATAGGACTTTCTGTACAAGATTTTATAGATTATAATACAAAGAAAAATAGCTTTGGTAAAAGTGCATTTACTTATTTGTATCATATAAACCATTTGTTACAAAAGTTAGTTGAGAAGTCAGTTATTAATAAAGTTTCGTCTTTAGGTGGCTTACCAATATTAAGTGATATGTACGTATCTCTTAATATGTCTTCACCAGAGGAGGAATGGCTGAAAATAACGTCTTATGCAGAATATTTAGGTCTTGATTATGTTAGAGAAAGGATTTCTCCTTTTACCGCCATTATAGTTGTTTGTGACGATAAAGGAGATAACCATATTGGTAGCGGTCTACTTATATCAACAAATCATATATTAACATGCCTGCATGTTATTGAAGGAGTGGAAATTAAGGAAGTATTAGTTAAAGAGGTGCAATACGCTGTTAGAAATATATATAAATCGGACTCTAAGGATATTGCTGTTATTGAGATTTTGGACTGCCCGTTAAATCCTGAAAATGATGTGGTATTTAGTGCCGGACAAGTCTTAGACACAATTCTTACTTTTGGATATCCACCTATCTCCAGAATTAGGGAAACTCCCCTAATAGTACAAAAAGGTGAAATTAATGCTATTTCAACAAACTACAATGGGGATAAATGTTTAATATACTCTTCCGTTGTGCGACCTGGAAATAGTGGCGGTCCAATATTTTCGGATAAAGGTTATTTTGTAGGAATGGTAACTGAACATCTTGAAAGAAAAACAGCCATAAATACTATTTGCGTTGATAAGAACAACTCTGTAGAAGAACAAATTCAATCTCTTTGTGACCAAATTAATATGATTCCCCAAGTGGTTCCATTTTATGCGGGATTAACAGCTAAAGAGATATTTGAAGAACTTAAATTATTAAAACCGGAACTTGTGGTTTCCTGTGAATGGTAAAAATAAAATTTTGATTATGATTTTAATCATAACAAAATTAATACTACCTTTGTATCTAGATAAAGCGTTCTTATTCAATAATGCAGAATAAAACAGATAAGGGAACTTTGCTCGTTTCTAAATCGTTACCTGCTTAATAAAGCGATTCGTATAAACTGCTTATTTTCAATGAATAAGAAAAGATACAATGCCTTCCGCAATGGAAGGTGATATGTTTGTCGATCTTTGCATTCGTCATCCATTCCTTTAATGTTTTGCGGATCGTTGTCTCCGGGGGTAACGTGAAGACCGGATCGGAATCCGATTTGTCGTCTTTCGGTGGTAAGACTGAAATTGCATTCTCCGAGAGTGGAACATAGTTCTCGATTTTGGTCTTCTTCTGTCGGTAGTTAATGTGTACTCCTTGTTCCTCGACGATTACCTTCTTCCAAGTGAGTTCCCGGACATCGGAGATTCTTAAACCGGTGAAACAACAGAACAGGAACGATCGTTTCACAATCTCTTTCGAACAGGGAGTCTGAATCAGTCGTTTCAATTCCTCTTCCGTCAAAAACTCCTTGTGGGGGAGAATCATTCGAGGAGGATCGATCGATTGGGTCGGATCGGTTGTCAATAGATCGTCTTTAATTGCTTGATGAACAATCGTTTTTAAACTCGTGTAGATGTTGTGTTGTGATGATGTTTTCAAAGTCTTTCCACTCGTTCGTGAAATTGCGGTAGAGAGATAGAGAACGAATCCCTTGGTGTATCGATCGTCCAGATCGGATAGCAGAATTCTTTCCCCTCGATATTTGGTCAGATGGTAGATTAACGTTTCAAAGGTACTCTTGATTCCGGTTTTCCCCTGTTTCTCCTTGTTCTCCATGACCAAACGGATGTACTGGATCAGATTGACTTCCGGTTTCTCGTTTGAGAATCCGTATTTGTTGTTGAACAGTTCCACCAATCGTTTTGACTTGATCGTATTTGCAAGACGGAGAGTCTGTTCATTCTTGAGTTTATCTGCTTTTGTCCGTTCGGGTATTAGATACAACCGAAGAAATTCATATCTCCGTTTTCCCTTGAAATAACTGTCGAGGTAGAGGGATTCCCCCGATTGAATTCTCTTCCTTCGCAATCTTATGATCTCTTTCTCGTGCATCATATCTCATTTTTTTGTTTAGAAATTATATTCGGGTTTTAGCGAAAGGATTCGATGTCATTGCAAATTTTTTCTTCGGGTAACACCTGGGTAACATCCGGGTAACAAGAGATTCGGTTCCCGGGTAACATCCGGGTAACAAACCACGAACAGGAAAGGGCCGATAAAAAACAGCCATTCGCAGGAATTGGCACCGGATCCAACTCTCCGGGAATGACCGGATTGTCATGAGATGCCGATGACTGCTTTTGGCTGTTGGACGCTGAATCTTTTGAAAATACGTATAAATGCGTATCGCCGGGGAGCAAAAAACGGCTACTTTTGACCGTTAAAATCGTTCAATTATTTGTACTTTTGCGCGGCAAAACAAAACGATAAGTCACTTAAACTCATAAACACAAACAACATGGTTGATATTTTCGATCGTCTGAGCAAGAATGCCGGCGGACCTATCGGTCAGTACATGGCTTACGCTCACGGTTATTTCGCATTCCCGAAACTCGAGGGCGAGATCGGTCCCCACATGACCTTCCGCGGCCACAAGGTGCTCAACTGGAGCCTGAACAACTACCTCGGTCTGGCCAATCATCCCGAGGTGCGCAAGGCCGATGCCGAGGGTGCCGCCCAGTTCGGTATGGCAGCTCCGATGGGTGCCCGCATGATGAGCGGTCAGACCAAATACCACGAGCAGCTCGAACGCGAACTGGCCGCCTTTGTCGGCAAGGAGGATGCTTTCCTGCTCAACTTCGGCTATCAGGGCATGGTCTCGATTATCGACTGTCTGCTCACGCCGCGAGACGTGGTGGTTTACGATGCCGAGGCTCACGCCTGCATCATCGACGGTCTGCGTCTGCACAAGGGCAAGCGCTTTGTCTTCGGCCACAACGACATGGAGTCGCTCCGCCTGCAGCTGCACCACGCCACCGAACTGGCCAACGAGCAGAACGGCGGTGTACTGGTCGTTACCGAGGGTGTGTTCGGTATGAAGGGCGATCTGGGCAAACTCGACGAGATTGTTGCCCTGAAGAAGGATTTCCAGTTCCGCCTGTTGGTCGATGATGCCCATGGTTTCGGTACGATGGGTGAGGGCGGCCGCGGTACGGCCTCGCACTTTGGCGTGGTCGACGGTGTGGACGTGCTGTTCAACACTTTTGCCAAGTCGATGGCCGGCATCGGCGCCTTTGTCAGCGGACCGCGCTGGCTGATCAACCTGCTGCGTTACAACATGCGTTCGCAGCTTTATGCCAAGTCGCTGCCGATGCCGATGGTGATCGGTGCGCTGAAGCGTCTGGAGTTGATCCGCAACCATCCGGAGTTCCAGCAGAAACTGTGGGAGATCGTCCGTGCGCTGCAAGGCAGCCTGAAGGAGAACGGCTTCGATATCGGCGTGACGAATTCGCCCGTAACGCCGGTTTTCCTGAAGGGAGGCGTTCCGGAGGCCACGAACCTGGTAGTCGACCTGCGTGAGAACCACGGTATCTTCTGCTCGATGGTGATCTACCCGGTAATCCCGAAGGGTGAAATTATCCTTCGCGTGATTCCGACGGCAGCCCATACGCTGGAGGATGTGAAGGAGACGATCGAGGCCTTCAAGGCTGTCCGCAGCAAACTGGAGAGTGGCTATTATGCCTCGCTTCCGATTCCGATGAAAGCCGACGAGGGTTTCAAGGTACGCTAAGTCGATGTTTTTCGGAAGAATATCCCCGGTCTGAAAAGATCGGGGATATTTGTTTTGGAGAAAAGGTGTCAGAAAATTTTGCAGAATAAAAAAAAGCGCTTATATTTGCAATCCCAAACGACAAGTATTGGGGTTGACAAATGCGGAAATAGCTCAGTTGGTAGAGCGCAACCTTGCCAAGGTTGAGGTCGCGGGTCCGAGTCCCGTTTTCCGCTCCAGAGGGGCCAGAAAAAGGGAGAGCCGTAAGGTTCTCCCTTTTGTTTTGTATGCCGGTGCATGAGGGACTCGGCACATGTGACCTCAAAGCACTCCTCCCAGGGGTCGGGGGTGTCTGCCAAAATTCGCGGAATCACTCGTGCGCAGCGCGAGTACGAGTCCCGTTTTCCGCTCCAGAGGGGGCCGGAAAAAGGGAGAGCCGTAAGGTTCTCCCTTTTGTTTTGTATGCCGGTGCATGAGGAACTCGGCACATGTGACCTCAAAGCACCCCTCCCAGGGGTCGGAGGTGTCTGCCAAAATTCGCGGAATCACTCGTGCGCAGCGCGAGTACGAGTCCCGTTTCCCGCTCCAGAGGGGGCCAGAGGGGGCCGGAAAGAAACCCCGAAAGAAAGCAAAAGGCAGCAAGTATTTCACGCCTTAATCGTGACCGGTTTTGCCCGGACCGAAAACAGGTCACGATTTGGCTCTATTTCGCTGATCTGCATCATTTGCTTCGTAGCATCGTTGCCCTTTTGTCGGGCGTGCTTTTTGCGCCATACTGTCCGTAAGAATGGATCGGGATGTCTCCTTTTGCTGCTTGATGGAATGTGGCTTAGGCCCGGACCTGCACCTATTGCCGCTTATGGTAGGTGACTGCGGCCAGGCCATTGAACAGCAGGGCGAAAAGGCCGAGGGCGATGTATGAAGTCCCCAATTCCAGAACGGTTGTCCCCTTCAGATAGACCGCCCGCAGAATCTCGACGAAATACCGGGGTGGCAGTACGTAGGTGATCCGCTGCGCCCACTCCGGCATGGAGGCGATCGGTGTCAGCAGTCCGCTCATCAGTACGAAGATCATGATGAAGAAGAACATGACGAACATGGTCTGCTGCATGGTTTGCGAGAAGTTCGCCACGGTCAGACTGAATCCCGAAATGGTCAGTATGAAGAGCATCGCCCCGAGGTAGACCGCCCCGACCGGGCCTGCCGGCGCAAGTCCGTAGACCAGCCGGGCCACTGCCAAGGCTGCCGTCAGCACAAAGAGGCCGATGAGCCAGTAGGGGATCAGTTTCGAAAGGGTGAAGGTCAACCGGCCGACGGGGGTGACGTTGATTTGTTCGATCGTGCCGCGTTCCTTCTCGCCGACAATACTCAGTGCCGGCAGAAAACCGCAGATGAGGATAAACAGCATGATCATCAGTGCCGGAATCATGTAGTGACGGTAGTCGAGTGTCGGGTTGAAGCGGTTCTGAACCGTAATCAACTCCGAAGTCGGAGCCGGACTCTGTTCGGCACGGATTTCACCCAGCGTGCGGGCGACGGACTGCAGCAGGTACTGCATGGCGAGTGCCCCTTTGGTTGCATTGACCCCGTTGGCCGTAATCTGAATCCGGTCCGGCGATCCGGCCATCCAGCCGTGCTCGAACTCCCGCGGAATCTGCAGAATGACGTCCGCATCTCCGTGTTCCAGCAGATGCAGGGCCTCGTTGTATTGCGCGCAGCGGTTTGCCAGTGAGAAATAGGTCGTTGCCCCGAGGTGCGAAATCAGCCGTTGCGAAGTCGACGAGCGGTCCAGGTCCACGACGGCAACCCGGACGTGGCGGACATCCATCGTCATCACCAGCGGCAACACCAGCATCACCATGATGGGGAAGACAACGATCAGCCGCGGCAGGAACCGGTTGCGCCGGATCTGCAGGAACTCCTTCTGCAACAGGACGAAAAAGGCTCTCATTGAGTTATTCGAGTTTGTCGTTGAACTTGCGGAACGATACGCCGAGCAGCAGCCCGGTCATTGCGAGCAGCACGGCGCCGTCCACCCATACGTCGGCCATCGAGGCACCCTGGATCATCATCCGCCGCATGGCGTCGATGTACCAGCGGGCCGGCACGACGGCCGATACCCACCGGAAGAAACGCGGCAGATTCTCGATCGGGAAGATCATCCCCGAGAGCATCAGAATGGGCAGCAGCATGACCATTGCCGAGATGAGCAGTGCGGCGACCTGCGTCCGGGCGAGGGTCGAGACCAGCAGTCCCAGTCCCAGCGAGAGCATCAGGTAGAGCAACGACAGGGCGAAGATGCCCGCCACGCCGCCGCTCATCGGTACACCCAGCAGGAAGCGGGCCAGCAGCAGAATCAGGACCAGCACGATGCACGAGACGGCGAAGTAGGGGATCATCTTGGCCAGAATGATCCGGAACGGCCTCACCGGTGAGACGAGCAGCACCTCCATCGTTCCCGACTCCTTTTCGCGCACGATCGAGACCGAGGTCATCATGGCGCAGACCAGAATGAAGATCAGTCCCATGATACCCGGGACGAAGTTGAAGGCGCTCTTCATCCGGGGATTGAACAGCATGCGGGTTTCGAAGAGCGTCTGCGGCGAGGCCTCGCCGAGCAGCACTCCCTGCAGCCAGGCGGCGGCCGTGCCGGCCGTATTGACGTTCGAAGCGTCGAGGATCAGCTGGATAAGGGGTTGTTGCGGTGTGCCGGCGGCAGCCTGCAGCCGGCGGCGGTCGTAGTCCGGGGCGAAGACCGCAACGGCATCGGCACGGCCCGTGCGCAGCATCGGATCGATGCGCTCCTGCGTGATGTAGCCGCAGAACGTAAAGCTGTCGTTGCGGGCGATCCGCTCGACGGCTTCGCGCACGCCGTCGGTCCGGTCCGTTGCGACGACCGCAATGCGCACCTCGTTCACCTCGGTCGAGATGGCGAAGCCGAACAGCACCATCAGCACCACCGGGATGAGCAGCACGATGAGCATCGTGCGCCGGTCGCGCAGGATGTGGAGGGTCTCCTTGCGGACAAAGGCTGTGAAATTGCTTTTCATGGGCTATTCGCTTCGTTGGGCGCCGCGTGCCAGGAGCCGGAAGAGCTCGTCCATCGAGCGGGCGGCGAATTGTTGTTTCAGACGGGAGGGGGTGTCGAGCGCACGGATGCGTCCGTCGACCATGATCGAGACCCGCGAGCAGTACTCCGCCTCGTCCATGTAGTGGGTCGTGACGAAGAGGGTCGTACCGCCGGCCGCCGCCTCGTAGATCATCTCCCAGAACTGGCGGCGCGTAAGGGGATCTACGCCACCCGTCGGCTCGTCGAGAAAGACCACCTCGGGCCGGTGGAGTGTGGCGATGGCAAAGGCCAGCTTCTGTTTCCAGCCCAGGGGCAGCGCCCCGACCGGCGTATTGCCCTCCGGGGCGAGGTTGAGCCGGCGGAGCAGGTCGTCGCTCCGCACGCCGGTTTCACGGCGCGAGAGTCCGTAGATGCCGGCAAAGAGGCGGATGTTCTCCCGTACGGTGAGGTCGTCGTAGAGCGAGAAGCGCTGGCTCATGTAGCCGATATGGTGCTTGATCTGCTCGCTCCGGCGCACGATGTCGCATCCCGCGACGCGGCCGCTGCCCGAGGTCGGGCGGCTCAACCCGCACAACATGCGCATGGCGGTGGTCTTTCCGGCGCCGTTGGCCCCGAGGAATCCGAAGATCTCCCCGCGTGAGACCTCGAACGAGATCCGGTCGACAGCCGTGAAGTCGCCGAAGCGTTTGGTCAGTTCGTGGACCGATATGACGGTGTCGTTCATCGTTTCATCCATTGGATAAATACATCTTCGATCGCAGCCTCCGCGGGCTGGATGTGCAGTCCGGACATCGGGCCCAGCTGCTCGGTAAAGCGCTGTACGTTGAAATCCGCTCCGGCCACCAGGTGGTGCATCTCGCCGAAGGGATAGCACGCTTCGACCCCCTGGATGCGGCGGGCGGCGCCGAGCAGCGCGAACATCGCGTCGGCCCGGATGGCATAGAGCCGTCCCTCGAAGCGCCGGACCAACGCCTCGGGGGTGTCGATACCGAGCAGACGCCCTTCGTTGCAGAGGGCGATGCGGTCGCAGCGCGCGGCTTCGTCCATGTAGGGCGTCGAGACGAGGATGGTCATCCCCCGCTGCCTGAGGCCGTCGAGCATCTCCCAGAATTCGCTGCGCGAGACGGCATCGACGCCCGTCGTGGGTTCGTCGAGGAAGAGGATCTCCGGCCGGTGGATCAGGGCGCACGACAGGGCCAGCTTCTGCTTCATGCCGCCCGAGAGTTTCGCGGCCCGGCGCCGGCGGAAGGGCTCGATCTGCCGGTAGACGGGTGCGATGAGGTCGTACGAGGCTTCGACCTCGACGCCGAACAGCGCGGCGAAGAAGCGGAGGTTCTCCTCGACCGTCAGATCGCCGTAGAGCGAGAAGCGTCCGGGCATGTATCCCACGCGCGAGCGGATTGCACGGTAATCCCGCACGATGTCGCAGCCGCCGACCCGGGCCTCACCGCCGTCGGGGGCGAGCAGTGTCGCGAGCAGCCGGAAGAGCGTGGTCTTTCCGGCACCGTCGGGCCCGATCAGTCCGAACAGTTCGCCCCGGTGGACGGAGAAGGTCACCGCATCGAGCGCCTGCACCGCGCCGAACCGCTTCGACAGCCCCTTGACCTCAATGGCTTCCATCGTGCAGCCGTACTTCGCCCGCCAGGCCGATCTTCAGCCGTCCGTCGTTGCGCACGGCGATCTTCGCGGCATAGACCAGGTTGGCCCGCGAATTTCGGGTCTGGATCGTCTTGGGGGTAAATTCGCTCTCGGGCGAGATCCATGCGATGCGCCCCTCGTAGTCGTAGCGCTGATCGCCGCCGAAGTCGGCCGTCACCGTTACCCGATCCCCGATGCGGATCGCGGTGAGCTGCTCCGAGGTGAAGTAGGCCCGCAGATAGAGATGCTCCAGATCGGCCACCTTCAGCAGGGGTTTGCCCACGGCGGCCAGTTCGCCCGCTTCGGCATACTTCGCCAGCACGACGCCCGCGACGGGCGGTGCGATGCGGCACCGGGCGATCCGGTCATCCAGCGCGGCGATCTGCGCCTCGACGACTGCGGCGTTGCCGTCGATCGTGACGGTGCTCTTGTCCAGCGACGAGAGGGTTGCCGACAGCTGGCTTTGCAGAATCCGGATCTGCGCCTCGATGTCATCCCGCTGTTTGGTTGTGGCCGCCCCGTCGCGCAGCAGGTTCTGCACCCGGGCGAGCTCCCGTTCCTGTTTGGCGATCTGTTCGCGCAGGGCGGCGGCCTGAGCCCGGATGTCGGGCCGGCTTGCGAGCAGCGCCGCCTGCTGTGCTTCGAGTTGCCGCCGTTGCAGATCGAGCTGCAGGGTGTCGATCTGGCCGATCGTCACGCCGGGTTCGACGGCCGTTCCCTCCTCGGCGTCGAACCACAGGATGCGTCCCGCGGCCTCGGCCGAAACGACGACCTCGGTTGCCTCGAAGCTCCCCTGCGCATCGAACTCCGCCTCTGCGCCGCACGACACCGCAAGAGCCGCCGCGGCCATACAGACAATACGTTTCATGGGTTTATCGGTTTAATACGTGTTTCAGTTGGTAGAGCGCCTGCAGAAGCTCTATTTCATGGGTGCTGCGGTTCAGCGTGGCCGAGGTTTCGTCGGTGATTTTGCGCAGCAGGTCGGTGGTGTTGATTACGCCGTTCTCCAGTTGCGATTCGGCGGCCATGCGCACCGCGCGGCGCAGCTCGACAATCCGGGTGTCGGCCTCCACGGCCTTGCGCAGACGGGCGATTTCACCCTCCTCGCGGGTCGTCTGCAGACGGGTGTTGAAGTCGAAGATATCGCGCTGGATGCCGATCTGCTGCCGGGCCGTGCGGAGCTTCCCGAGATCGTTGCGGCGGGTGTAGAAGGCTCCGATATTCCACGACATGCGCACTCCCACCAGCGCGTTCAGCGTCCCGTCCGTCGACATCATGCTTTGGAACATGTCCAGACCCGGATATCCGTAGTAGCCTTGTGCGAAGGCGCTGAAGCGAGGCATCAGTGCGCTGTTGAGCGCTTTGCGCCGTACGTCGATCCTTTGGGCCCGGGCCTCAAGCAGCGCCAGCTCGGGATGCGGCGACCCGTCGCCGAGTGTGGGTTCGGCCGGGCGCTCCAATCCCTCCGTCGTGAGCGGCTGCCCGATGAAGATCTCCAGCATCCGGCGGTAACTGGCACGGGATGCCTCGATCTGTTCCAGCGTCTGGCGGACGGTCAGCAGCTCCGCTTCGACGGCGTCGGCGTCCGACCGCGTGGCCAGACCGTTTGCAATGCAGCTCCTCATGCGTGCGAGATTGCTCTCCAGCAGGTTGATTTGTGCCGCGGTCTGCGTTCGGCGTTCGTCCAGCAGGAGAATCCCGAAGTAGAGGTCGTCGACTCTCGATTGCAGGGCATACAGATCCACCTCCGTTTGCCGGCGCATCTGCGCAGCCTCGGCCTGCGCCATCTCTTTCGCGGCCCGGGAGTGGCCGCCGTCCCAGATCGTCTGCGAGACGTCGATCGCCGCCCGGTACTGCTCGCGGCGGATCCCCTCCATCTGCATACCCCGTGAGGCGAGTATCTCGCCCAATGCTCCGGGGAACGTCGACGTTGCGTTTTGCCACGATGCCTGCCCCGAGAGCGAGACCTGCGGAATCCACGCCCGGGCGGCGTTCGACAGGTCGTATTGTTCGCTCTGCGTGATCAGGTCGTATTGCCGGATTTCGGGATAGTGCTCCCGTGCCAGGCGGCGGCACTCGTCGAGCGTCTGCCCGCGGAGTGTCGTCATCGAGGCTGCGGCCAGCAGAATCAGGACTGTTCTCTTCATGGTTTCGGTTTTTGAATTCTTCGCAGGATGGTTTCGATGGCTTCGGCCTTGCGCGCGGCCAGAAACTTTTCGCGGTCGCCGGCCAACTCTCCCAGCAACAGCCCCGCAAACGGAAGGGCCAGAAACGGAAAGACGTTGAGCGACACGATGCTGATGAAGAGCTGGCGCATGTCGACGGCCTCCATCTCGCCGGCTTCGGCCGCCCGATCCGCCTCCGCCTGCAATCGCAGGAAGAGTGTCGGGATCCGCTCCTTCAGCGAGTCGTCGAGCAGGTGGTAACGTTCGGGGCGCATCACCACCTCGTTCAGAAAGAAGCGCGGCAGCAGCGGATGGGCCGCAACCAGGTCGAAGTGCGATGCGATGCCCGACCGGATGCGCTCGACGATCGGTCGCTGCGGATCTCCCATGGCCGCGAAGATCGTCTGTGCGACAAGTGCCGTAATCTTGGCGACGATCCGCTCGAAGAGCTGCTCCTTGGTGCGGAAGTAATAGTGCAGCATGGCATGCGTCACGCCCGCCCGCTCGGCTATGGCCGTCGTGCGGGCTCCGTCAAATCCTTTTAGGAGAAACTCCTCTTCGGCCGCCTCAAGGATCAACTGTTCCGTGGACGGTTTTTCCTTCTTGTCCATGATCTTTTTGGATCTGTGTTAACAATATGGTTTAACAAAATTGTTAATGCAAATGTACGAAAAAAATCAATCATGCAACATGTGGGGGGGGCGAAAATTTTCGCAGGATGGATCTGACGCGGATTTCGTTTCAGAAGAGCGGCTCCGCTTGGTGGCGCTGGGTGACAGTCCCGGGAATGCAGCAGGACGGGGACTTATCGTAAAAAAGTTCCCGTTTTGTGATTTTATCGGACAATGTGTTAACTTGCCATACGGAAATCGCTTGTCGGAACGCAAACCCGGAACCCAAAAACTGCAAGATATGAAGATTCAAAACTGGTTGTATGCCTTGTGCCTGGCGGCTGTCGCCCTCCCGGCGGCTGCTCAGGTACAGGTCGTGAAGCATGGAAAGGCCGTTGCGCGGATTGTCGCCGATCCGGCCGATTCGGTGGACATGCGGGCTGCCGCGCTGCTGCGGGAGTTTGTCGGACGCATCAGCGGGGCGCAGCTGCCTGTGGTGGCGAACGGGGAGAAACCCCGTCGCGGAGATATTGTCATCGACGCCGGGGAGAGCCGCGGACTGACCGAGGACGGATTCCGCCTGAGAACCGACAACGGCCGGCTGCTGATCTCCGGCGGAGGGGGCAAAGGGACGATTTACGGCGTTGTGACCCTTCTGGAACAGTACCTCGGCGTGGCCTACTACGGGAACAACGCCTATCGGCTGACCGAGCGTGCGCAGGTGACGATTCCCGAGATGAACCATGCCGAGAATCCGGCCTTCCGGTTCCGGCAGAGTCAGTGCTATGCGATGAAGGAGCCCTTCTACCGCGACTGGTTCCGCTTCGAGGAGCCCGAGGAGACCTTTGCCGGAGGCTACTGGGTCCATACCTTCGACCGCATTCTGCCGTCGGACGTCTACGGAAAGAGCCATCCCGAATACTACGCCTTCATCAACGGACAGCGGCGTCCGGGCAAGGCGAGCCAGTGGTGTCTGACCAATCCCGAACTCTTCGAGGTGGTCTGCACGAAGATCGACTCCATCTTCCGGGCCAATCCCGGGATGAACACGATCTCGGTGAGCCAGAACGACGGCAACTTCACCAACTGCACGTGTCCTCGGTGCCGGGCTCTCGACGAGCGCGAGGGAGGTCCGTCGGGGAGTCTGATCCATTTCCTGAACCGCCTGGCCGACCGTTTCCCCGACAAGGAGTTCTCGACGCTGGCCTACCTCTATACAATGCATCCGCCCAGGCACGTCAAGCCGCGCCCGAATGTCAACATCATGCTCTGCGACATCGACTGCAAACGGGAGGTTCCGCTGACGGACAACGCTTCGGGACGCGATTTCGTGCAGGCGCTGGAGGGGTGGTCGGCCATCAGCGACAACCTCTTCGTCTGGGACTACGGCATCAACTTCGACAACATGCTCTCGCCGTTCCCCAACTTCCCGATCCTGCAGAAGAACATCCAGTTGTTCCGAAAGAACCACGTCACGATGCACTTCTCGCAGATCGGCGGTGAACGGGGCAGCTGTTTTCCCGAAATGCGGGCCTATATGGTGAGCAAGCTGATGTGGAATCCCGATCAGGACAGCGACTCGCTCATGCGCTCCTTCATGCGGGGCTACTACGGTGCGGCGGCCCCCTACGTCTATCAGTACGAGAAGCTGCTCGAAGGCGGGCTGCTTGCCAGCAACAAGGAGCTCTGGATCTACGATTCGCCGGTTACGCACAAGGACGGCATGCTCAATGCCAAGTGCCGCAAACGCTATAACGAACTTTTCGACCAGGCCGAGGCGGCCGTGGCCGACGATTCGGTGCTGCACGACCGCGTACGCCTTTCGCGGCTTCCGCTGCAGTATTCCGAACTGGAGATCGACCGTGCGGAAGGGGTGAAGGATCCCGAGGCGACGATGGCCCGGCTGGAACTCTTCGGGGAGCGCTGCCGCCATTTCGCCATTCCGATACTCAACGAGCGCCGCAATACCCCCGAAGAGTATTGCCAGCTCTATCGGGTGCGTTACATGCCCGACAAGAATCTGAAGTCCGATCTGGCTCGCGGTGCAAAGGTTACCTGGATCGAGGCTCCGTCGCCCCGCTATGCGAAACTGGGCGAGACGGCCCTGACCGACGGGCTGTTCGGCGGCACGACCTACGTGGAGAGCTGGGTCGGCTGGGAGGGCCGCGACGGCAGCTTCATCATCGACCTTGGCCAGGAGCGGGAGGTGTCGCTTGTCGAGTGCGATTTCCTGCATCAGCTGGGGGCCTGGATTCTGCTTCCCGAGCGGGTCGCCTGCTCGCTTTCGTGCGACAATGCCGCCTATGAGCCCTTCGGCGAGCAGCATTTTGCCGAGGACCGTTCCCCGCAGGTCAAGTTCGCACAGGCCTCCTTCCGCAGCGACACTCCCCGCCGGGCACGGTATGTGCGCATTGACATCATCGGTACGAAGAACTGTCCGTCGTGGCACTACGGCGTGGGTCATCCCTCGTGGTTCTTCCTCGACGAGGTGAGCGTGAGGTGATGCGGTGCGGCTTCAACCGAAAAAGGGGGCGATTCCAAGGAATCGCCCCCTTTTTAACGGCGTGCAGCATGTCGTTCCCTTCGGCGGACGGTGCGGAGCTCTGAGCGTTGGTCAGAGGCTTCGTCCCTCGAACGTCCTGGCGTGTTTTGCCGGCAGGAGTTTGCCGTAGAAGGTGATCCGATTCCCGTTGAAGGTAGGTTCCACCGTCACGGAGGTGTAGTTGGTGCCTTTGGGCAGCGTGAAGGTCACATAGGCTGACAGGGCGGCCCCCATGACGTTCATCGTGAAAAAGGTATTCCCCTTGCGGTCGGTTTTGACCCGGATGTCCGAAGCGGTGCCTTTGAGGGTGATGCCGCCGACCCCGTTGGGACCACCTCCGTTGAACGGAGCGATCTGGACGACGGCCTGATCGTCTTTCAGCGAGACGAAATTGGTTGTCGAATTCACGAAAGCGGACTCTCCGTACCGGAAGACGAGCTTGTCGGCCTCCACGACGAAATCGAGTTTCTCCAGCGCTCGTACGGCCTGTACGTAGTCGATGGAGTCCTGCATCCGTTGCAGCTCTTTTTCGAGAGCCTTCTCCTGAGCCGCGGACTCTTCGGACCGGTTCTGCATGGCGGCCTGTTCGGCTTGGGTGTAGATCCGGCGTTCGGTCTGCGCCTCGGCGGTCGTCTGCATCAGCAGTACGGCGGCCAAAATCAAAAACAACTTGTTCATATTCGCCTTGTTTCTGAGAATGATGATTGCCGGTTCAACAAGAGCCGGCAATCATATAACGCATTTCCCGCGTCGGATGGTGTGTCTGTCGCTATTTTTCTTTCGCTCCCTGCTTGTTCTGATGCGGGGCGCACTGCCGGGGGACGGTTTCGTCCGGTGACGGGCCCCTTCTCAGAACGTATTGCGGCGGATCATCTGAAAGTCACACTTGATTTTGGCCGGCGTCTTGTCGAGAATCATGCGTGCAACGAGAATGCCCATCTGTCGGAAATCGGTCGAAATGGTCGTCAGACCGTTGAGGATGATTTCGTTGATCGGCGATTCGTTGTAGGAGATGATGCTGATGTCGCGTCCCACCTTGTAGTGGAGTTCGCGGGCCCTGCGGACCAGTTCGATCAGCCCCAGGTCGTATTGGCTGTTGAGGATCAGGTATACCTCCTTTTCGCGGATGATCTCCGGCGTAATCTTCGTGTGAAACTCCACGGCGATGTCGTTGTCCCGGCAGAAGCGTTCGACGGCTTTGCTTACCGATGCGTAATAGAGGCTGGAGGGCAGCGTCACGACGTTGAGTTTCGAGTAGTTCTTGAGCTTTTTGAGTCCGTATCCGAGACCTTCGTAGGCATCGCTGTCGAAATCCTGATAGACGGCGCCGTAGTTTCCGGGGAGTTCCTTCATCCAGTGGTCGGCGAGGATGAGTTTGCGGTTGGGAATTCGTGTGAGGATCTTCAGCACCCGTTTTTGCGTTACGGTATCGAGCGGAAAATGCGGCGTGATGACGTAGTAGTCAAACAGGTCGAGATTTTCGTCGATGTAGTATTCGAGCAGGTCGACATTCTGGTTGTGGAGCCGGATGGTGACCTCGGCCGCATTGCCGATCTCCTCGGCAAACGAGTTGAAGAGCACCTGCTTGTAGGTGCTCAGCTTGTCGAACAGCACGAGGATGTTGAGCTTGCTGGCGTCGCCTTTCGCTGCCACATAGAATCCCTTACCCTGTTTGGCGTCGATGTAGTCTTTGTTCCGAAGGATGGAGTAGGCCTTCTTGACAGTCTCTTTCGAGATGTCGAGCATGGCCGACAACTCGTTCATCGATGGTAACAGATATCCCTCGGGATACTCCCCGTTGCGGATATATTGTTCGATCTGTCCGACTATCTGTTTGTAGACCGGAGTCTGACTCTCCGGATCGATCTTGATCTTTTCCGACATACCTGTCGTTTAAAAAAATGAAATAAAAAGTTGGAATGTGTAAAAAAATGGCTATATTTGCACCACACCACACAACACTAATCATGGAGGAGTACCACACCTCATTCCTTTTCTGTTGTGTGTTACAAAGATATGAAAAAAACTGTTAACCAGCCTTCGTGAAATGAAAAAAACTTTCCTTGTGTTGCTCTTTGGTATGTTGCTTCCGGCGGTGGCTCCGGCCCAGCATTGGTCTTTGACGTGGAAACGGCTTCAGTCCGTGTCGCCGGGTCTGGAGATGATCGGGCGAATCGAACCCAGAACCTCCCGCGAACTGGACAATCCGCGCTGGTCGGTGGGTTGTGAGTGTCTCGATCGGGACTATGCCGATTTTTCGGCCTACAAATCCTATGTCGGCGAGTTGGGAGTCGGGGCGGCGCGTATCCAGAGCGGCTGGGCGCGATGCGAACAGAAAAAGGGCCGTTACGATTTCGAATGGCTCGACGAAGTGGTCGACGGCCTGTGTGAACAGGGGATTCGGCCGTGGATGTGCCTGGCCTACGGGAATCCGGTCTACGGGGCCCAGAAGAGTCTCGGATCGCGGATCTTCACCGACGAGGCCACGCTTCAGGCTTGGGAACGCTACGTGACGGCCGTTGTCGAGCGTTACCGGGATCGGGTGCACGAGTGGGAGGTGTGGAACGAGCCCAACCTGCGCGGAACCAACCAGGCCGACGCATACGGCGAGCTGCTGATCCGGACCGCGGAGGCGGTTCGTCGGGTCGATCCCGAGGCGGTGATTATCGGTTTCGGACTCTCGCGCATGCCGCTCGACTTCACGGGCAGCGTGTTGGATCTGTTGCGTGAACGGGGCAAATTGAATTTGATCGACTACGTGAGCTTCCATCCCTATCACGAAAATCCGGATGATGCCACGCCCGGTATCGAGGCTCTGGCGAAACTCGTGGCGTCGTACGATCCGCGGATCCGCCTCTTTTCGGGCGAGAGCGGCTGTCCGTCGATTCTCGAGTGGGCTCATGCACTGCGCTACCACGAGTGGAGCGAATACAGCCAGGCGAAGTGGGTTTCGCGGCGACTGGCCAATGACTTTGCGCTGGGAATCCGCTCTTCGATTTTTGCCATCATCGACAATCAGTACCCCAACATGTTGCAGTCGTTCGGGCTGTTGCGGGCCAATCTGCTGAAGCAGGTGGTCTACAAGCGTCCGTCGTACCACGCCATGCAGCATCTGGTCAACCTGTTGCACGACGGGGTGCAGGCCTCCGGACGTCCGGCCTTCCGGGCCAATACCGCCCGGGAG
This sequence comes from Alistipes sp. An54, assembly GCF_002159375.1. Taxonomy (NCBI): domain Bacteria; kingdom Pseudomonadati; phylum Bacteroidota; class Bacteroidia; order Bacteroidales; family Rikenellaceae; genus Alistipes; species Alistipes sp. An54. The sequence continues at coordinate 137,700 of NZ_NFIA01000003.1, forward strand.
ATCGAACTGGTGTCGCTGGCCGACTCGGCCGGTACGACGATCGGCGTGATGTTCTGGTACGGGGACCGCATCCCCTCCGACGATCTGACCTGGGATCGTGTCGAATTGCGTGTCGACGGGCTTTCGCTGCAGGATCCTGTGCTGGTAGAACCCGTTACGGGGCGGATCTTCGAGTTGCCGCAGCCCCATGGTAACCGGGATGGCGGGGGTATGAAATTCACCGGATGTCCGGTGTGGGATTCGCCGATGCTGCTCATGGAGCGCGATGCGGTTCCGTTCCGCAATAAGGGGACGGAGCGTCAGGCCGCCGGGACGAGTGACGACATGTTGTACTGAAAAACCGGGAGATCATGAATCAGGCAGCTGTCGGGCGCAGAGGCGCCCGTTACAAATGGGAGGTTCTGGCCCTGTTGTGGGTCGCCTACCTGCTCAATCAGGCCGATCGTCAGGTCTTCAACGTGGTTCTCCCGCTCATTCGGGAGGATCTGGGTCTGAGCGACGTGGCAATCGGGTCCATCGCAACGATTTTCAACCTCTTCTATGCCGTGCTGGTTCCCATCGGAGGGCTGGTGGGCGACCGTTTCAGCCGGAAGTGGATCGTGACGGGGAGCATTCTCTTCTGGAGCGTGGCGACGATGTTCACGGGCCTCTGCAACGGATTTCTGATGCTGGTCATGATGCGCAGCATTGCGACGGGCGGCGGCGAGGCCTTCTTCGGACCGGCCAACTATTCGCTGCTGGCCCAGTATCACGAACGGACCCGGGCCTTTGCCATGTCGATCCACCAGACGGCCTACTACATCGGGATCATCATCAGCGGATATGCAGCCGGTTACATCGGACAGCTGTGGGGATGGCGGAGCGCCTTCTATGTGTTCGGATCCATCGGCGTGATTCACGGCATCGTCATGATCTTCCGGCTGAAGGACAAGCGGGACCCGGCTGCCGAAGCGACACCCGAAGCGGCTGTCGGGGCGACACCCGAAATGGCTGCCGCAGCACCGGACTCCGCGACCCGTGCCGCGGCGCCCAGGGCGCGTCTGACGGATGGCTTCCGATTGGTCTTCACCACCCCGACGGCCCTGATTCTGACCGTCTGCTTCGCGGGACTGATCTTCGTTCTGACGGGATATCTCACGTGGATGCCCACGTATCTCTTCGAGCGTTTCGACATGGATCTTTCGGGGGCCGGCTTCCATTCGATGTTCTACACCCATCTGTTTGCCTTCTTCGGGGTGCTGCTGGCCGGGAGGCTCTCCGACCGGCTGGGTCGGCTTCATCCCGCCTGGCGGATGGCCATGCAGGGATTCGGACTGCTGGCTGCCGTACCCTTTATCCTGCTGATGGGCAATTCGGCCACGCTGTGGGTGATTTACGTCGGTTTCGCCGGTTTCGGCTTTGCCCGGGCCTTCTTCGATGCCAACACCTATACGGTGCTTTACGACGTCATTCCGCCGCGTTATCACTCTTCGGCCTCGAGTCTGATGATGATGATCGGCTTCGGTATCGGAGCGCTGGCTCCCGTGGTGCTGGGAGCCGTGAAGCAGGCCGTGGGGCTCTCGTTCGGCATTTCGATGCTGGCCGTCGTCTGGCTGATATGCGGAGCCGGCATGGTCCTGGGGGCCAAACTCTTCTATTTGAAAGACTACAATAAGATTGACCATGAACAGTAACCTGAAAACCAGAAAAGCGAAAGCAGGCTTGCTGCTGATCGCATCGCCCCGCTTCAAGATGCTGGGCGAAGGATTGAAGCGCGGCACCTATGCCGAACGGAAGGATGCCGATGTGAAGCGGATTCTCGCGACGATGGATTTCCTGGATGTGGTATTCCCGGGTATCGTCTACGAAAAGGAGGAGGTGATGGCCGCCATGGACCGGTTCTATCTCGAGAAGGTGGATTTCGTGATTGCGGAGTTTCTCTCCTGGTCGGAGGATTTCGCCTGGATCCGCTTCCTGCGCGACATGCCCCAGGTGCCGATCCTCTTCGTGAATGCGGCCCGGGACCATGTCTCGTTCCACGATACGCTCGACGAGGATGATTTCATCGATTACCTCTGCGCCGGGACGCTCGTCGGATCGCTCGAGGCATCCGGATCGGTGCCCCGCACGGGGCGCCGGCATCTCCGTGTCGTGATGGGCTCGCGCGAGGAGGTGACCTCGCAGATCCGGCTCTTTGCTTCGGCGGCCCGGGCCCGGGCCATCCTGCGGCAGTCGAACGTCGGACTGCTGGCCAACTACAACGAGGCGATGTGGTCCACCTATATCGACCCCTACGATCTCTTCACCAAACTGGGTCCCGAGATTCGTTTCCTGCCCTATTCGACCTACGGCGAGGTGATCGGCGCCGTGAGCGATGCGGAACTCAAGGCCTATTGTGATCTTCTGACCTCGCGCTACCGGATGATGGAGGATGTAGCCCGCGACAAGTTCGAAGCTTCGGTGCGTGCCTCGATCGGACTGGCCCGGATGGCCGAGCAGTCGGATATCGACGTGATGGTCTTCAACGACATCGACCGGGCGATGTTCGAACTGGTCGGACTGCGGGCCGGATTCTACCACCCGTGGTTCAATGACAACTGTTCGGTGCTGGTTCCCGAGGCCGACATCGGTGCCGGTCTGATCACCTATCTGCTGAAACTGATTTCGGGCCGGCATGTCAATTTCCTCGAACCGTTCCACATCGAGACCGATTACGGGACCTTTGCCGGAGGCCATGCCGGACCCAACGACCACAACGATCCGGCCTGGCAGCAGAATGTCGTGATTGCCCGCGACGTGCGTTTTGCCAAGACCAGCTACAAGTATGCCGGGGCGCCGTTTGCCTGGTACCGGATCTCGCCGGGACGCAAGACCATGGCGCAGCTGGTCGAGTGCGACGGGCGCTACAAACTGGTGGCCACGCTGGTCGATTCGCTCGAGGGCGAACACATTCTGGCGACCTATTCGCACAGTATCTTCCGTCCGGTGGTGCCCGTCAAGCGGCTCTTCGAGGAGATTCTGAAGATCGGCACCACGCAGCATTTCGCTTTGGTCGACGGCGATTATCTGCGCGAACTGGAGATGCTCGCCGGGATCATGGATTTCGAATACCACGCAATTGTTTGAATGCATTAACCCTTAAAAACCTATTGTCTCATGAGTTTCATGTACAACCCCTTCCCGTACGACGATCCCCGGGCGGTCAACCGCCCGCAGCTCCCGGCCGAAGCCGTCGGGGCCGTCGTCAGCGGGACGCTCGAGGCGGCCAGGTCGTTGGCCGCAGAACTTGCCGCCCGTCTGGAGGCGGCACCCGGCAAGAGCCCCGTGGCAGCCTTCGACGGATATGCCACGGCCGACTGGTCGCGGATGATCAACCTGCTTTCACAGCAGCTGCTGCAGCGCGGCATCGCCCTTGAGGCGGTTGATTTCCGCGAGGTGCTCAAGACCGAAGAGGAGATCCATGCCCTGATCGATCCGCTGCTGGAGTGGGATCGGGAGAAGGACCCCACGCTGCTCTACGGGCGCATTTTCCGCGGCGGTTACGAGGCGCTGCTCGACGAGTCCCGGGCGGCCGGTTTCCGGACGCGGATTGCCGGCCTGCGTTCGTCGGAGGGGACGCGGCGTGTGGTGGTAGTCTACGGCAGCGGCTGTCTGATGCCGCGGATGCGCGATCTCTATGACGTGCGCTGTTATTTCGACGTGACGCCCAAGGAGTCGATTCTCCGCATCCGCCGCGGGGAGTATGCCAATCTGGGCGACCGGACCGCACGTCCGGCCAATCAGGTGATTCGCCGGTGCTACTACGCCGATTTCGAGATGGCCGTGCATCTGCGGGGCGAACTGCTCCGCGAGGGGTTGCTCGACTATTACCTCTGTTCGGACCATCCCGACCGGCTGGAGCTGATTCCGCGCAAGGCTCTGGAGCAGATTTTTGCCGCACTGGCACTCTATCCGTTCCGTTGCAAGCCCGTCTATCTGGAGGGGGTCTGGGGCGGAACCTACGTCAAGAAGCTGCGCAATCTGCCCGATACGATGCGCAACTGCGCCTGGGTTTTCGATCTGATTCCGATGGAGGTCAGCGTCGTGGTGGAGGCTGGTTCCGAACGGCTTGAGTTCCCCTTCTTCACCTTCGTGCAGCGTGAGGGCGAGGCGCTCATGGGGGCGAAGTGCGTCGAGAAGTTCGGCGGATATTTCCCCATCCGCTTCAACTACGACGATTCCTACCACAGTACGGGCAACATGTCGATCCAGGTGCACTCCGGGGCGCAGTACAACCACGACCATTTCGATGAGCTGGGGCGTCAGGACGAGAGTTACTACGTGGTGGTGGCTGGCCACCACGCCCGGACCTTCATCGGGTTCCGGGACGATGCCGACATCGATGCCTTCATCCGTGACATCAAGCTGGCCGACAAGGAGTACAAGCCCGTAGACTATCTGAAGTATGTCAGCTACGAGGATTCCAAACCCGGTCTGCAGGTGATGATTCCGGCCGGAACGGTCCACTCGTCGGGGCGGAACCAGGTGGTGCTGGAGATCGGCAGCCTGACGATCGGCTCCTACACCTACAAGCTTTACGATTACCTGCGTCCGGATTTCGACGGCAAACCGCGCCCGATCCATACGTGGCACGGCGAACGCAATCTGGTTCGGGAGCGACGCACGAGCTGGGTGCGGCAGAACATCGTCCAGCAGCCGCGCGAGGTTCGTTCCGGCGAGGGCTGGGCCGAGTATATCGTCGGCGAGCATGATCTGCTCTACTTCACGCTCCGGCGTCTGGAGTTCGAGCGGAGCATCGAGGATGATACCCGCGGCCGCTTCCACGTGCTGACGCTTGTCGACGGCGAGCGGGTGCGAATCCGTTCGCTCGACCATCCCGAACGCTTCTTCGATGCCGAATACATGGATATGGTGGTGGTTCCGGCCGACATGGGCCGCTATGTGATCGAGAATCTGCGGGCCGAACCGATCTGTGTTCACAAGACAATGCTCAAGGATGGATTCGACCGGGAGTAACTGCCGCCTGCTCTTCGACGTCGGGGGAACGTTCCTCAAGGCCGTCGTGGCAGACTCTGCCGGGGAGCTGATCCCCGAATCGGAGTTCTCCTGTCCGATGCCTTCGGATGGCTCGCGCGATGAGATTGTCGGGGCCCTGGCTGCTTCGGTAGCCCGGGGCGCCGCCTTTGTCTCGTCGCGCGGCCAGACCCTGGGGGGGCTGGGCGTGGCATTTCCCGGACCCTTTGATTTTGCCCGCGGCATTCCGCTCATGGAGCACAAGTTCCGGCAGATCTACGGCCTCTCGCTGGATGATCTGCTGCACGGCCTGCCCGAGACGGGTGCTGAAATGCCGATCCGCTTCATGCACGATGTCAATGCGGCCCTGCTGGGCGAGATGACGCGCGGCAATGCCCGTTCGTTCGGCAATGCCGCTCTGGTCACACTCGGCACGGGACTGGGCTTTGCCTGCTGTCTGGACCGTGAAATCCAGTATGCTCCGATGGGCTCGCCGCGGATCTCGATCTTCCGGCTCCCCTGCCGGGGCGGAATTCTTGAAGATTGGGTCTCGAAGCGCGGGCTGTTGCGAATCCATGCCGGACGATGCGGTTGCAGCGATCCTTCGCTGACAGTAGCCGATCTGGCACGGATGGCCTTTGCCGGAGATCTTCCGGCGCGGGAGACCTTTGCCGATGCGGGGCGGATTCTGGCCCGGGCGATCGGCGGGGTGCTTGCTCGGAACCGGATCGAATGTTTGTTGATGGGCGGGCAGATTTCACGCTCGTTCGTCCTGATGGAACCGGTGCTTCGCGAGGAACTTGCCGCGGTGCCCACGCTGCGGATGATTGCCCCGGCGGCACATATCGGCGAAGCTGCGTTTTACGGTTTGCTGGCCGGACTGGAGCGCTTGGCGGGGGTAAAGCCGGATGTCGGGATCCGTACGGTCGGTTGCGGCGCATGACATCCAGGTTCGTAACGGATTTGAAGCGAGCCGCCTCACATGATCATGTGAGGCGGCTCGCTTGTGAGGCGGCATCTCAGGCCAGCAATTCGTATTCGAGTCTCCAGACGATGGTCTCGCCCGGGAAGGCCCGAAAGGTCGTGTAGGGTTCGATGCAGGCTATCCCCCGGCGGGCCCAAAGGACCATGTGCGACAGCGGTGCATTCCCCGATACGCGAATGCCGGCCCCCGTAAGGAGGTTGAGGATGCAGAATCCGTAGGTTCCCGATGCGGAATCCTGTGCATGGAGGTCGCCCATGAAGACGGTCTCTCCCGGTCGGAGCTCCCGGTTGAAGCGAATCCCGTCCCTCCCGAGTGTGACACAGTCGTAGGCTTCGCGCCAGGTCCCGACGGGATGGAAGGGGAAACGGATGGCCGTATCGGGTCCCGTGACCATCCGGTCGAGGGTGAAAAAGTTGTGGTTGCAGACCTGTCCCGCCAGCACGGCCGGTCCGAGATTCTTGAGCGTATAGTCGATTCGCAGACGGTCCGTATGGGTCAGTCTCAGCTCCTTGCGGTAGTCGTATCCATACTCGTCGCTCAGCAGACGGTGGCGGAACTCGACCCGGTCGCGAGTGGCGGTCGTCTCCCAAAGACCGTGGTTGACGATTTCGTAGAGCCGGAACCGGTCGTAGGGCTCCCCGGAGTATCGACGCAGCATGCCGACGCCGATCTTCAGGAACTCTTCACCGGGACGGGCCCGTTCGTATCCGATCTCGGTAAATTCGTCCACCGGACCGCTCAGATCGTCGTGGCACAGCGGATCGTGCCTGTTTTTCCACGGGGTGACGTAGCGATGACCGCGGCCGCGCAGGTCGCTCAGGACTCCGCTCCAGTCGAAGCGGGTGGCCCGGTAGTATCCACTCACGGGATCGGGCGGACAGACGACGGCCGTGGTCGTTCCGTTGGTCAGATGCAGGATGGAAGGGCTCTGAGGAGCCTCTTCGGTCTGGAAAATCGTTGGACTTGTTCTCATGGCCGGCCCTCTTTTTGATAAATCAGCACCGCCAGATCGTATTGTCCGAGGGTGATCCGGTCGCCGTTGCGGGAGACCCGGGCCTCGCCCAGCGTCGACGATTCGACGAATCGGTATCCCGGGACCTCGATCCCGCCGCTCACGGGGTCTCCCGCCTCGGTCCGGGTCGCCACGATGGCCATGCCGTCGCCGTGGGTGTAGGCCCGGGCCTCGATGCCCTGCGCGGAGAGCGTGAAACCCTCCACGTCGCGGTAACGTCCCATCAGCAAGAGGTGTTCGTAGCGTCTCTTGATCTCGTTGGCTTGTGCCAGATAGGACCGGTAATGCGGGGTTTTGTCGATCAGATCGCGGCAGCGGTAGATCTCGATATCGTTGCGCAACCCCTTGAGCAGGGTGTTGTTTACCCGGCGTTCGATATCCGTGTCGTCGCGGATCTCCCGGTCGGAGATGATAATCTCGGGGAAGGTGTAGCGGAACCAGTCGATGAAGCTGTACCGTCCGGCCGTGACCTGATAAATATGGATATAATCGCAGTATTGGGCCGTCACGTCGGTCAGCCACTCGGTGCCGAGGACAAACTCCGGATCGAAGCGGATGTTGTGGTCGCGAATCATCTTCAGCACTTCGGCCTTGTCGGCGATGACCCGCAGGTTCGGGATCGGGAATTCGCGGCTCAGGTCCCAGTTCGTGGCCCGTTCGCCGTAGCCGAGCTGGTCGTAGAAGACGCTGTTGGCTCCGTATTCGCGGGCGCGGTCGGCCCATTCGAGGAGCATCCGGCGCCAGATCTCGGAACGCGTGTCGGCGATGACGAACGTTCGGGCGTTGTAGTCGCCCAGGAAGGTCCCCTGCCCGGTGAAGCGGTACTGCTCGGTGAACTCCGCACCCGTGTTGTCGCGGTAGCAGATCTCCCGTCCGGCGCCGCTTTTGTAAAATTCGCTCTCGCGGTCGATCAGTTTGCCGTTGAAGTAGAGCAGCACCTTGCCGCCGTCTTTCTTGAATTCGGCGATGGCCTGTTTCCAGCCTTCGTCGCCGCCCTGTGCCGGATCGGCGTTGTAGTGGGGATTGCCGTGGTCCATACCCGTCTCCCACCACCCGAAGGTGAAGGCGGCATCGGCTCCGACGCTCTCCCCGACACGCTTGATGCGTCCCGGCAGATCGGTGTACCGGAAGAGCAGTTCGCCATACTGGTGGCGGAAGATGACCCGCTGCCAGCTGCGCATCTTCTGTACCCAGAGCGGAGCTTCGCGATGATCCCACCAGGTGTCGGCCCAGCGCCGGTAAAGTTTCGAGGTCTGGTGCCACGTGCCCGTATAGGGGGCAATGACGTTGGCACTGCAGCTCCAGCTCTCGCCCGAGAGGCACTGCGGGTATTTGTAGAATCCGGATTCCAGCCGCGAGAAGCCTCCCTCCCCGTCGGGATAGAGGCGCAGTCCGTGTCCCGTGTCCTGGAACTGGAGGTCGTGGCTCCCGAAATAGAGCCCTTCGCGTTCGCCGACATAGGCAAAGCAGTTCGAGGCCATGCAGCCTCCCGTCCCGCCCGTTACGGTCCGCGTCGGGTATTTGGCGTCCATCTGACGGAATTTCTGGGCCGGGGTCTTGTAGGGCGAGGTGTTGCTGTTGCGCAGGATAATGCCCTTCGGATCGTCGTAGAGCTGCCCTCCGGTGTGGGTGAGCAGCAGCTTGTGGTCCTCCGGGAGTGGCATGTTTCCGACGAGCGGGTAGTGCAGTTCGCGGACGATCGTGTGCGGTTCGTTGTTCTCGATCTTCGAGGCAAAGCGGATCTGATCCCCTTCGAGCGTGATGTCGAAGCGGAGCGAGATGTCGAGCGTGACCTCTTTCCGGATGCTGAAGTCGGTGGCCTTCAGCTCTTCGTAGAGCAGCGTGATGGTCTTCCCGTTTTGTGAGATGCGAGGTTGCTGCCCGGCGGCCAGGACCTCGATCTCCTTGGCTTTCGGGGTATCGTAGTAGAGCCTCCAGAGATAGTCGCGGCCGGCATAGTCGCGGCCTGTCTCGAGGTTCTTGAGGCTGACGAGGCGGCCCTCGTCGTCGATCGAGATCTGCAACCGTTCGTTGCGCAAAGTGGACGGTTGCGGTGTGGCGTGGACCGGCAGTATCAGAAACGGAGCTGCCAGGCTGCAAAGGGTGGTGGTCAGTCGTATGTTCATGGCTGAGTCGGTTGGAATGGTTGGGTGATGAAAACAGCCGGACGGGCTCCGCTGCCGGAGTCCGTCCGGTTGTACGGCAACAGGATCAATAGCCCGGATTGTTCTCCTTGATGTTCTTCATGACCTGCATCGTGGTGGTCGGGATGGGCCACAGATAGCTCTTCGGGGCCACGAACTTGCACTCGGCGAGGATCTGTGCGTACATGTTCCCGCGGAAGAAGTTGGGATCACCCTTGGCGACGTCGGCCATGAAGTCCACGCATCCGTCTTCGTCGACCTGCGGTACGGCTCCGTGGAACCACATGCCGTCGTCGATATAGGCGCGCTGGAGTTTCTCATCCTTCTTGGGCAGTCCGATCCAGGGGCGGTTGAGCACCTTTTCGGCGATCCGCCAGCGCCAGAGGTCGTACAGACGCAGGTTCTCGAAGGCAAACTCCATGCGGCGTTCGAAGCGCAGGATCGTGCGCAGCCGGGCCTGATCCGTTTCGGTGATGGCCGGATAGGAGTTGGTGGCTGTCACATCGACCTTGTAGGCGCGGGCGCGGACCTGATTCATGGCGTTGAGGACCGTATCGTCGATCTCGTTCAGTTCGATCTTGGCCTCGGCGTACATCAGCAGCACGTCGGCATAGCGCAGGATCAGTTTGTCGTTCTCGGCCTCGAAGGGCGACAGCCAGTCTTCATCGACGTGTTTCTTGAGCACCAGCCCGTTGTAGGAGGCGTACTGATTCGAGCTTCCGGCGATTCTGTACGACCGCGAGTCGTTGTTGGTGACCATGGCTCCCTCGCGGGCGCTGTAGACCTCGGTGACGTCGAAGTGCGGGTCGAAGATGACTCCCAGATGCTGGGTGCCGTGTTCGACGATGGTGTAGGTGCAGCGCGGGTCGCGGTGCTCGAAGGGCTTGTGGGGGTCGTAGACCTCCGATTCGTCGATGGGTTTGCCCTGGTCGTCGAGGAACGAGCAGAGCAGGTACCACGACGGCAGACAGGTCGTACAGGTCGGGGCGCCCGACAGACGCGGCAGCTTGGCCGTTGTGGCGCCGCCGTAGAGGTACTGGTATTTCGAGTTGTTCGAGAGGGCCTTCGAACGCGGGATGACGAAGATTCCCTCGGGCGAGTGCTTGGTCGACATGCGGAAGAGCTCGCCGAAGTCCGAATGGAGCGTATAGGCGTTCAGCTGCATGCAGCTCCAGGCGGCGTCGCGGGCCTGTTCGAAGAGCCGTTTGGCTTCGGCCTCGTCGTTGTCTCCGAATCCGCCTTTTTCAATGGTGTCCCACTTGCGGATCGAGGCGAAGTGCAGGGCGTAGCGGGCCTTCATGCCGTAGACGGCTCCCCTCGTGGCCCGTTCGACCTCGCCGCCGCCGTACGAAACGGGCAGCAGAGGGGCAATTTCGTCGAATTCGCGGAGCATGTCGTCCACGACGGTCCACATGTCCGAACGGGTCAGCTCGTAGGCGGCCTGACGCCCCGCTTCGGAGTCCATGTCCATATCCTCGGGAACGACGACCGGATCGCCGAAGTGTACCATGATCCGGAGGTAGAAGCAGGCCCGGTAGAAGCGGGCGCAGGCGATGATGCGGTTGTAGCGCTCGGGATCCATTTCGCCTTCGAGCTTCTTGATCTCGGTGATGATCTTGTTGCAGCGGTTGATGCCCGTGTAGGTGATGTCCCACATGCGCACGGCCAGCGGATAGGTGCCGTCGACGCCGTCGATGAGGAATCGGCCCGGAGCGCTTCGGTTCTGTCCGTCATCGGTCAGCATGTCGAGTTCGGTCTGTTCGTTGGAGGTCCATTCGTTCCGCTCCATGGGCCAGTAGCTGTGGTGGAGCAGGGCGTTGAGGTTCAGTTCGAACTGCTCGGCCGTCTGAAACCACGAGCCGCTGGCGGCCGAATCTTTCGGCGAGAGGTCCAGGTCGCTGCACGAGACCATCAGACTTCCGGCAAGGACGAAGATTGCGAATTTCAAGGTTTTCATAGCTTATCCGATCATTGTTTGCGACATTAGAATTTGAGTTGAGCCGAGAAGAGCACCGACTTGGTGATGGGATATGCGGTTGTCCCGACCTCGGGATCCCACCCTTCGGGGAAGTGGCTGTAGGTGAAGAAGTCGGTCAGGGTGACGGCGAAGCGCAGACTCTTGACATGCACGCGGTTCATCCATTTCTGGGGCAGGGTGTAGCCGAGCGTGATGTTTTTCACACGGAAGTAGGATCCGTCGAAGATCCAGAAGTCGGAGATCGCATAGTTGTTGTTGGCGCTGTTCCACGAATAGCGCGGGTACTTGGCGTGCTGGTTCTGCTCGATGGTGTTCTTGCGGCTCCAGGAGTTCCCCCCCCCGACTATCGTCGGGACGTTATACCATTGCGAGCGCAGCGGCTGTACCATTTCGTCCGTGAGGTAGGAGTTTCGTTTGCCGACCCCCTGGAACGTGAGGTTGAAGTCGATGCCGCGCCAGGCCAGGTCGATCGTGCCGCCGTAGTTGAAGTGCGGAAGCGAGGAGCCGAGCACCGTGCGGTCGTATTCGGCGTTGATGAGCGGACTGTCGGGGTCGGCATCTGCGAGGTTCCGGTAGTGCAGGTCGCCCGGATAGACGGTTCCGGTGGTTGCCGAGTTGTCGACCTCGGCCTGGGTCTGGTAGATTCCTTCGCAGACGTATCCGTACCAGGACTGGTATTCGTCGCCTTCGCGGATGATCTTGCCGCCGGAGATCACCTCCTTGTTGCCGATGTAGCCCATCGTGGAGACGTCGTCCGAGAGGTTGAACGTGACGCCGTAGTTGAAGTCGCCGACGTGGTCGCGCCATCCGAGCGTGATCTCCCAGCCTTTGGTGTTCATGTCGCCGATGTTGTCATAGGGGTCCGAGAGACCCATGATCGGGGCGATGGGGACTTGGAGCAGCATGTCGCGGGTCTTCTTGTAGTACCAGTCGGCCGTCAGGGAGAGGCGGTTCGAGAGCAGTGACAGGTCGATACCCACGTCGACCGTGGCCGTTGTCTCCCAGGTGATGTCTGAAACGATGGCAGCGGCCTGTGCATAACCCGAAAGGGCGGTGAGGGTGGTTCCGGTGTAGCCGACGACGTTGTTGTTGGCCAGTACGGCCTGATAGGGGTAGTAGCCCTTGATGCGTTCGTTGCCCAGTTCGCCGTACGATATGCGGAGCTTGCCGTGGTCGAGCACCCGTCGCAGCCCCTCCAGGAAGCGCTCCTGGGTGAAGACCCAGCCGGCCGATGCCGAGAGGAACGTACCCCAGCGGCAGTCGGGCGCGAAGCGTGACGAACCGTCGCGGCGGATATTGCCCTGGATGTAGTATTTCGACCGGTAGTTGTACATCAGACGGCCGAAGTACGAGCGGCGGGCCAGTTCGTTGACGTTCTTTGAATTGGCCGTGACGTCCTCGCTGCCTCCGGCGCTCAGGTCGGGGATCAGCGAATGGGCGAACGACGATTTCTTGGCAACGATGTCACCCTCCTGATACCAGTAGTTCTCGTAACCGATCATGGCGCTGAAATTGTGGTCCTGACCGAAGGTGTGCTGGTAGTTGGCGTAGACCTGCGTGGTGTGTGAGAAGGTGTCACCGCGGGTCTCCTCGAGGGTTGTCGTCTTGGCGTCGGAGATGTATTTCGTGCTGGTGAGGCTCTCCTCCTGGTAGTTGAAGTAGGAGGTCTGGCGCTGGAAATCCTTGATCTTGGTGTAGGAGAACTGGGGTGCGAAGATGCCGGTGACGGTCAGCCCCTTGACCGGGGTGATGTCGATCTGGAACTTGGCGTTGGCCAGATACTTGTCCGTTGTCTTTTCGCCGCCCGACATCAGGGCCGCATATTTGTTCGTCCCGTCCTTGCCCGGAGCGTAGCGGCCGTCGCTCCATACGGCCTGGTAGATGGGCGGAATGTATCGCATGATGCTCGACGGCGAGGCGTGGGGATTGAGCTGGTCGGTGTAGCGCAGCGAGATGTCGGCCGAGGCGTTCATCCACTTGAAGACCTTGATGTCGTTGTTCAGCCGGGCCGTGTAGCGCTGCCAGGAGAGGTTTTTGCGGAAGAGTCCCTCCACGTCGTCATAGCCCAGACTCAGCACCGAGCGGACCTTTTCGCCTCCGGCCTGGATGGTCAGGCTGTGTGATTGGCGTACGCCCTTGTCCTTGAGCAGCAGATCCATCCAGTCGACATTCGGATAGAGGTCGGGATTTTCACGGTTAAGCAACCAGTAGTTCTCGATCATCTCGCGCGAGTACTCCTGATACCAGCCTCCGGACGGCAGGTCATTGTAACGGAGTTCGTTGACGGCGGCCATGTAGTCCGTGGCATTCATGTATTCGGGCGTTCTGGACTGGTAGTCGAGTCCGAGCGTATAGTTGTAGGTGACGCTGGCTCCGCTCTGCGAGGCCCGTTTGGTGGTGATGAGGATGACACCGGCGGCGGCCTGTGAACCGTAGATCGACGCCGAGGCCGCATCCTTCAGGACGGTGATGTTCTCGATGTCGTTGGGGTTGATGTCGTCGATCGAACCGGCCACACCGTCGATCAGCACATAGGGATCCGAGGCCCCTTCGGTCATCGACGTGATACCGCGGATGCGGATCGTCGCCGAACCGCCCGGTGCCGAATTCGTCCGGGTGACGGTTACACCCGGCATGGCACCCTGCAGGGCCTGTGAGAGGGTCTGTGTCTGGCGGTTGAGGATGGTCTCGCCGCCGACGGAGGAGAGTGATCCGGTCAGATCCTTCTTGCGGACCGTACCGTAGCCTACGACCACAACCTCATCCATGGCCGTAGCCTCTTCGGTCAGTACGACGTCAAACATCGTTCGGTTGCCGACGGGCAGTGTTTGGCTCTTGTAGCCGAGGTAGGAGACGATGAGCGAGGCATCGGCTGCCGGTTTGCGGGTCAGCGACAGTGTGAAGTTGCCCTGTGCATCGGAGGTTACTCCCTGCTGGGTGCCGCTCAGAATGACGGTGGCACCCGCTATGGGGTCGCCCTCCCCGGTCTTGACGCTCCCCTTGAGGGTGAAGTTCTGGGCCGAAGCGTACGATGGTGCAAATACGATCGCTGCCAGAAGCGCGCAGAAAGCCGCGATTGTCCGAAAATCGCACTTTCTTTGAAATTCATCGTAACTTTTTTTCATCTTTTTGGAATTAGTAGTATATTTGCATCGTACACCACACCACACAACACATAGGGCAAACGTGGAATAGTGTGGTTTAGTGTGGTACAAAAATAAGAGGAATATTTGACATTCCAAAGAAAAGCGTCTTTTTTTTGAGATTTTTCGGTGAATGTCATGAAAATGTAACGGAAGGGCACGGTCCGGAAGGACATGCAGTCGGACCGGGGAGTCCGGGCCCGAATTGACAAACCCAATGAACCTTTATTACGCACCTATGAAAAGACAATTATTCAGGATCTGGACAGCGGTTTGGCTGATTGCCGCCGCTGCGATCTCCTGTACGGGTGATCCGGATGTGGACCGGGTCGGTCTTGTTTCGATCGGACAGGAGAGTCTGACCGCCGATGGCGCGGGCGAGGAGTTGACCCTCGACGTGGCCAGCAATGCCTACTGGCATATTGAATTTACGGATCCGGCGACGGGTGAGACCGTGCGTTGGATTACGGCCAGCGAAACTTACGGGACGGGCGATGCCAGTCTGAAACTCATCGTGGCCCGCAACCGCTCGACCTCGCCTCGTACGGCCCACATCCGGGTGACGACCGATTCGGAGTCGTCGACGGCGACGATTCTTCTTTCGCAGGGGGCCGGAACGGTCGGAGGCGGCGACGGCTATGGTTTCCCGATCTATCAGATGTTCTCGATTGACGACAAGCTGATGTTGAGCAATGCATTCATCGAGGGCGGGACCTGTTATTTCGATGACGGCATGATTCTGAGCCGTACGGGGTCGCCGGCCGAGATGACCTTCAGCACGCAGACCCACACGAATCCCAAGTCGGACTGGTATTTCCAGCGTGGCGTTGTCATCGGATCGTGGGAGACGGGCGATGCCCTGCAGTTGGAGATTCCGCTCAAGGAGTCCCTTTCGGGAGATCTGCGCTACGTCTACGGCAGTCGTCGTGACGGCACGCAGAACGCCAGTCATGCCTGGGTGTTCGAGTGGAGTTCCGACGGGGCGGAGTGGACGCCGTTCGACGGGGCCTCCGAGGGGGGTGTTTCGGATGCCGTGTGGAAGATCGTCGACTTCACGATTCCCGAGGCGAAGGCGATTCCGGCGGGGGGAACGCTCTGGATCCGCCATCGCTGTACGGACGGCGCCTCGGCCAGTACGTCGGCCTCGAATCCGACGGTTGCCTACCAGACGGGCTTCTGCATCACGAAGGCCTCGGCCGAACCGACGACGGTTGCCCCCATGGATGATCAGACGGTGGTCTTCTCGACGGGCTTCGACGATCTGCTGGATGCCAAGGCGGCCTATATCGACATGCCGCTCGATTTCATGTCGTCGTTCAACGCCGGGGCCTATTCGCTGCCCCGGGAGCAGGCCGGTATGGTGGATTTCGCGGAGTGTTACATCCGTCCGGGATTTCTGCAGGTGGGGCGCGGCGACGAGGCGATCGTTTCGCGCTATACGCAGGGATCGTATACGATCAAACTGGCGGATCGTTTCGAGGCGATGCGGATTCTGAAGAGCGATCTCAAACTGACGTTCCAGGCCTCGGCGATGATCGACGCCTATGGCAAACCGACCGATCCGGGAGTTGTCGTGAAGGTTGACGGTGCGAGCGGCGCCACGGTTGAGGGAGGAACGCTTGAGGGGGTTGAGAACAATGCGTTCAAGTCCTTTACGGTTTACGTGCGCGGTGCGACCGCCGAGACCGAAATCACCATCACGTCGGCCGATATGACCTCCAGTACGGATGACGTGCGCTTCTTTGTCGACGACATTCTGCTCGAGGTGGAGGGCGAACCGCAACGGCCGAGTGCCGACGATCCGGTGAAGGCCGCGATTGCCGAGCTTCGGGCCAAGGCGGGGGCTTCGGCCGTGACGATTACCGACAATCTCTATGTGGAGGGTTGCGTCGTGGCTGCGGACAATCTGCCCGAGGGGTGCTTTGCCCTGCAGGATGATCAGGCGGGCATCGTGGTGGCCTGCCCGAATCACGGCGTGACGGTCGGTGATCTGGCGAAGGTGGTGGTGAAGGATGCTTCGCTGGCCCGAAACGGCGACGGACTGCTCGTGGTGACGCCGGCGGCCTCCGACCGGGTTTCGAAGACGGGAACGGCCGAGCAGATGCCGGCTTCGCGGATGATCTCGGTGGCAGAACTGCAGGCCGGGACCTGGGAGGCGATGCTGGTCACGCTGCCCGAATCGCAGGTTGTCGAGTCGGATCTGTCGAAGCCCCTGAGCGGAGACATTACCCTGGAGCTGGAGGACCGGGTGACGACCTACGTACTGAAGACCTATGCCCATGCATCGTTTGCTTCGGCTGCGGTGCCGCAGAAGCGGGGACCGGTGAAGGGGTTGGCCGGAGTCGGCTTCGTGATGCCGACCTCGGCCGGTGATCTGGCCTCGATGAACGGCACGCGCTTCGGCGAGGCGGTCTACGCCATTAAGCCGATCGACGGCCACCTCTATGCACTGGGCACGACGAAGAACTTCACGATCGGCAATGCCACCTTCGACCAGGCGACCAAGACGGTCACCTACGACAACGGCCACTCGATCTACAAGGTGGGCGATACGTCGACCGACTTCACGTGGGGATGCTACGGAAGCAAGAAATCGGCTGCTGCCAACATGTATGACTCACGGCTCTACGTGACGGGCTGGGGTGGCCCGAACTGGCAGGAGAACGGCCTGGTGTTCAAGATGAAGGCGACGTCGCGCATTGTCGGCAATCTGCGCTTCGGCTTTGGGTGGTTCGGGGCCTCGGGCGACAATCTGCCCGAGAATTGGAAACTGCTCTGGAGCAGTGACGGAACCGCCTGGAACGATGGCGTAAAGGTGTTGAGTCTGACCTCCTCGCTGACGGAGCTTCCGTCCGACGATCCGGGCAGCGAGGTCTTCACCTTTGCCTCGAATGCCAATGCCGGAGGTTATCGGATGGCCTACTTCCATGTTCCGGACGACAAGGCGGTTCCCGAGGGCGGTTACTTCTATATGAAGATCGTGCAGGCCGACAACGCCTGTCAGCGTTCGGGCGAGTCGGTCGATCCGAGCAAGGAGATGATTTTCATCAACGGTTTCTACCTGCAGACCCACGAGCGTCGGGCCTATCATACGTCGGATCTTCCGTCGGGAGACAACGTGGTGCTGACCGAAGGCTTCGACGACAATCTCTGGGGGCCGGACCAGTTTGCTTATGCCTGGCAGTCGTTTGCCGGCTACAAGGTGGCCTACAAGGCGCCCGAAGGCTGGAGCATTGCGGGATCGGTCTTCGAGGAGCCCGGTCACGTGCGGATCGGCAACAGCGGAACCGATTCGTCCTCCTCGCTGACGACTCCGGCTCTGGAGGCATTGGGCAATACGCCGACGGATATTACCGTTCGATTCAAGGCGGCGACGCTGCTGGTCGGAGCTGCGGGGCTGGTTCCCGACGACCGTACGATTCGCGTCGAGGCTTCGGGGGCCGGAGCCGTCGGTTCGGAGGTGTACCTTCCGGCGACGCTTTCGGGAACGGCCGAGACGGTCGATCAGGCAACCTCCGACCGAATGTGCGACGAATATCTCCGCTGGTACGACTGTTCGGTGAAGATTTCCGGAGCCACGAAGGATACGCGGGTCGTATTTACGGGAACGGGCCGCCACTTCTTCGACGAGATCGTGATAACGAAGGATTGAATCCAAACTTAAACCACATAGAAAATGAACAAACTGAAGTATCTGCTTTACGGAATCGTATTGAGTGCACTGGGCTGCTCGTCGAGCAGCGATGATGCTGGAACCGAGGGAAGCTCGAATACGCTGAAGGTCATGTCGTTCAACATTCGCTGCGTCACCTCGAGCGACACGGGCGACAAGGCCTGGGACGTACGTAAGACCGGGTGTGTCAAGATGATAACGGGCATCCGGCCCGATGTGATCGGCATGCAGGAGCCGCGGACTCCCCAGCGTACCTATCTGAAGGAGAATCTTTCGGACTACGAGATGCTCGAGACGCCCGGGACCGGAACCAGCAAGGGAGGCAATTCGGTGCTGCTCTATCGCAAGAGCCGTTTCACGTGCCTCGATTGGGGGTACTACTTTCTGAGCGACACCCCCGACGTGCCGTCGGTGGCCTGGGAGGCGAAGCAATGGCATACGACGGTCTGGGCCCATCTGAAGGAGGTGAGCAGCGGCAAGGATTTCTGGATCTTCACGACCCACATGCCGGCCTATGCGTCGAATGTCTCGGCCCGCGTGAAGAGCGCCAATCTCAACGTATCGAAGATGAAGGAGCTGGCCGGTGAGGATGCCACGGTCTTCATCACCGGAGACATGAACTGCTCCTATGCTGCGGATGATGCGTCGCGCGAGGCGTTGACGCCCTATTATCAGTGGATGTCAGCGGCGCGCGACATTGCTCCGGTGGGCGATGCCTACAGCTTCAACAACTATGGAAGCGGTACGCCCACTCCGAAGCGGAATCTTGACCATATCTTCTATCGGGATGCGACGGCCGTGTCGTTTCGCACGATTACGGACAACTACGGAGTGCCGTATATCTCCGATCACTATCCGATTCTGCTGACAGTCCTCTTCTGATCCGTCTGCGGCGCTTGACCGCGTATGCATGGAAAGACCCCGGGCCTTGAGAGAGGTCCGGGGTCTTTGGTTTCGGGGAGGTCAGTTGACCACCACCGTCGGAAAGTATTCGCGCAGCAGCGCCGCGGCGCGGTCCAGTTGCTCGGGGGTGTTTTCCCGCACGCCGCGCAGGCGGTAGTCGAGTCCCATCGCTTCGTACTTGTGGACCCCGAGGGTGTGGTAGGGCAGCAGTTCGACCCGTTCGATCGAGCGGCAGCCGCCCAGCCTCTCGCCCAACCGGCGGATATCCTCCTCGGCGTCGCTGTAGCCCGGGACAAGCACGTAGCGCAGCCAAAACGGCCGTCCGTGCTCCTCGAGCCAGGCCGCCGTGCGGAGCGTCTGCGTGTTCGAGCGTCCGGTGAGGGCGTGGTGGCGTTCGGGATTGGCCTGCTTGACGTCGAGCAGCACCAGATCCACCAGCCCCATCAGCTCCTCGACGGCCGGATTCCACACCCCTCCGTTCGAGTCCAGACAGACGTGGATCCCGGCCTCCTTCAGATCGCGCACCAGCGGAACGAGCGCCGCGGCCTGGAGGGTCGGCTCGCCGCCCGAGAAGGTGACGCCGCCACGCCGCCCGAAGAAGGGCTTCTGGTCGACGGCCATGCGCAGGATTTCGGCCGGATCGGTCTCCCGGCCGCCGCTCGTTTCGATCGTGTCGGGGTTGGCGCAGTAGAGGCAGCGGAACGGGCAGCCCTGCAGGAAGACGACGAGCCGGAGTCCCGGCCCGTCGAAGGTTCCCATCGATTCGTAGGAGTGTACGCGAATCATCCCTGCCAGGTGCTACATCCGCTCATGAAAACTGCGGCTGATGACCTCCAGCTGGTGTTCGCGGCTCAGCTTGGTGAAGTTCACGGCGTAGCCCGAGACGCGGATCGTCAGTTGCGGATACTTCTCCGGGTGCACCATGGCATCCTCGAGCATCTCGCGGTTCAGCACGTTGACATTCAGGTGGTGGGCCCCCTTGGTGAAGTAGCCGTCGAGCATCGTCACCAGGTTCTCGACCCGATCCTCGGGCGTCGGACCCAGTGATTTGGGGATGATCGAGAAGGTGTTCGAGATGCCGTCCTGCGAGTCGCGGTAGCGCAGCTTGGCCACCGACGAGAGCGAGGCGATGGCGCCGCTCTTGTCGCGTCCGTGCATGGGGTTGGCACCCGGTGCGAAGGCGACACCCTTGGCGCGGCCGTCGGGCGTGGCGCCGGTCTTCTTGCCGTACATCACGTTCGAGGTGATCGTCAGCAGCGACAGCGTCGGGCGGGCATTCTTGTAGACGGGCAGCTTCTTCAGCTCCTCGCTGAAGTAGTAGACCAGATCGACGCCCAGATGGTCGACACGGTCGTCGTTGTTGCCGAAGCAGGGGAATTCACCCTCGATGTCGAAGCTTTCGGTGAGTCCCTGTTCGTTGCGGCGCGGGGTCACCTTGGCATATTTGATGGCCGAGAGCGAGTCGAGGGCGATCGAGAGGCCGGCCACGCCGTAGGCGAGGTTGATGCGCGGGTCGGTGTCGACGAATGCCATCTGGGCCTTCTCGTAGTAGTACTTGTCGTGCATGTAGTGGATGATGTTCATCGCCTCGTTGTAGACGCGGGCGATCTCGTGCAGCACCTTCTTGTAGTTCTGCATCACCTCCTCGAAGCGCAGCGGACCCTCCGACAGCGCCGGGATTCCCTTGACCATCAGTGTGCCGGTATTCTCGCAGCGGCCCTCGTTCAGAGCCAGCAGCAGCGCCTTGGCCAGGTTGCAGCGGGCGCCGAAGAACTGGATCTGGCGGCCGATGTCCTGATACGACACGCAGCAGGCGATGCCGTAGTCGTCCGAGTGGCGCACTTCGCGCATCAGGTCGTCGTTCTCGTACTGGATCGAGCTGGTGTCGGCCGAGACGCGGGCGCAGAACTCCTTGAATCCCTGCGGCAGATCGGGGCTCCAGAGGATCGTGAGGTTGGGCTCGGGCGAGGGGCCCAGGTTGTAGAGCGTCTGCAGGAAGCGGAACGAGGTCTTGGTGACCTTCGTGCGGCCGTCGTTGAAGCGTCCGCCGATGGCCTCGGTGACCCACGTCGGGTCGCCGGCAAAGATGTCGTTGTAGGACTGCATGCGCAGGTGGCGCACCATGCGGAGCTTGATGACGAACTGGTCGATGAGTTCCTGGGCGAAGGTTTCGTCGATCAGGCCGTGCGCCAGGTCGTATTCGATGAAGATGTCGAGGAACGACGAGACGTTGCCCAGCGACATGGCGGCGCCGTCCTGCTCCTTGACGGCGGCCAGATAGGCCATGTAGACCCACTGTACGGCCTCCTGGGCCGACGTGGCCGGACGGCTCAGGTCCAGACCGTAGTATTCGCCCAGCGTGCGGATCTCCTTGAGGGCCTTGATCTGCTCGGCCACCTCCTCGCGCAGGCGGATGCGGGCGTCGGTCATCGGGCCGGTGAGCGAGCGCAGATCCTGCTGCTTGGCCTCGATCAGGCGGTCCGTTCCGTAGAGGGCCAGGCGGCGGTAGTCGCCGATGATGCGGCCGCGGGCGTAGTTGTCGGGCAGTCCGGTGAGGAATCCCAGCGAGCGGAACGAGCGGATCTCCTCGGTGTAGACGTCGAAGACGCCGTCGTTGTGGGTCTTGCGGTAGTGGGTGAAGATGTCGCGCACCTTTTCGTCGACATCCACGCCGTTCTCCCGGCAGGCGCGCGAGACGACGTTGATGCCGCCGAAGGGTTTGATGGCGCGCTTGAGGAGCTCGTCGGTCTGCAGACCCACGATCAGTTCGTTCTCACGGTCGATGTAGCCGGCCTTGTGGGAGGTGATGGTCGATACGGTCTTGTTGTCCAGCGAGCGGATGCCGTTGTTCTGACGCTCCTCCTCGAGGGCCTTCAGGCAAAGATTCCAGATGTGTCGGGTGCGTTCGGTAGGTCCCTGCAGGAACGAGGCGTCGCCCAGATAGGGGGTGATGTTCGTCTGCACG
This sequence comes from Alistipes sp. An54, assembly GCF_002159375.1. Classification (NCBI taxonomy): domain Bacteria; kingdom Pseudomonadati; phylum Bacteroidota; class Bacteroidia; order Bacteroidales; family Rikenellaceae; genus Alistipes; species Alistipes sp. An54. Next base: position 159,495 of record NZ_NFIA01000003.1, read on the forward strand.
AAACTCGTGACGTTGATCTCCTTGCTCCAAAGCCCGTCGATAAAGGTTTTGTTCAATTCCATAGATGCGTTTGTTGTTCGTTTTGGGATTAAGATTGTCATCTTTTGGCGCCAAAGATAGACGATTTTTCCCATACGCAACGAATCGCGGTTACAAATTTTTATAAAATTTGAAAAAATACCTGCGTTTCGGTAGCCGGGGCCCTTGGAAACGCACTTTCCGAAATTGCTGAAAATGGCTATCTTTGCGGTAAATCCTGATCATCTCGCCCTATGGAAGAACTTACCCTGACCACGCCGGCGCTGTTGTTTTCGGCCGTGTCGCTGATTCTGCTGGCCTACACCAACCGCTTTCTCTCCTATGCACAGCTGGTGCGCACGCTCAAGGAGCAGCACCTCGAACACCCTTCGAAGGTGACGCGCGCCCAGATCGACAACCTCCGCCGCCGGCTCCAACTCACGCGCATGATGCAGGCGCTCGGTGTCTCGAGCCTCTTCTTCTGCGTGGTGACGATGTTTCTGATCTATGTCGGGCTGTTCGGCGTTGCGGCGTGGATCTTCGGGCTGGCGCTGCTTCTGCTGATCGCATCGCTCGGCGTTTCGCTGCACGAGATTCAGATTTCGGTCCGGGCGCTGGAGATCCACCTGCGCGACATGGAGAAATAGGCCGCTGGCAGCCTCCGCCGACCGTCTCCGCCGACCGTCTCCGCCGACCGTCTCCGCCGGCCGTCTTCACCGGCAACCTTCGCCGGCCGGCGTTCGCCTTGGCCGTTGCCCCTCCCGCCTCTCCGGAGGCAGGGCGCCAAAAAACGAAGATGCCGCGACGTCGCGTCGCTGCATCTCCCACTAACCTACTTATGTAACCTAAAACCAACTTGTGAAATCGTCTTCCGGTTTTCACGTTGCAAAGATACGGGGCCGTTGTCTCAGCGAGATGACGGCCCCGTTACATTCGTGTGACGAATCGCCGGGAGGCGTTACTTTTCCTTTGCAGGGGCGATTTCGTGCTGCGACTCGAGGAAGTAGTGCTGCGACTTGAGCAGGTTGCGCGACTGGAGCACCATGGTCTTCGTCTCGTTGAGGATCGTCAGATAGAGGACGCTGGCACGGGTCGAGGTCTGCGGGTCTCCGTTGATGCGGCGCAGCTGGCTCTTGACGGCCTCGACAATGGTGTCGAAGAGGCGGTCGCGCATCTCGAGCACCAGATCCAGATCCGAGAAGTCCTTCGAGGCGAGCATGTCGTTGATCTTGTCGAAGATCTCCTCCACCTGGTCGTTGACGCGCATCAGATCGACGATCTGCTCCTTGGACATCCCCTCGTGGTTGTTGTCGATGTGTTCGAACGAGGGGCGGGTGATGTGGATCAGCGCCTTGGTTACCTCCGAGAGGTAGTCGACCACCTGGACGTAGAAGTGGCCCGTGTCGATGTCGCAGCGCTGCAGGCGTCGCAGTGTGGGCATGATGTTGTATTTGCGCTCGCGGGCCTCCTCGAAGAGTCGGTTCGAGTCGCGGACCATCTCCTTCAGGACCTTGCGGTTCTCCTTGAAGACGGCCACCAGCGTGCGGTTATAGATACGCGTGACCTCCTGCATCGTGTTGCAGACCTCGCCGATGCAGGCGCAGAGCACCTCGTCGGGCGTTTCGGCCTTTTCGAGCGGGAGCAGCTCCTTTTCGGCCTCCTCCTTCAGCGCCGGGGTCTTGCGGTGGCTGCGGATGAGCAGCCAGGCGCAGATCAGCGTCAGCGCCACGACGGCCACCCAGCCGCCCCAGAGCAGCAGCGCCGTGACGGCCAGGGCGATGAGGAATCCGCCCAGCGCGGTGATGAACCACCCCGAGATGACGGCCATCACGCCCGTGATGCGGTAGACGGCGCTCTCGCGGCCCCACGTGCGGTCGGCCAGCGACGAACCCATGGCCACCATGAAGACCACGTAGGTGGTCGACAACGGGAGTTTGTACGACGTGCCGATGGCGATCAGTACCGAAGCGGCCGTCAGGTTGACCACGGCGCGGATCAGGTCGTACTGGGCCGAGGTGCGCTCCTCGACGGGCAGCGGTTCGAAGCGGCGGTCGATGGCCTTCTGCAGGCGCTGGGGGACGATGCCGCTCCAGAGGTGGTTGGCCATGAGCGTCAGACGTACCAGACCGCGCGAGAGGAATGTCGAGCCGAAGCGCTCCTCCTCCTCGTGCTGCGAGGCGAGCGAGAGTTCGGTTTCGGCCACGTGCTGCGACTTTTTCGAGAAGAAGAGCGTCAGCACCATGATCACTCCCGAGACGATCAGGATCAGGAAGTTGGCACGGGCCGGAGCTTCGAGCTGCCCCATCATGATAGCCTCGCTGCCGGCGTCACGGGCGATCTGCCAGGCGTCGAAGCTGGCCAACGGTACGCCGATGAAGTTCACCAGGTCGTTTCCGGCGAAGGCCAGGGCCAGGGCGAAGGTTCCCGAGAGAATGGTAATGCGCATGATGTTCAGACGCATGCGCTGGAAGATCCACAGCACGATGGCAGCCACGATCCAGAAGACGAAGAGGGTGAGCAGCACATGGTTGGTGACGTATTCGGAGATGGCCGTGGGGATCAGCCCCGAGCTCTTGAGCCCATTGAAGAGGGCGAAGTAGAGGACTCCCGAGAGCGAGAGGCCGCACCAGACGGCGCCCCAGCGGCGGAAGACCGGTGCGTAGCGGAACGAGAAGATCAGCCGCGAGACGTACATGTATATGAGTCCGGAGACGAAGGCGAAGGCCACCGAGAGCAGGATGGCGGCGATGATGACCATGGCCTTTCCGGTGTTGATGAACTGCGAGAGGTCGTGCAGCGAGAAGGCCGGATCGGCCGAGATGCGGAAGAGGGCCGTGGCGACGGCGGCGCCCAGCAGTCCGAAGACCATCGAGACGGTGGTCGAGGTCGGCAGGCCGAGCGTGTTGTAGAGGTCGAGCAGCAGGACGTTCCCGAGCATCATGCCCAGGAAGAGCATCATGATCTCCGGGAAGGAGAACTGCCCGGGGTAGAAGACCCCGCTGCGGGCCACCTCCATCATGCCGCTGGAGGTGAGCGTACCGATGATAATACCCGCGGCGGCGACCCAGAGGATCGTGCGGCGCGGGGCGACCTTCGAGCCGATGGCCGAGTTGAGGAAGTTGATGGCGTCGTTGGCGACGCCCACGACAATGCCCATCACGGCCAGAATGGCCAGAATGATGACGATGGCGGTAAACAGGGGCGACATATATCTGTTGCGTTATTGAATTTCCCGAGGGAAAGTTCTTCTCCGGGGGGTCGACGCGAGGCGGTCGGACGGTGTTTGCGGGTTGGGAGCTAAGACCGCAGCCGACGCTGTGCCGGGGACATCCCGGGGTGTGGAACTTACCGGGAGCAAAGGTCCGAAACAGATATTACAAAACGGTTACAACGTTGTTTCAACGTCGTGAAACATGCGGAGTTCAGCTTTTTTGCGGAGTGTGAAGAGGAATTCCAGTCCGCCGCGGTCGCGGTTGCGCACCGAGATCGTGCCGCCGTGGATCATCACGGCGTTCTTGACGATCGAGAGGCCGAGTCCCGTTCCGCCCAGTTTGCGCGAGCGGCCCTTGTCGACGCGATAGAAGCGTTCGAACAGGTGGGGAAGGTGCTCCTCGTCGACGCCGATGCCGTTGTCGGCAAAGAGAATCGTACACTCCTCGGGGGTATCGTCCACCAGGCGGATGAAGATATCGCGGCCGCCGGAGTAGGCCGCGGCGTTGTCGGCCAGGTTGCGGAAGATCGAGCCAAGCAGTGCCGGATTACCCTCGACCTCGACCCTCGTCGGGAAGTCGACATTCACGCGCAGCCGCTGCTCGGCGGGTTTGAGGGCCATTTCGTCGGCCACCTCGTCGATCAGGTCGTTTACGACGACGGGTTCCTTGCGGATCAGCTGGCTGGCCTCGTCCATACGCGTGATGGTGGCCACGTCGGCGAGCAGCCTCCGCAGCCGCTCGGTCTGTGCGGCACTCTTCTCGAGGAACTCCTGCCGCCGCCGCGCGTCGATCTGCGGGTTGGCCAGCAGCGTCTCCAGATAGCCCTGAATGGCCGCTACGGGGGTCTTCAGTTCGTGGTTGATGTTGTTGGTGAGCTGTTTCTTGATGCGAATCTTCTCCTGCTCCTCGTGCAGGGCCAGGGCGTGTTCGCGGTCACGGTCGGCCGTGGTGCGCTGCAGTCGGGCGTAGAGGCGGATGATGTGGTTCGAGATTTCACCCAGCTCGTCGTGCGGGAAGGGCTCCTCCTCGTCGATGCGTTCGCCGCGTTCGGCCCGTTCGGCGAAGTCGTTTAGCCGCGAGATGTTGTGTCCGAGCCGCCGCGTGGCGAAGTAGCCCGCCACGCTCATCAGCAGCGTGATGCCGAGCATGAGCCAGAGGAATTCGCGGTCGGCGGCCAGCACCTCGCTCAGCGGGATGCTGTAGGGGACGGCCGTGCGGACGATGGTCCGCTCGCCGGCCATGGCCGAGTAGAAGTAGTTGCGATGGGTGCTCACCGAGTGTCGTCGGATGATGTATCCGGTGCCGTGGGCCAGGGCATCGACAACCTCGGGACGGTCGAGGTGGTTGGCCGTCGGGAGCGTGTCGAGCGAGTTGTCGAAGAAGACATGCCCCGAGCGGTCGATCAGCGTCACGCGCAACTCCTCGAAGGGCTCGTCGTGCGAGGCGATGAAACGGGCCGGGTCTGTGCCGTCGTTCAGCGCGTCGAGCAGCCGCAGGTTGAAGAGTTGCAGCTGGGCATTGAGGTGTTCGGCCTTGAAGTGCTTCTCGCGGCCGTACTGAAACAGCACGAAACAGGCTACCAGCGTCCACGAGAAGGCCAGCAGCAGCACGAAGAGCCGCTGGTGGTAGGAGAATCTACTCCTCAAAGCCGTAGCCATAGCCCAGACGCGTGACGATGTGTTTGCCGTAGGGGCCGATCTTGCGGCGCAGACGGGTAATGTTGACGTCGATCGTACGGTCCAGCACGATCACCTCGTCGCTCCAGATGCGGTGGAGGATCTCCTCGCGGGAGAAGATCACGCCGCGGTGGGCAAGCAGCAGGGCCAGAATCTCGAACTCCTTCTTGGTCAGGGCCAGTTCCGTGCCGTCGAGTGTGCAAATCTTGCGTTTGAGATCCATCTCGAGCCCCTCGAAGGCGATGGTTTCGTGTTCGGGCTCGGCGGCCGCGGTGCGGCGCAGGACGCTGCGCACGCGGGCCAGCACCTCGCGGATCGAGAAGGGTTTGGTGATATAGTCGTCGGCGCCGAGGTTCAGCCCGGCGACGGTGTCGTCTTCGGAATCCTTGGCCGTGCAGAAGATCACGGGGACGTGGGCCGTTTCGGGCCGCTCCTTGAGGATGCGGGTCATGCGGAAGCCGCTCATCTCGCCCATCATGACGTCGAGCAGAATCAGCGAGTAGCGTTCGGGATGCATCTCGAGGGCCTGTTCGGCGCTGTAGGCCACGTCGACGTCATAACCTTCGACTTCGAGGTTGAACTGGAGGATTTCGCACAGCGACTCTTCGTCGTCGACCACGAGGATTTTGTTTTTTGCCATAGCTTCGGGTTTGATTCCGGGCCAAATTTACACAACATTCACGGATGTTACACGCCCCGTGTCCGACTTTTCACCGAAATGTAACAGGGGGGGGGCTTTCCGGCCGGCTCTCTTCGGGGCCGCCGGTCCCTCGGCCGTTACCTGCCGAGGACCTCCATCTGCTGGCGGACCGACTCCTCGTGAATGGCCTGCATGACCGTGCGCATGAATTCGCGGTCCATGCCCAGCTCGACGGCCTGGGCGGCGCGCCGGGCCAGCAGCTCTTCGTAGCGCTGTGCCTGCAGGATGGGCATGTCGTGCTCCTTCTTGTACTGTCCGATGTCGCGTGAGACGCGCATGCGCCGTACGAGCAGGTCGAGCAGCTGGTCGTCGAGTTTGTCGATCTGGGCGCGCAGCTCGTTGAGGTTCTCCGTAGTGACGGTCTGCTCGCGGATCACCAGATTGCGCAGGATGTAGGCCAGAGCGTCGGGGGTTACCTGCTGGGCCTTGTCGCTCCAGGCGCAGTCGGGCGAGCAGTGCGCCTCGACGATCAGCCCGTCGAACCCGATGTCCATGGCCTGCTGCGAGAGCGGGGCGATCAGTTCGCGTTTGCCGCCGATGTGGCTCGGGTCGCAGAAGATCGGCAGTTCGGGCAGTCGGCGGTGCAGCTCGATGGGGATGGCCCACATCGGGTGGTTGCGGTAGATGCTCTTGTCGATGGAGGTGAAGCCGCGGTGGATGGCCCCCAGACGGCGGATTCCGGCGTTGTGGATGCGTTCGATGGCGCCGATCCACAACTCGAGGTCGGGACTTACGGGGTTCTTCACCAGTACCGGGATGTCCACGCCGCGCAGCGCATCGGCAATCTCCTGCATGGCAAAGGGATTGGCCGCCGTGCGGGCGCCGATCCACAGCAGGTCGATTCCTCCCTTGAGCGCCGTTTCGACATGCTGTCGCGTGGCGACCTCCGTGGCGGTGTACATGCCCGTTTCGCGTTTTACGCGCTGCATCCAAGGGATTCCCTTTTCGCCGACGCCTTCGAAACCTCCGGGTTTGGTGCGGGGCTTCCAGAGCCCGGCCCGGTAGATGTGGAGGCCTTCACGGGCCAGCATGCGGGCCGTTTCGATGACCTGCTCTTCGGTTTCGGCACTGCACGGACCGGCAATGACCAGCGGACGCCGGGGATCGACCCCGGGAAACGTGATGGGTTGGATGTCGTTCATGGTTTTCTATTTTTTGTTGTTCTTGATTCGGTTTTTTCGGGAAGCCGCCTTCGGTCGCAGCGGCTTGCGGGGGCTTCGACGGGTTGCTCTTCGGGGTCAGATCTCGGGATTGGCCCCTTCGGCATATTCGCCCAGGATGCGGAATCCGCTGGTCAGCGGCCGGGCCGCATCGATGGCCTGGCGGTAACGGTAGGGATCGTCGAAGGTGACGTCGACGTAGAACTGATACTCCCACTCGCGACCGATGATCGGCAGCGACTGGATCTTCGTGAGGTTGATGTCGTAGAACGAAAGGACGGTCAGCACCTTCGAGAGCGAGCCCTGCGTGTGGCGGAGGGTGAAGACCAGCGAGGCCTTGTTCGTGTGTCCGGGATCGGTGAATTCGGCGGCGCGGCTTTCGTCGGCCAGGATCAGAAAACGGGTGAAGTTGTGGCGGTTGGTCTCGATGCCGCGGCGGAGGATCTCCAGCCCGTACATCTCGGCGGCATCGGCTCCGCAGATGGCGGCCGTGGCGGCGAGATGCCCTTCGGCGATTTCGCGGGCACTGCCGGCCGTGTCGTCGCGTTCGACGACCTTCATTGCCGGGTGGCTCTTCAGAAACTCACCGCACTGCATTAGGGCGATGGGGTGCGAATGCACCTCGCGGATCGTGTCGAGCCGTTCGCCGGGAAGGGCGGCGATGACGTGCGAGATGCGGATCTTCTGCTCGCCGACGATCCGGGCCCGGCTGCGCTGAAGCAGTTCGTGGTTGGGCAGCAGGCTGCCGGCGATAGTGTTCTCGATGGCGGCGATGCCCAGCAGCGCAGGGTCTTCGGCCAGCTGTTCGAACAGTTGGCCGAAACTTGCGCAGGGGAGCACTTCGAGCTCCCGATCGGCGAAATAGCGTCGGGCGGCGGTTTCGTGATAGCATCCTGCGATGCCCTGTATGGCGATTCTCTCCATGGAATGGTAGATTAAAGAAAAATCCCGCACGGCCTTCGTGCGGGATTTTCATGCTTGTATGCGTTTGTCGGTTCGATCCTTTCCGGTCTTCATCCGATGCATGGCGTCCCGCATTTTCTCTTGGCATAAAAGAAAAAGGAATAAAAGAAATATGCGAAACCGTAGAGCTTCATCTTCGGAAGAGTTTGTCTGGGTACAAATATACTGAAAAAATTTTAAAAACCAAATCCGCGGCCGCTTTTTTGGACGGAAAAAGGCGTTTTTGCCGCTTCGGGGGGGGCGGGATTCGGCGGTGCGCGAGCCTCCGATCCTCGGGTACGGTGTCCGGCGGGGACTCTTCGAAGGGGGGCGGGCGCCGCGGTTTCACTTGTTTCGCGGTCTCGCCGGGCGCCGCGGTCTCTCCTGGCCCGTTGTCTCGCTTGTTCCGCGGTCTCGCCGGGCGCCGTGGTCGCCTTCCGACCTTCCGGCTGCGGCACTTCGCACCGGATGGAAAGCCGCAGGCCTGCCGGCTCCTTGCGAAGACGGCTCCCTTATACTTATATATATGTCCTGTCTCCGTCTGCCTTCGAAGGAGATTTGGAACATCCGACCGCCTTGTGTGCGGAGGCGGCTTGTCGGTGGGTTGTAACGTTTTGTTCCCGATTTGCGTCTGCGTCGCCCTGATTCGGGCCGTTTTTATCGCCTCGGCTGTCATTGTGTGAGGATCGACGATCGGTGGGTTGGGCCGCTCTCCGAAAGAACGTCGGATTCCGGCGTTTGTTAGCTTGCTTTGGTGTGGTGTATCCTCCTACGTGGCCTGGTTGACTTTTCTTGAAACGCCGGGGAAATGCCCATATCGGCCCTATTTGACCCGTCGGAACGAAAAATTTTCAAATTTTTTTCAATTTTTTTAGCCCCTTCAATCCCTCCGATTCCGTCTGTTCGATTTGTCCGGGTTATAATTGCATTTTATAGCTTTTATTGTTGTTTTTTGGTTGTTCAGAATTTCCTGCGGCCGGATATTGTTACGGACCGTAAGCATTTTTCGGTAGATTACATTTGTTAATATTTTTATTTTTTCTGTTGTACAGATACTTATAAAGGTATTTGGTTGATTAAAACCGACATATTGGGTGTATCAAGTTACGATTTTTTATTTTATATTTGTCTTGTCCCAATATCTCTTCGTCAGGTAAGAGATGCGAATTGTATTATTAACCCAAACTCCAGCTTATGAGAAAATTTGTACTATCGATGCTCGGACTACTTGCAGTCGCAAGTTGTGCTTTAGCCCAGACAAGGCAAGTCCGTGGGCGTGTCGTCGATGAGAGCGGCATGCCTGTAGTTGGTGCTACGGTCGTCGTCAAGGACATGCCGACGATCGGTACGTCGACCGATGTGAAGGGTGAATTCTCACTCAATAATGTTCCCCCCCCCTCCGCAGGACAGAACCAGAAAATTCTGGTGTCGTTCATCGGTTACAAAACCCGGGAGGTCGATGTCAAGGCGAATATCCATGTGACGCTTGAATCCGATTCCCAGGCTGTGGAGGCGGTCGTGGTCACGGGTATGACCAAGATCGACAAGCGACTCTTTACCGGTGCTTCGGACCGGCTGGTCGCCGATGATGTCATCCTGAGCGGTATGGCCGATGTGAGCCGTTCGCTGGAGGGCCGTTCTGCCGGTGTCACCGTGCAGAACGTCTCGGCAACGTTCGGTACGGCCCCGAAGATCCGGGTGCGCGGTGCAACCTCCATTCTCGGCAGCTCCAAGCCGCTGTGGGTGGTGGATGGCGTGATCATCGAGGATGTCACCGAGATCGGTGCCGACGAACTCTCGTCGGGTGATGCCGTGACGATGATCTCGTCGGCCATCGCCGGTCTGAACTCCGACGATATTGAGAGCATCAATATCCTCAAGGACGGTTCGGCAACCTCCATCTACGGTGCCAAGGCCATGGCCGGTGTGATCGTGGTGACCACCAAGAAGGGCCGCCCCGGATCCACACGGTTCAACTACACCGGTGAGTTCACGACCCGTCTGAAGCCCGACTACAGCCAGTACAACATCATGAACTCCCAGGATCAGATGAGTGTCTACCAGGAGTTGGCCCGCAAGGGTTACTTCAACTTCGCCGAGACGCTCCGCGCCAAGGAGTACGGCGTTTACGGCAAGATGTACAGCCTGATCAACCAGTACGACCGTACGTCGGGCCTCTTCGGCCTCGAAAACACCGAGTCGGCCCGCAACGCCTATCTGCGGCAGGCCGAATACCGGAATACGGACTGGTTCGACCGTCTGTTCAGCAACTCCGTGATGATGAACCACTCGGTGAGCGTTTCGACCGGTACCGACCGCTCCACCTCCTACATGTCGATGAGTGTGATGACCGACCCGGGGTGGTATGAGCGCAGCAAGGTGAACCGCTATACGTTCAATGCCAACACGACCTTCAAGATTCTGGACAACCTGAGCCTGAGCTTCCTCGGAAACGGCAGCTACCGCAAGCAGGAGGCTCCCGGAACGCTCAGCCAGGATGTCGATGCCGTCAACGGCGAGATCAAGCGCGACTTCGACATCAACCCCTTCAGCTTCGCCATGAACACCTCGCGCACGATGGACCCCGACGAGTACTACGTGCGCAACTACACCTCGTTCAACATCTTCGAGGAGTTGGAGAACAACTACATCGAGATGGATGCCACCGACATCCGCTTCCAGGGTGAGCTCAACTGGACGATCATCCCGGGACTGGATTTCAGCTCGCTGGCCTCGTTCCGCTACACCTCCACCTCGATGCAGCACCACATCAAGGACGATTCGAACCAGGCGCGGGCCTACCGCGAGATGTCGGATGCCGTGATCCGGGAGAAAAACCCCTATCTGTACAGCGATCCCGACCAGCTGAACTCGCTGCCCGTGTCGATCCTGCCCAACGGCGGTATCTATGAGAAGCGCGAGTACAAATCGCCCAGCTACACCATCCGTAACGCCATCACCTGGAACAAGTCGTTCAACGACATCCATCTGCTCAACCTCTACGGCGGTATGGAGATCACCTCCGTGGAGCGTACCAACGACTGGTTCCGCGGCTGGGGCCTGCAGTACAACCAGGGCGAGCAGGCCTTCTACAACTACCTGGCCTTCAAGAAGTCGGCCGAGGACAACAGCGACTACTTCACGCTTTCGAACACCCGCCGCCGGTCGGCCGCCTTCTTCGCCATGGCCAACTACTCCTACAAGGGCCGCTACTCGCTCAACGGAACGATCCGTTACGAGGGTACCAACCGCCTGGGCAAGGACCGTTCGGCCCGCTGGCTCCCGACGTGGAACGTCGGCGCCGCCTGGAACGTCCACGAGGAGAAGTTCTTCAAGTCGCAGAACGTCATCTCGCACCTGACGCTGAAGGGTTCGTACAGTCTGACGGCCGATGCGGGTCCCGACTACATCTCCAATTCGAGCGTCGTGATCCAGAGCTACAACACGCCCTACCGTCCCACGGCCAAGGACAAGGAGACGGGGCTGGAGATCGACATGCTCGGCAACTCGGCCCTGACCTACGAGAAGAAGCACGAGCTCAACCTCGGCATCTCCTCGGGATTCCTGAACAACCGCATCAACCTCGAGTTCGACATCTACTGGCGCAACAACTTCGACCTGCTGGGCCGGACCAACACGCAGGGTGCCGGCGGTGAGATCTGGAAGTATGCCAACATCGCCGACATGAAGTCGCACGGCGTGGAGTTCACCCTCTCGACGCGCAACGTCATGACGCGCAACTTCAAATGGACCACCGACCTCACCTTCTCGTGGAGCGAGCAGAAGATCACCAACCTGCACACCGATGCCAACATCATCAACCTGGTGCAGGGTACGGGATACAACCTCGAGGGATATGCCCCCTATTCGCTCTTCTCGATCCCCTTCGAGGGGCTTGACGCCGAGGGTTTCCCGATCTTCAAGATCGGCGGTGAGATCATCACCAAGGATAACTACTCGAGCATCAACTTCCAGAATACGGACGAGGATGTCCTCAAGACGCTCAAGTACGAGGGCCCGACCGATCCGATCTACACCGGCGGCTTCGGCAATACGTTCACCTACAAGAATTTCCGGCTCAACGTCTTCATGACCTACGGCTTCGGCAACGTGGTCCGTCTGAACCAGATCTTCAAGTCGTCGTACTCGGACTTCTACGCCATGTCCAACGAGTTCAAGAACCGCTGGATGGTTTCCGGCAACGAGGCCCGGACCGACATCCCCACGATCGCCAGCAAGCGTCAGCTGACCGAATACGGAAGCTCCAACGTGCAGCGCGGCTACAACGCCTACAACTACTCGAGCGCCCGGGTTGCCAAGGGTGACTTCATCCGCATGAAGGAGATCTCGCTGACCTACGACTTCCCGAAAAACTGGATCAAGAAGGCCAAACTGGACAATCTCTCGCTGAAGGTCCAGGTGACGAACCCCTTCCTGATCTACGCCCACAAGTCGCTGAACGGACAGGATCCCGAATACTACCAGTCGGGAGGCGTCTCCTCGCCGCTTGCGCGCCAGTTCACCTTCACGCTGAAATTCGGATTCTAACACCAAACGCATCGGATTATGAAAAGACCCATATTGCATACCACGTGTAAATTCACCCTGCTGCTGTCGGGAGCGCTCGTGCTCTTCTCCTCGTGCAACAAGTTCCTCGACGAGATGCCCGACAACCGTACGGAACTCGACAACCCGGAAAAGATCACGCAGATTCTGGTATCGGCCTATCCCTACCTGGCATCCGACATGCAGGAGCTGATGTCCGACAACGTGACCGATTACGGCCGGAGCGTCGACATCTACTCCGACAAGTTCGAGGAGGCCTACCTCTTCCAGGAGATTACCAACGAGTCCCACGATTCGCCGGCCTACGTCTGGGAGAACAACTACAAGGCCATCGCCTCGGCCAACCACGCCCTGAAGGCCATCGCCGAATACCAGGGTGCGGAGGACCTCTCGGCCCAGAAGGGCGAAGCGCTCATCTGCCGCGCCTATGCCCACTTCGTGCTGTGCAACACCTTCTGCCAGGCCTACAACCCGCAGTCGAGCACGACGGATCTCGGCATTCCGTATGTCACCGAACCCGAGGAGACGGTCTTCGTCGAGCGTGAGCGCGGGACGGTGGCCGGCGTCTACGAGATGATTGCCAAGGACATCGAGGAGGCGCTGCCGCTCATCGACGACAACCTCTACACGCAGCCGAAGTTCCACTTCACGAAGAAGGCGGCCCACGCCTTTGCCGCGCAGTTCTACCTCTACTACGGGAAGTACGATCTGGCCATAGCGAATGCCAATGAGGCCATCGGTGAGGATCCGACCTCGCTGTTCCGCAACTGGGACCTCTTCACCGGAACCTCGTCGACCGAGTACGCCAACGCCTTCAACTCGACGGAAGAGGCGGCCAACATCTTCATGGTCGGATTCACCTCGACCCACCTGCGTTTCCGCTACGGGCGCTACATCCACACCTTCCAGCTGCAGTCGGAGGTCGGCCGCAGCCAGGGTCCCTGGGGCAGTCAGCTGGAGCCCTACGCGATCGCCTACGTCTACTCGAGCCGCAGCTACTTCATGCCCAACATGACCGAGTACTTCATGTATACGGACATTGCGAACGGAATCGGGTATCCCTACATCGTGGTGGTGGCCTACACGACCGAAAAGACGATTCTCAACCGCGCCGAGGCCTATGCCCTGTCGGGCGACTATGAACTGGCGGCCCGCGACCTGAACTACTTCTACCGTCAGGCCGGCGCCAACACCTCGCTCAGCGCTCAGGAGATCTCCGACTACTACGAGTCGGCCAATTCGCTGATCAAGAAGCCGCTTGCCCCGCGTTTCACGCTGGCTGCGGGCATGCAGACCAATCTGGTTCACGCCTGTCTGCACGCACGGCGCATCGCCACGATTTTGGATGGAACCCGTCTGGAGGATCTCAAACGTTACGGCATTGCCTATACGCACGCGGTGGACGGTGCCTCCAACATCGAGATCGAACCCTACGACAAGCGGCTGGCCATTCAGCTGCCCAAATCGGTGACGGCCGCCGGCATGGAGCCCAATCCGCGTTAAACGAACGTCCAACCGTCAAAAAAGCATTCACAACATGAAAAAAATAGTCCTGTACAGTGCAGCTCTGGCGTTCGGTATGTGCGCAGCGACCTCCTGCAGCGAGGAGTCGTTGAATCCGACGAGCGTCATCACCAGTTCGGTCAACGTCGAGACCGAATTCGACACCTGGCTCGAGGATAACTACCGGGCGCCGTACAACATCAACTTCCTGTATCGCTACGAGGATATCGAGTCGGACATGACCTACGATCTGGTTCCGGCCAAGGAGATCTACAGCCGTATCCTCGCCAAGATGATCCGCTTCCTGTGGATCGACCCCTACACCGAGGTCACCGACATCCACTTCATGCGGGAGAATTCGCCTCGCATCATGCAGATCATCGGCAGCGGTGCCTACAACAGCAACCACACCCTGCAGCTCGGTACGGCCGAGGGCGGACAGAAGATCACGCTCTACGTGGGCAACTGGCTCGAAGACTACCTCCGGATCAACTACGTGAACGGAACGGACGATTCCGAAGGCTATACGGTGACGATCACCGACGTGGACAAGATCAACTACTATTACCTGCACACGATCCACCACGAGTTCGCCCATATCCTGAACCAGAAGATCGAGTTCTCGACGGACTTCAACACCATCTCGCAGAACGACTACGTGGCCCAGTGGAACACGCTGAGCGATCGGGAGGCCGCCGTGCTGGGTTTCGTGAGCAACTATGCGTCGAGCGCCTCGGGTGAGGACTTCGTGGAGGTGTTCGCCTACTATCTGACCTGGTCCGAGCAGGAGTGGCAGGCCAAACTCAATCAGGCCGGAACGTCCGGAGCCGACAAGATCGCACGCAAACTGGCCATCGTGAAGTCCTACATGGCGGACAACTGGGGCATCGACATGGATGAGCTCCGTGAGGTGCTGGCCCGCCGCTACGAAGAAATAGATCTCCTGGATTGGTCAAACTTTAACGCCGAATAGTTATGAAAGTCAAGATATTTTCCACAACCCTGGCCCTGTGCGGTCTTTTGTCGGCCGCATGCGTCAATGAGGTCGAAGAGGTGTTCGACACCCCGGCATCCGAGCGTCTGGAGCAGAGGATGCTCGAGTGCCAGTCGCTGCTCACCTCGCCCCAATACGGATGGATGATCGAATATTACCCCGATGCCAACCAAAGCTACGGCGGCAGCACCTACGCCGCGAAGTTCGATCCGAACGGCGACGTGACGGTCACCGGCCAGGTGGCGCAGGAGGTCTCGGGCGACGTCTCCAAGACGATCACCAGCCACTATTCGATCAATGCGTCGTCGAGCGTCGTCCTGACCTTCGATACCTACAACGACTACATCCACTACTGGTCCGATCCCGATCCCTATTCGAGCAACGTCTATGACGGCGATTTCGAATTCGCCTATGTCAGCGGCACGCCCGAGCAGATGGTCTTCCGCGGCATCAAGACCGGCAACCGGATCGTCTTCACGGCGCTGGATACCGACATTGTCAGCTGCATGCAGCAGATCGTGGCCATCCAGAACGAGGTAGTCGACAACCTCTATCTCGGATACAAGTGGAGCGACGGGAGTTCCTCCGACATCGACCTCTACGACGACGACAACTACAACCTGCTGACCTACTATCCCAACGGGACGGAGGAGGGCACCTACGAGACGATTCCCTACTCCTTCACCATGGATGGCATCAGCTTCTACGAGGCGAAGACCATCGACGGCATCACGGTGCGGAACTTCCAGTGGAAGGACAACACCTTCGTGGCGATGGATGCCGTCGACGATGCGGGAACCCCCGCGGAGGTGAGTCTGGCCGGCTATCACAGCGAGAACTTCCTGCACTACGATGCCTTTATCGGCAACTATTCGCTGTCGTACAACGGCGGAACGCTCCCCGTCGAGCTGAAGCAGAAGGAGCGCTACAGCAGCTACACGCTCTCCGGGCTGGGTGACTACGACCTGACGGTGGGCTACTCCAAGGCCGATGCCTCGCTTTCGCTGCAGTCCCAGTACATTGGTACCTACGGCTCCAATTACGTGTGGTGCTGCGTGTGGGATGCCTCGTCGGGTTACCTGTCCTGGACGACCTCCTATGGCTTCAAGATCACGCACAACGGAGATCCGGACAATCTCGTTCTGACCTTTGCCGATAACGGCAACTGGGGCTCGTATGTTACCAACAGCCTGATCTACTATCTGTTCGACGCTCCGTCGGGAGGGTCTTCCCTCGGCGCGCTCGATCGGTTTGCCTACATCGAAACCATGACCAAACAGTAAAAAACGACCTTGCGATGAAAAAGATAACTCTTCTTCTGTTCACCGCCGTTTGCGCCCTGGCCTTCGCCGGGTGCAACGACGAAGACGAACCGACCACCACGGTTTCGCTGGAAATCGTATCGTCCGACATCGGTTTCGAGGCCCCGGGCGGTACGGGCACCATATCGCTGAACACCACGGCGACGGCCGTCGAGGCCGTCAGCGACAAGGCGTGGCTGACGATCGACAGCGCCACGCCCTCGGGGGTGACCTATACGGTCGGCGAGCACGATAACGCGCTGCAGCGTTCGGCCAAGATCACCATTACGGCCATGGATCAGAGCCGGCAGGTGACGATCCTGCAGAACGGCACGCGGTTTGACATCTCGGCGGATCCCATCGAGCTGGATCCCACGGGACGGACGGCCTCGACCGTCGCCTACGACACCTCGCTGGACACGCCGCCGCAGATCTCGATTCCGGAAGATGCCGCAACGTGGCTCTCGGCCAGTGCCGCAGACGGAACCATCAGCCTGACCGCCACGCTGAACTATACGGGCAAACGCTCCACGACCATTACCGTCACGGAGGGTTGGAAACCGGTTGAGATTCAGGTTTCCCAGGATATGGTCAGCCTGGTGGACAAGTCCTCCGTCGTGCTCGACCGCGAGGCGGCGACCGTAACCGTTACGGCTACCGAATACATGGAGTATGTGGGTGCGGACTGGAGCGTCAGCACGGACGCGACGTGGCTCACCCTGACTAAGGGCCAGTCCGATTCGTTTACCGTTAAGGTCGAGGAGAATACTTCGGGTGCGCAGCGTACGGGCACCATCGACGTGAAGTCGAGCAACGGTGACGTGCTGTGCACGGTGACGGTCAGCCAGAAGATCTACAGCTACGAATTCTTCCTTGGCGAGTGGACGATGCACTACTCCGATTCGGACTCCGGCAAAGCGACCACGCTGAAGGTGACCCTTGCGGCCAACGAAGATCGGACGGGCTATACGGCCTCCGGACTCTATTACGACATCGTCCTGGGATACGATGATTCGGGAAGCACGCCCAAGCTGACGATGCTCCGGCAGTATATCACCTACAATGGCACCTATTACGTCTATCTGTGTCCGTGGGATGCCATGAGCGGGTATTATACCTGGGGCGAAGGCTACGGCGCGGATCTGATCTACAACATGAAAGAGTCGGATCAGCAGTTGCTCTTCCAGGACAACGGCGCCTGGGGTGATCATGCGGTCAATTCGTTCATGATCTATGCTTTCAAGTCGATGACGACGTCGAGTTCGACCGCGGCCGGATCGTATGCCCGCTATCCACTCATCACTTCGTTTACCCGCTGATGAACGAATCGGAACAATTACTTGATACAACTGTGTAACAGTTTGTAAAACAGAGCGTTTTTTGGGAGAGGAGCCGTGACGGTAATCCTCTCCATTTTTTTGCGGCAGGCGGATGCATGGTCCGCGGGGATCTCCTCCTCGGGCAGCGTGGTGAGCGCCGAACTGAAGAGCCAGTAGCAGAGGAAGCAGGTCGAGAGGTTCATCAGGATGGCGGCATGAACGTCGCGGAGCCTTATTTCGAAGAAGAAGTGTACGGCGTAATTTGCCGCCAGGAGCAGCAGGGCACAGCCCATGATGCGCCGCGAGCGGAGGTAGTTTGCGAAGATGGTCTTGTCGGGGGTCGGAGCCAGCAGGAAGTAGACCCCGAAGAAGATCATCAGCGGCAGGGCGATGCAAAGCAGTATTCGTAGAGCGGAAGATTCATGCGCGTATCGGACTTGAAAGCGGTCGTAACAAAGGTACGCAATAATTCGATTGGGTGTCTGCGCGCGGGGCGAAAGTCGCGGGCCTCGATGCATGATCGCCGCCATCGGAACGTACAAAAACGAAAAAGCCTTACATATCATGGATATATAAGGCTTTTTGCTTGTTTCGGCATCTTTTCGCGACGCCTCCGTGAGCTGTTGACGAGGCTTGAACCTGCTTCGTTCATCTCTTATGTATCAATTTGTTGTAGTCTCTTCGCAATGAATGGGTCATTAGTTTGTCGGGCCGATTCTGCACACCAATACTTTCCCTTGCTACAAAGTAAAGATACGTTATATGTTTCTCATCTCAAAATAAGATCCAATAAATTTGATATCCGATTCTTGGGTACGATTAGGGGATAATCGCAGTCGACCACCAGCACGCCCCGCTGCAAGGTATAGTGGAGATGACTGGCAAGCAGAACGGTGAAGGTTGATTTTCCGACGCCGCCTTTTTGATTGCATACGGCAATGCTTACAGGTGTGTTTTCCATAATTTATTTCTTCAGGAAGGCGCGATTTAACAGGTTTGTTCAAGAGTGCGTTCACGCACGAACTCCCGAGTTCGTGAATTCAGGAATAGGGTCCGGCACGAACAAAGGGAAGCATCTCATCGTGAAGGAACAGATGGCGGAAACTGTTCCCCCAAATCTTCCATCGAATGACCCGTCAGCGAAAATGCAACACACAATCCCCAACTCCGAGTTACAAATACTCGTTCCGGCTCAACGAGGAGCAGGAGATCCGCTTCCGGCAGATGCTTGCAGCCTCCGGATTGGACACAACTACAGTCGGTTTATTGTTAAACGACTCTTTGCCGAGCGTTTCGAAGTTATCCGCCGTGACCCTTCGAAGGTGGAATTTTTGATACGTCTCAACGACTTTTACTTCCAGTTCCAGCGCGTCGGGAATAACTATAATCAGGTGGTCCGGGCCATCAACAGCCACTTCTCCAACGTCTCGATTCCGCGCCAGATCGCCGCGTTGGAACAGCATACCCGCGAACTGAAAGCGTTGAGTATAGAGATTCTGAATCTTACCAAACAGGCCGAAGGATGGTTGCGAATATAAGGACGGGAGCAACCGTCGGCGGAGCCATTCGCTACAATGAGGAGAAGGTTAACCGCGGGCAGGCCGAGGTGCTCTTCTGGAATCGGATGCTTGATCCGTTCGATAGCGCAGGCCGCATGAGTCACGAACGGTGCATGGCCAGCTTCGAACCCTTCCTGCAGGCCAACCGGCGAACGACCAACACGGTTTTCCATGCTTCGCTGAATCCTTCACCGGAGGACAGGCTGACCGATGAACAGCTCCGTGAAATTGCGCAAGAATACATGCAGAAGATGGGATATGGCGACCAGCCCTATATCGTCTTCAAACATCGGGATATTGCCCGCGAACATCTGCACATTGTCTCATTACGGGTCGATGAGCAGGGCTGCAAACTCCCGCATGATTTCGAGGCCCGACGTTTCGTAGAGATTACGCGGGACCTTGAGCAAAAATACGGGCTACACCCGAGCATCAAGGGACAGGAACAGACGGACAGGGAGGGCCTGCGGAAGGTGAATTGTCCCGATGGAAATGTCAAGCGGCAGGTGTCGTCTGTCGTGCGGGCGTGCCTGCGAAATTACAAATGTTCCTCCTACAGTGAGTTGCGCACACTGCTGGAGCGGTTTAACGTTTCGGTCGAAGAACGTACGGGAACTATCGACGGCAGAAATTATGCGGGTATTATTTACGGCGCCATGACCGACGACGGCTATGGCATCGGCACTCCCATCAAGTCGAGTAAAATAGGGGAAGACGTAGGTTATAAAGCCCTTCAGAAATACTATGCAGCATCAAAAGACAGACTAAAAGAGAAAGGCTCGCTCGACCGGTTACGGCAAACAGTCAAAGACGCCATGAACCCGCACAATACACGGGACGAGTTCCGGCGACTGCTCAAGGCGGATAATATCGACGCGATTTTCCGCATCAACCCGGTCGGCAGAATCTATGGTGTGACTTTCATTGACCATAACTACGGCATCGTTGCCAACGGGGCGCTGCCGGGTAAGGAGTTTTCGGCCAATGTCTTCAACGAATTGTATCCGGCTCCGAAAGAGAAGCGGCAACCGCACCGGGACCGAGAACTGTTGCACGAGCGCCAGCAAAGCCATTCGACAAATCCCGTTTCGAGGATCGTAGATGTGGTATTGGATTTGGCAGATACCAAGCTTATGAAGAACAGCAAAAACGGATTCAACAATGCAATAAAAGAAGTAAACGTAAATTTTAATCTATATTGATTTTAAGGATGGTGCGAATTTCATTGGAAAACAAGTTGGGATCATAACTTTCCAATGAGGCCAAGTCATATTGCAGTAATCGGGTCGACGTAGCGTGAATTTGATTCTGTATGTTTATATGAGTTTGTTTGTCTCGTAAATAATCAAGGCATTTATTTTTGACAATAGTGTAGAAACAGGCTTCGCAGACAGTATCCTCGGCAAGAAACTCCCGATTTTCCCAAAATATTACAAAACAATCATGAATCAGATCTTCGACAGCCGTCTGTTTCTGAACTTTATTGATGATGTTCATTTTATAGCCGAAGTCGAGTGAGGCCGGCATGCTTTTATTACCATCGGTGCCATAAAGACAAAACGCCCCTGACGGCCGGATTATACGAGAGTCGATCACATCCTGAAAATGCGGTTTTTTCGGACTTTATTTCATGCAGAAGGTATTGAATTTCCTCTTGAGAGTTGAACTCCGTACTGTCCGGTTCTTTCAAATCTTCAATGCTGAAATCTATTGGGTGTTTGGCAATATTGGCAACAACGCTTACAGCATTTGAAATCCGTTGGGCTTTGGGCGATAATATCCCGGAATATTTTATTTTCATTCCGGATCAAGACTTCTTTCCTTGATAAGTATTGCCGGTCGTTGTGACATTGCGAAAAAATATATTTTTCAGCCACATTATTGGTGGAAAATGGTATCTTTGCGCTTGATCAAGCAAGAACCGACCATGAACCTAATGCCCGAAACGTCTGTACCACCCGGATTTGTGGAGGTGTACGCCAAGTACCGGACCTATTTCATCCGGATTGCGATGTCGTATGTTCGCGACCGGATGACTGCCGAGGATCTGGTGACTGATTCGTTTTTAAAGGTCATGGAGAATCAAAGAGAGGAGGATTTTGTGCCCCGCAATTTGGCTGCCTACTTGCTGACGGTTGTCAAACACAAATGCTTGGCTTGGCTCCGAGACAGAAATGCCCGTCTCAAGATTCTTCAGAATCAGCATTCGATCGAGCAACGTGTTGTCAACGAGCGTATCTCCCGGCTCGAGGCCAATGATCCGCAGAATCTGATGATGGCTGAAGCTCTTGCCATCATTGAGCAGGAATTGCGACGGATGCCTGAACGGCGGCGTAAAATCTTCATAGCGCATCGCTATGAAGAGATGTCCTACCGTGAAATCGCTGCTATCTATAAACTTTCGGAGGGTCAGGTGACCTATGAGCTCCGCGCAGCGAAGGAATCCCTTCGTGTCGCCCTCAAGGATTATTTGCCGTTCATTGGCATCCTGCTGCTGAGCCTCAGTGAGGAGGGAAATTCCGCATTTTGAATTATTAAAAATATTTATTTGCCGATTTTTGCAATTTTTTTCGCAGAAATCGGCTCTTCACGCATCTATTAAATTGTAAAAAGAAAAAATGGAAAAGGAAACATTATATCGTTACGTGTCGTGTCAGTTGTCTCCCGAAGAGGAAGAATCTGTTCTGGAGTGGTTGAGCGCTGATCCGGCCCATGAATTCGAGTTGGCGGAGGTTCAGCGGCAACATGATCTGGTGGCCTTGAGCGCCCCGGTCATCAATGAAATATATACTAAAGACCATACCCGTCATTTTGGTTCGACAGTACGTCGCTGGAGTTCAATAGCGGCAGTAGTAGCTCTTTTTGTCTTTGGAATCCACTATTTCCGGGTCGCGCAGCGGATTTTGTGGGAAAGCGAACAGTTGCAGACAGTAACTGTTCCTTACGGGCAACGGGTCAATTTGATCCTGCAGGACGGGACTTCGGTGTGGCTCAATGCCGGAAGCACACTTCGCTATCCCGCACTTTTTACCGGAGAAAAACGCCGTGTTGTAGTTGAGGGCGAAGCCATGTTCGAAGTGGCACACAATGCCGAATGTCCGTTTGTTGTCGAAACCTATGCCTGCGATGTCGAAGTATTGGGAACGAAATTCAACGTCTCGGCCGACGAAGCGGACGGGACGTTCACGACGGCGTTGTTCGAAGGATCTGTTGTTGTATCCAGCAGACTCGATCCCAACGAACGAATGGTGTTGAAACCCAACGACATGGTAGCGCTGGTAAACAACCACCTGCAAGTTGGACAGATTCGGGATGAAGCCGATTATCAGTGGATGAATGGTATCATCAGCCTGACTGACCAAACATTTTCCGAATTGATGCACCGTTTCGAAAAAGTTTTCGGGGTGACTATCCGAATCGAACGCGAACCCTCAATCCGGATTGGACAAGGAAATATCAGACAGTCGGTAGGAATCGACAATGCCCTGCAAATCCTGCAGCAGTTTGCCGATTTTGAATACGAGAAGGATGATCAGAACAACACAATCACAATCCGATAATACAATCAATTATGAACCAAAAAACGACCGGCCTATGATGCATTGCGAAGAGTATTGAAAATCAAAAAAAACTTGTAGACGTCTCAAAAAAAGCCCGCAAGGATGCTGGTACATCTTGCAGGCCGAGGCTTAAGCAAATCTCCCTACTTAAACCTAATGTACAAATTTATGAATAAAATATTTATCAGGCAAGCTCTGAGGTCATTCACTTTCTTGACAGTACTTGGCCTCTTTGCTTTCTGGTCACTGCGGGCTGAGGCTCAAAACCGGAATCTGCCCGAAGTTACAATTCGGATGAATCAGGTCCCCATGTCCGAAATCATGTCCGAAATCGAACGGCAGACCAAATACCTCTTTATCTCGAGTTCAGACGTCGAAACCAACCGCATTGTGAGTCTCGATGTCTCTGCGGTTCCGCTGACGGACGCCCTTAAGCAGATGATTGCAGGAACAAACTTGACGTATGATATTCGGTCGTTGAGCATCATTCTTTCCGTAAAAAAAGCTGAACAATCCGTAATCGTCTCGGGACAGATCTGCGATGTCGGCGGATTGCCGATTATCGGAGCCACAGTACTCATCCATGGAACCTCCACCGGAGTCACGACCGATGCCGAAGGCCGCTTCACGCTCACGGTGGACACTCCATCAACCGCCTCGCTCGACATCAGTTATTTGGGATATGAATCACAGTCGCTCGCTGTCGGAAGCAGGACTACGTTCGATATTGTCCTGCGCGAAGCTGCATCGGAGATCGAATCGGTTGTCGTGACGGCTCTGGGAATCAAGCGGTCGGAGAAGGCTCTGTCGTATAACGTGCAGCAGGTGAACTCCGAGGATATTATCGGCAATAAGGATGCCAACTTCATTAATTCGCTCAACGGCAAGGTGGCCGGTGTGAACATTAACGCCTCGTCGTCCGGCGTCGGCGGTGCGTCAAAAGTGGTAATGCGAGGCAGCAAGGCCATCAGTCAATCCTCGAATGCCCTTTATGTCATCGACGGTATTCCGATGTTCAATCTTGGTAGCGAAGGCGGCACCGAGTTCGACTCGCGAGGTACGACGGAGGCCATCGCCGACATCAACCCCGAAGACATCGAGTCGATTTCGGTGCTGACGGGTGCAGCCGCAGCTGCGCTCTACGGAAACAATGCAGCCAACGGAGCTATCGTCATTACCACAAAGAAGGGTAAAGCCGGAGCGTTGAGTGTCACCGTATCGCAGAATACGGAATTTCTGCGTCCGTTCCGCATGCCCGAGTTCCAGAACCGATACGGCACAGGCAGCCTTGCATCTTCCGCCTCGTCGGTGGACAAGAGCTGGGGAAACCATCTGAATCCGGTTACAATGCAGGGATACAACCCTGCCGACGATTTCTTGCAGACGGGGGTTGTGACAACCGAGACGGTTGCACTCTCCACGGGTACGGACCGGAATCAGACCTACATCTCTGCCTCGGCAGTCAATTCGAAGGGTATGGTGCCCAATAACGATTACGATCGCTACAACTTTACGTTCCGCAATACAACGTCGTTCCTGAAAGATCGCATGACGCTCGATGTCGGTGCCAGCTACATCAAGCAGAACGACATGAACATGGTGAATCAAGGAACCTACTCGAATCCCCTCGTGACCGCCTACCTTTTCCCCCGTGGAAATGACTGGAAGGACATCCAGATGTTTGAGCGCTGGGATTCCGACCGCAAGCTTGCTACGCAATACTGGCCTGATCAGATGTTTTCGGCCTTGACCGGACAGAACCCCTATTGGATTGCTTATCGCAATTTACGGGAGAACAACAAGGACCGTTATATGTTGAATGCGAATCTGAATTATCAGATTCTCGACTGGCTGTCGGTATCGGGCCGTGTGCGGGTCGACAACTCGAACAACGAATACACCAAGAAGCTCTATGCCACGTCGAACCCGACGCTGACCAACGAAAGCTCGGACGCCCTGTCGAAGGGTTCGTTCATGCTGGAGCGCACGCTCGACAAGCAGACCTATGCCGACCTGCTGGTGAACATCAACAAGACCTTCGGCGAGAACTGGTCGCTGCAGGCCAACATCGGTACCTCGTACTCGGACATGCAGCAGAGCCTCTTCAGCAACGAAGGCCCGATCCTCTCGACGGGCATCGCCAACGTCTTCAACGTCATGCAGCTCGACAACACGAAGACCAAGCGCATCCAGTCGAGCTACCACGACCAGACGCAGTCGGTCTTCGCTTCGGTCGAGGCCGGCTTCAAGAACACCTACTTCCTGACGCTCACCGGACGTAACGACTGGCCCTCGCAGCTGGCCGGCAACTATTCGGTCAAGAAGTCGTTCTTCTACCCCTCGGTCGGCGCCTCGGTGGTCCTCTCCGAAGCCCTTCCGATGCCGAAGTGGATCGGTTACCTGAAGGTTCGCGGATCGTTCGCCTCGGTTGGTCTTCCGATCCCGCGCTTCCTGGCCCAGCAGACCTACGAGTGGGACAACTCCACGCAGCAGTGGTCGTCGAAGACCCACTACCCGATGGGCGACCTGAAGCCCGAACGTACGGATTCGTGGGAGGTCGGTCTGACGGCGCGCCTGCTCAAGCACTTCAACGTCGACCTGAGCCTCTATACGGCCAAGACCTACAACCAGACCTTCGACCCGGGCATCTCGCCCTCGTCGGGCTACTCGACGATGTACATCCAGACGGGTTCGGTGCGCAACAAGGGTATCGAGCTGTCGGCCGGCTATTCGAACGAGTGGGGCAAGTTCGGATGGTCGTCGAACTTCACCTTCTCGGCCAACCGCAACGAGATCCTGAAGCTAATGGAGGATTATGTGATCCCGATCACCAACGAGCCGATGACGCTCGACCGTCTGGATATCGGCGGTCTGGGCTACGCCCGCTTCCTGCTCAAGAAGGGCGGATCGCTGGGCGACCTCTACTCGACGGCCGACCTGCGCCGCGACAGCCGGGGCAATATCTACGTGGATGCCGACGGCAAGGTGGTCAGCAACACGACCGATGTCAACGACATCAAACTGGGCTCGGTCTTCCCGAAGGCCAACCTGGCCTGGCGCAACGACTTCCACTACGGCCAGCTGAACTTCGGCTTCATGCTCTCGGCCCGACTGGGCGGCATCGTCTACTCGGCCACGCAGGCCTACATGGACTACTACGGCGTATCGGAGGCCTCGGCCGCCGCTCGCGATTTTGGCGGTGTATTGGTCAACGGCGATCTGATCGATGCTGAAAACTGGTATTCGGTAGTGGCCGGACAAGGCGGCCTGCCTCAATACTACACCTACTCGGCAACGAATTTCCGCCTGCAGGAAGTGTCGATCGGGTACACCATTCCGAAAGAGAAGTTTTGGAATATCGCCGAGGTCTCGGTTTCGCTCGTTGGTCGCAATCTTTGGATGATCTACTGCGAAGCACCGTTCGATCCCGAATCGGTAGCTACCACGGGCAACTACTACCAGGGCATTGATAACTTTATGATGCCGGGTACGCGAAACTTGGGTTTCAATGTCAGACTTAAATTCTAACAAGGAGCATGAAAACGATATATAACAAGATATGTCTCGGAATTTGCCTGGCAGGCGGAATTCTGGCGAGCTCGTGCACCGGGGATTACATGGACTACAACCGGAACTGGGCAGAGGTCACTGCGGGTGAAATGCAACGCGACGAATATCTCGTCAGTTCGTTGCTTGGCGGCATGATGAACAATGTAATTCCTGTTGAGGAGCACCTGAACCAGTTCACCGAATGCCTGCTTGGCGGCGTGTGGGGCGGTTATTTTGCCGACTCGCAAGTGTGGGCCAACTCGTTCTCCTATTTCAACCCGTCGCAGGACTGGCTGGACAAGATGTATCAGGAGATCATCCCCAATGTCTACTCAAACTGGCTCGGCCTGCAAACCGCCACTACGGATGAATCGATTCTCTCTGTAGCACAAATTGTCAAGGCCGCGGCGTTCCAGCGTGTGACCGATGCCTATGGCCCCATTCCGTATAATCAGATTGGTGCCGATG
This sequence comes from Alistipes sp. An54, assembly GCF_002159375.1. Classification (NCBI taxonomy): domain Bacteria; kingdom Pseudomonadati; phylum Bacteroidota; class Bacteroidia; order Bacteroidales; family Rikenellaceae; genus Alistipes; species Alistipes sp. An54. Next base: position 186,022 of record NZ_NFIA01000003.1, read on the forward strand.
GGAAAGTGACGGCTCCGCTGGACTCCCAACGGGAGGTGTATGAAAAGATCTTCGAGGAGTTGAGTGCGGCCGTTGCAACACTAATGGAGCATCGTGCTTCGCGGATCTCGGCGGCTGCCGATAAAGTTTATGCCGGAGATCTCGAGAAATGGATCAAATTTGCCAATTCGCTCAAACTGCGTATGGCCATGCGGCTGTCCTATGTGGATCCCGCCACGGCCGAGGCGCGCGCAAAGGAGGCTGTTGACACTTCGGATGGCAAATTAGGCGTGATGGTCTCGAACGACGACAACGCCTACTTGTCGGGAATCAATATCAATCCGTTCTATGTCGTGGCTTATCAATATAACGGAGGTGAGACGCGTGTTTCGGCCGATCTGATCAACTACATGAAGAGCTGGAGCGATCCGCGTATCGGTATTTATGCAAACAAATGTACACTTTCGGGATATACGAGCGACTATTGGGGGTTGCGTATCGGCAATCAGTACCCCATCACTACGGGACAAGCCTATTCGAATCTGAATGTCAAGCAGAGCGACCCGATTCTGTGGATGAATGTTGCGGAAGTGATGTTTCTGCGTGCTGAAGCAGCGTTGCGTGGCTGGGATACACAGGATACGGCTGAGAACTATTACCGCCGGGGTGTGACGTTGTCGTTCGAAGAACGGGGTGCGGGTGATGCCGCCTCCTATTTGTCGAGTTATACTCAAGTGGGCAGTTATAACGACCCGCAGGGCTCCTATTCGTTCCGTCCCGATACCCAGTGTGTACCGGCATGGAATAGTTACGACCCCGAATTGCAGCTTGAACAGATCATCACGCAAAAGTGGATTGCCATTTTCCCGTTGGGACATGAAGCATGGGCTGAATTCAGGCGTACAGGCTACCCGAAACTGGCAGCGTCGCCGGTTAACCTCAGCGGCGGGGACGTTGCTGACGGCAAATTCGCCCGACGTTTGACTTACCCCTCGGACGAATACAGCACCAACGGCGTCAACCTGAACCGAGCTATCAGTCAAAATCTGCCCGATGGCGGAGATCGTTTCTCTACGCACGTCTGGTGGGATTGCAATCCGGACCTGATTAACGAATAAATCACATGAAGACGATGAAAAAAGGAATCAAGATAGCGGCGGCATTACTTCTGATGGCGACGATGACTCTTCCGTCGTGTGAAGAGTGGACAGATGTGGATAATCTGGACATCAAATATGGCAATGTCGAAGAAGAGAACCCGGAACTGTACGCCCGGTATCTCGCCTCATTGCGCGAATACCGCAATACGGACCACACGCAGGTCTACGCATGGTGGGATAACAGTGTCAAGTTCCCCGTATCGAAAGGTCATTACCTGCGTGAAATTCCTGACAGTATCGATGTCGTTGGGTTGCTTTATCCTGACCTCCTTACGCAGAGCGAGCTCGACCAGATCGACGAGCTCCGCACGCAGAAGGGCATGAAGGTGATCTACACGATCGACTTCGATCGGATGAAAACGGACTATACGAATAATATCAAGCCCAATACACCGGAACGTTCGTTTCATTCGTTTCTTGCCGACACGTTGAGCTATGCACTTTCTCTGCTGAAAAAATACCCCTATGACGGTATTTGCATCGCCTACCAAGGAGAGTCGACCGTACTGATGGACGACGTCGAAAAGAAAGAGTACATGGAGGATGAAAATTGCTTCATCGGTATTCTGACTGACTGGTACGACCGCAACAGGGGGGGGGGTAGAACTGACGTTTCTGGGCGCTCCGGAGAACTTGCTCGATCAGAGCATCCTGGCCAATTGCCCGACGATCCTGCTCGATGGTCGGACCGCCTCGGCGGCCAATGAGCTGACGACCCTGATGACGGAGGGTTACGTGGCTGAATACGGCACGCGTTACGGCATGGTGGTAGCGGGTACTCCGCTTTCCGGCACGAACCGCTACGCAACCTTCTCCAACGGCAGCCCGGCGACGGCCGCCGTGGCCGCATGGGCGAACACGTCCCAGCAAAGAAACCGTATCCGCGCCGTGGGTGTTTACGACTTCGGCGGTGACTACTTCAACGCAAGCAATACCTACGGGAACATGCGCAGTATGATTACGACGCTGAATCCTTCGATCAAATAAAATGCGAACAACATGAAACGTCATATCAATTATCTGTTTATATCGTTCTGCGGGGTCATGGCGCTCGCCGCTTGCCAGGACGACATGGAGCATTTCGACAATCGGCTCTACAACACGACGCAACAGCAGAGTATTCTGTTCGTCGAGGAGGAGACCGACAGCGATACGCGGACGCTCCAGGCTCAGCTTGCGATGCCGTCGACGGTGGACATTTCGTTTACCTACGAAGTCGATGCCGCACAGGTCGACTACTACAATACGGCATACTCCGATTCAGCCGTGTTGTTACCATCGGATTATTACGAGATCCCGAATCCGACAGTTGTGATTCCGGCCGGAGTTGTCGAATCCAGCGAAGTGGAAGTCCGCTTTCGCAACCTGCTGACATTGGATAAAACTCAAGTATATGTACTTCCGGTGTCGATCGGCGGTGCGAATATCGGGCAGCTTGCCAGCCGGCGGACGGTCTATTTCGTGGTGAAGGAGGCCTCGCTGATCAACGTGGTGGCCAACCTGCGTGAAAATTCGGTATGCATTCCCCAATGGAACAATTCCTCGCGGCTCAACAATCTCTCCCAGCTTACGGCCGAGGCGCTTGTTCGGGTGGATGCCTTCGCTGAAGGCCGCGGCTCAAACATCTCCACGCTGATGGGAGTCGAGAGCCACTTCCTGATTCGCTTCGGCGACTCGGCGATTCCCAATAACCAGCTGCAGATTGTAGGTCGCCCTTCGGGTACGACGGAAGACGAGAAACTCACCTCCTCGGACTGGACGGTGCGAGTGGGCGAATGGACGCATATTGCCGTGACCTATAATAATGTGACGCATGAGGTGAACGTCTACATCAACGGTGAGCGGAAAACGCCGCAGAGTTTCTCGAAGTTCACCGAAGCGGTGAATTGGGGCCGCTACTATGCCGAGGAGACGGAGTCGAACCGCAGTTTCTGGATTGGTTACTCGTATGAGCCGGACCGCTATCTGGACGGAGACATCTCAGAGGTGCGGGTTTGGAATCGGGTGCTCACCGATGAGGAAATCGGAGCCCAGAATCACTTCTACAAACTCTACTCGCCCCAGGAGGAGAACGATCTGGTAGCCTACTGGAAATTCAACGACGGCAACGGAGCCTCGGTCACCGACTATTCGACTTCGGGCAACGATGCCATGGCCACGCGGGTGCTGACCTGGAATACCGTGGAACTTCCGGCTAAATAGGCGTTTAACGAAGAAAAGCAAAAGACATGAAGACATACGAAATCATTAAACGGAACATCATGCCGTTGCTGCTGTTGGCAACGGCGGGAGTGTTCGGTTCGTGCAGCCAGACGGAGATCGACATGCTGCCGGCCGACAACAGCGGAATCATCTCCACGGTGATTCAGAAAGGCTGGCTTGCCGACGGGAATGCCATCCGGAAGCAGCTCACCACTGAAGTCCGCGAGGGCATGGGCAGCAGTGGAAGCGTCACGCTCTACCTGAATGCGACGAAACAGGCCGAGACGGCCAGCGAGGTATCGCTGACCTACGATACGAATCTTCTCGACGCCTACAACGAGACGACGGGCAACGCCTATGAGGCGTTGCCACAGGAGGCGTTGCAACTCTCCGGTCAGACGTTCTCGCTTGAGGCCGGGAGCCAGCGCTCCGAACCCGTGACCGTGAGCTACACGCTGACGGCAGAGCAGAGCGCTGACCAGACCTATGTGATTCCGCTGCGTGCGGAAGTCGTGTCGGGACCGCTGGAACTCAATGCCGAGGATGCGGGCTATCTGATTTTCCTGCAGGTTGTGGAGAATCCCGGCGATTGCAACAAGGGAGCCGATGCGACCAAGGTTTTCTACGTCATGGAGACCAACGACGTGAATCCGCTCAACATGCTCAGTTTCCGGTTGGCCGATTCACGCAAGTATCTGTTCGACGCCGTTGTGCTCTTCTCGGACAATATCGTCCTCGACCATACGGGGTTGCACGCGTTGGTCAATGACAACGTGCGTTACCTGCTGAACAATCGCGAGAAGTATCTTGCACCGTTGCAGGAGCGTGGCATGAAAGTATATCTCGGCATGACACCCTATCATACCCATGCAGGTCTCTCCACGATGTTGCCCGCTACGGCCGATTATTTCGCGCGACAATTGAAAATCATTTGTGACACCTATTCGCTCGACGGTGTTTTCTTCGACGACGAGTACACTTCGCTGGAAGATACCCCGCCCACGGGCTTCCTTGGCGCATATTCGAAGGAAGCAGCAGCCTACCTGCTTTATGCAACCAAGCGAATCATGCCCGAACGCGACGTGATCGCATACCAGTTGGGAATGATCCGGCAGTTCACCACCGAAGGTTGCAAGTTCGAGGACGAGACCGGCAAGGTCTGGGGACCGGGTGATTACATCGACTACATAATGGTCGACTACAGTGACGGTAACGATTTCGATCTGGACAATTTCCCGGGCGTACCCGAAAACCGGGTTGGTCGATGGTCCACCAATTTTGGCAGCACTTCGCCCTCCTGGCCGCTTGTCGAGCGGCTCGAGCAGACGCGCGACATCTATAAGACACTCTTCCTCTTCAGCATCGATCCCTACCGGAGCAACGGTTCGTTCAATACCACTCCGATTGGCAACCGGGAGAAGCTGACGCAGGTTCAGGCGCTGAATCGGGTCTGCGAAACACTTTACGGCGAGTCGCTGGAAGTAGGCGATACCTATCGAAAAGACTGGTAACAGAATCCGGCTGCGAGTGGGACGGAAGCCCGGTTCGCCCGCAGTATTCTCAAACAAGCAAAAACATGAAACACAAATATTTGATTTACGCCCTGCTTTGGACGGGGCTCGCAGCAGGGGCGACATCGTGCGACGAAGACGAGATGCCGCAGAAACCGGAACCTTCGCCGGTCGTCGACTCGGAACTTCCCGAGGGCCCCAAACTGGAGGTGGGCACGGAACTCTTTGACCTCAAACCGGACGCCAGCGTACGGCAGCAAATCGTCTCTGGAGCCGGAGATTATCGAATCGACATGCTCGACACGTCAATCGCTACCGCTATGCTCGACGGAGACGTGATTACGGTGACTGGCCATAAATACGGGCGGACCGATTTGGTCGTCTCGGATGCGGGCGGCGCCTACAAGAGCATCCCCGTTAACGTCTATCTCTCGGATGAACTCCAGTTGAGTACGACGACGCTCGATCTGACCCTCAACATGGGTAATCCGGGCGTCGGCACCGTGACCATCGTCGCCGGAAATCCGCCCTATAGTGCGGTCTCTGCCGACACGCAGTACGCCACCGTGGTTCCGTCGACGGTGAGCGATTCGGGATTCGACATCACGGGGCTGCAGGAGGGCGGCACGACCATCACCATCACGGACTCGCGCGGATTGGAGTCCGTCGTCACGGTGACCAACACCTATTCGGACTCTCCGTTCGCCGATTCCGACCTCGAGACCTACAAGAGCATCCCCCAGGAAGGTTATCTCTGGCTACAGGGAGGCGACTACAATATCGCAAGGCGGGGAGCACTCTCGACCAGACGGTATTGGGCTACTCCGAAGAAGGATGAGATAATTACCAACCAGCCCGAGGGGACTTGGTTCTTCGGATACTATGCAAGGCCCACAGATTCGGCGAAAGACCGGTTTGGCCTCTTGATAGAAAATGAAAATCCTGATTTGGCGACGGTCGGTGAAATTATGGATACCTGCTACATCGTGGCGTACGACGGCGAAAGCAAAAAGTGGATTTTCCAGGGTTCCAAGAAGATTCCGACTACTGCCGAGGTGATTAAAGTCGAGGACAAATTAGCTTGGATTACCTTCTATACAATCCAGGAGGAAGTGCTCTACAAGGGCTGCTTCATCATCCGGTTGCCCTAACGGGTTCCGATTCGTTCCGCACTTAACGATGACATCCGCCTCCTTAAGGAGGCGGATGTCTCTTTTTCGATGCTGAACGCTATCTATCTTAATCAGATCAAGAGTCGCTCCTCGCAGGCTGCCAACGGCAACTACGGCGGTATCATGATGTTCAACATGCGTCGCTACAGTGATGTCAGCCCGCTGCCGGTATTCCAGAAAATCGCCGAAGGTGCTTTTGGTGGAACGGTAACGTATGATGGAACTGATTATACGCGTAGCTGGACTCCTGATCCCGACGGATATACGATTACAAAGGACGATGTGCCTGCTTATCAGCCTACCTATACGGGAAACTAACCTCTCGCAATGTGTTGTAAGTCCGTATATCGAGTAATCAAGCTTATCATCCTATTTGTCTCATAAAATTTTGCGATTTCGGGACGATAGGATCAAAACAATCCTATTCTGATTGTTTTGCAAAGGTAAAAATGATAACAGCCATAAATCCCGAAAATCCAGCCAACGCCAACACAATGTATGATTATTTATGCGGTACATTGTGTTTCTCCCACAATTCCGGTCATGCAAAAGCGTGTTAAAAGGCTTGAGAAGAGTGATTTTATCATGCAACGGCTTTCTTTGACTGACAAGCCGTTGCATGATAATAATCGAAAAAGCCTTACATATCATGGATACATAAGGCTTTTTGCTCGTTTCGGCGTCTTCTTGCGGCGCCTTCCAGAGCTGTTGACGAGGCTTGAACTCGTGACCTCTTCCTTACCAAAGAATTATTATATTATATGATAATATCTTGTTTAATAGCATATTACTGTAACTATATTATAATAATTACTTTGTTTATTACTCTGATTTCCTACTCACAATGTGTTTTAGAGTTGATATAATGGGAGGGCATTTAGAAGTTATATCCGAATGTGATACCTAAATCCCACAGGTCTCCGCCAAGGCTACCTTCAACTCCTAATAAATAATTCTTGTATGTAAGATTGAGTGCTAATTCCACTTTACCCACGATGGTTTCCCACTTGCTGAAGTCGTCCTTGAACAGATTTATTACCCCGGTTTCAGAATAAATGAGTTCATTGCGCTCATATCTTGTTTTTTCACGGTTGCTTTTTGCAGACAATCCTTGTCCCAAGGAACAACCGATAGCAGGTCTAAGTCCCCAATCGTCTGTAAATCGGATTTGCCGGGTGAACATTAAGGGAATCTCTAAATATAAGGCTCGGTATTTTTCATTATAATATGTGTAAGTCCCATAATCTGAATACATATATGAGTTGGAGGTTTCCGCTTTGGCTGTGAGGTATTTCAGATTGAGACCTGTGTGAAAATACCATTTGCGCTTTTTGGAAAGAGCTATTTCGTAAATACCGCCAACATGAAAACCTGTTCCTCCCTTATTGATAGTTTCGGTATTAACCCATCCGTTATGAGGAGATTTGGCAAAATTGATTCCGGCGCGTACTCCAAAAATATGCTTGGGCTGGTTGCTGGATTCCTGTGCGTTGACAAGAGTAAGAGTGCAAAGAATTGTAGTAATTGAGAATAAAAGTTTTTTCATTGATATAAGTTTTTTAGGTTAATGATTTTAGTCCATGAGATTGGAGGGGGGGGGTAGACAATAAAAAAACGTGGACTAAATCCTTCTATTGGCATCTGAGGTCTTCGACTACCTTGTACCCAATATAGAATGAAGCCCACGTGTGAACACACGTGAGCGTCAAACTTCATTCCTTGGGTACAATGTGAAAGTGTCGAAGTTTCAGATGCCCGAATAAAAGTTAACGCTTTTTTATTATATGTCTTTGAGATTGTTTTATGTCATAGGCAAATGTGTTTTTTTCAAATACAAAAATACTAAGAAAAGCGATATTTCAAAAATGTACCGTGTATTTTAATTTATAGCTTTGATAATTAGTTGATTGATGCTTTTTCTTAGTGCTGGATCAGGTATATTGGTTATATACCAGACCTGCCTATAATTCAGCAAGGTCAATTAAAGTCAGCTTCTTGCGGCTCTTTCGGTCTCTGAAATAAATTAGCCTGTCAGCCATTTCCATAAAGCATTTTGCTCTCCAATCTTTCAATCCTAGTAGATTGAGGATATTTTTTAAGTTTCCTTGCTCTTCAATTTGGTTGCCAGCTATTGTGCAGAAGTCACGCACGTTTACATTGTGTAATGTTATTTCTGTTCTGTATATTCTGGGCGCAGTCCATCCCAGCCAATGGAAGAATCGTTCTTTTTTATATAAACTCTGCTCTGCAAGTTCTTTAGTCTTGTCGTATACTTTCATGGATAGTCCCACTTCTTTTTTTGCTTGTGATAGATAGAGAGTCGGAAGGGATTCTATGCGTTTTCTGGATGCACCGTGAAATACTCCATATTCGGGGAGTTTCTCTTCAGGCGTTAAAATCTTCTTTCCGTTCAAATACATATCAAGCGTGTCATAACTTTTGACAGCTTTGATAATCTTCCTTATGAAATTAATATTACTGTCCAGTGCAAGATCAAGTTGAGTTATATTGTTGAGTTCCATTCCAAGCACCTCTGCAGCATAATACAGATTCATAATCTTATTGTATTTATTGCCGCTTGCATCTATTCCTTCAACAGTATATAGAGCGGAGTTTTCAAACTCAAAAAATGCTTTTCCTGAATATTTGTGAGTGTTATTTAAAACGAGTGAGCCAAGTAGGATTTGTTCAGTTTGCCCTACTTCATCAAGCAAAACATTGCATACAATAGTGTCTGTATTACATTCAATGCGTTTCAATGCGAACCCATTGAAAACGATATAGTCTTGTTCATGCTTGTATATTCTTTCAAACAACCCTTCAGGCTGAATTAGACAAACTTTCAATTTGTCTATATTTACACTTGCTTTAATTGTCCTTCCCATATATCCGCTCCGTTGTATCATTATTTGTATCAGGCTTTACAGGTAGCTCTGCCCAATATTTCTCCATGCTTTGTGCAATCTTGCGCTTGTGCTCCTCAGAGTGTCTGCGACCCTTTAGGGCTTGTGATATAGCCTGCTTTTGCTCGTCGCTCATATCATTCCTGAATTGTCTTTTCATATCATTATTATTATTTTATTATTCAGTAGAAGTACTACTTATAATAAATATAGTAAAGATTGAAAAAGTACATAAATATACAGAAATATATTTATCAAACTGTTCTATGCCTATGATTGTAGGTAATTTGTTGACGACTTTAGGTAGGTTAAGTAGTTGAGGCTGGCTATGGTATAATGATGAAGAACGAATAAATTATATGACGGATATCCCATAGTATAGGTGTCAAATGTATTCAGAATAAAAGTGTGTTCAAATAATTCGTAAACTGTATTCATTCTCAGGAAGAAAATATATTCATTTTTATCAAAGATTATTTTGAATACGCAAATAAAGTTTGTATCTTTGAATAGTTAAATAACAGAATATGAAAACAGCAGTCATTTACGCACGAGTATCTTCAACCTCCGATAGGCAGAATACAGATAGACAAGTAGTAGACCTCTCTGCCTATGCCGATAAAAACGGGTATCAGGTAGAAAAGATTTTTACAGAGAACATTAGTGGAGCCAAGAAGAACGAAGAAAGACCTGTACTGTGTGAGTGCTTGGATTATTGCATTACTAACAAAATAGACACTCTTCTTATAAGCGAACTATCTCGCTTGGGACGCAACGTTGATGAGGTTCTTGCCAACGTAAGATTATGTAAGGATAAACACCTCAACATATACTTTCAAAAAGAGGCTCTATCCATTTTTCAAGCCGATGGTACAAAAAATCCATTTCTCAATATCTTTATCTCTGTGCTGGGGACCTGTGCAGAGATGGAACGCGAGAATATAAAGTTTAGGCTTAACTCAGGACGAAAACTCTATATTGAGAATGGGGGTAAGTTAGGGCGGAAGCTAGGAAGTGTAAAATCTGCTGAACAAAAGAAAACACAATACAAACAAGTTATATCCTTGCTCAAAAAGGGGGAAAGTATCAGAAATACTGCTAAGATTGCAGGTGTAGGTGTTTCGACCGTTCAGCGTATAAAGAAAGAGTTTATATAAAAGAAGGGGAGGGGCTAGCCTCTCCTCTTATGTGTTGTAAGATTTCTTATTACACTCATTTCTGAAATAGCCGTTTTAAAATGTCTGCGTGAGTTTGGGCTATTTTATCTCGGTTAATGCTTATATAGTGATTTGCCGCAAGGCTTTTACTGCTGTGCCCAAGCCCTGCGTCAATGTGCTCCTGCCCTAAATTATAGTCAACTGAGCAAATCGTTGCCCAAGAATCGCGTGCTGTATAATAACTGAAATCGTTGGGGTAGTTTAATATCTTGCGCAACTTACGTACAGCTTTTAATATCATACCTTTGAAACTATCGTATGAGGTATAATGATATTGAAACGCGAATAGGAAATCGGTATTGCCACAATCTTCTCCCCATACATTGGATTTGCAAGAATAGGGCTTTTCCAATCGTCTTATTGAATCCATTTCTGAAAGAGTTAAGCATATCTCTTTACCCGTTTTTTCGCGAATGTAATTCAAATCTTCTCTGTGAAAGTTCTTAGTTTTAAGATAATATAAATCTTTAAGATTCATGCCCTGGAAGCAAAACGACAAAATGAATAAGTCTCTTGCCATCTGGATGGATAAAGGATAGCTGCTCAAATCGAAGTTTAGTATGCGTCTCAACTCATCTAGATTGAGTGTGTATATTTTCTTATTATTGGATTTTCGCGTAATAGAGACCTTACGGAATCCTTTCATTACATTTGCAGATAACTTATCGTCGTCAATGGCGCAGTTTAAAACCGCTTTCAGAGTCGCTGCATAGGTCGCTATTGTTTCAGAGCTTCTCTGTTTGTATTTTATGATATTTTTTTGTTGATAGTGTTGGGGAATATATGGAGTTTCTTTCAAGTAAAAGAGAAAAGTCCGAATATATTCAGAGGTTATATCCCTAAATAGAATAGTGTCACTGCCTTTTGTTGCAATATTGAAATCGACCAAAGACTTAAGCGCATATCGATACTTAGTTGCGCTTTTGGGATGCAACGTTGCAATACTTTGCCAATATTCTAAAAAATCACCATTGCTGTTTCCGACGACGTCTGTGTCAAAGTTCTTAATAAAATCTATAATAGCACATGCTTTCATATTTTGAAGGCGATTGCTATTGCGCAAAACCTTAACTGCTGCTTGGGCTTTTTCTAAAAGCGAATCAAGCAAGTCGTTTTCTCTAACTCCTCCTTTTACCCTTTGTGGTTTGGATAACCACTGAGATTTTAGTACCTCAACAGGGGTTGCCAATGATGACTGAGTTGTGCCATTCCTGACAATTAGGCGCACTGTGTACTTGCTATTTTTGTTCTTTACCCGGTCTAGTTGGTAGTTGAGGGTTGCCATTTTACTCGGTTTTTGCTCGGTTTTCTACGCATTAAAGGTAAAAAATATCTTTGAGAGCTCCATCTTTTTTTACTTGATTGTACCGGGTTTAATGGATGATATATTGTTGATTTTATGTGTAATAGTTTGGTTTATAAGGGTATGTATAACAAAAAAGGAAGAGAAAAATCTCTTCCTTTTCCAGAGCTGTTGACGAGGCTTGAACTCGTGACCTCTTCCTTACCAAGGAAGTGCTCTACCACTGAGCTACAACAGCAGTTTCCTTCGTTGAGTGGTGCAAAAGTACATAAGAAAAATGAATTGACCAAAAAAATATGCGTTTTTCCCAAATATTTTCTATCTTTACTACCAAATTATAACTTAAACCCGATGAAACGTATTCTGATAGTAGGTGCCGGAGGCCAGATTGGTTCCGAGCTGACAGTCTTTTTGCGCGGGATTTATGGCGGCTCGAATGTCGTGGCCACCGATATGCGCGAATGCCGCAATCTGGGCGAGGATGGACCCTTCGAGGTGTTGAATGCCCTCGATGCTACGGCCATGGCCTCGGTCGTGGCCCGTTACCACGTTGATGCCATCTTCAACCTCGTGGCGCTGCTCTCGGCTGTCGGCGAGCGCAACCCCCAGATGGCCTGGAATGTCAATATGGGCGCGCTGAACAACTCCCTTGAAGTGGCCCGCCAGCACCATTGTTCCCTCTTCACCCCCTCGTCGATCGGAGCCTTCGGTCCCACGTCGCCCAAGGACAAGACTCCGCAGGACACCATTATGCAGCCGACGACCATCTATGGCGTCTGCAAGGTTACGGGTGAACTGCTGAGCAACTATTACCATCACAAGTACGGCGTTGATACGCGTTCGGTGCGCTTCCCGGGCATCATCTCGAACGTCACGCTGCCCGGTGGCGGTACGACCGACTATGCCGTGGAGATCTACTACGAGGCTATTCGCAGCGGGCACTTCACCTGTCCCGTTCCGGGCGACGTCTATATGGACATGATCTACATGCCCGATGCCCTGCGCGCTTGCGTGGAGCTGATGGAGGCCGACCCCTCGAAGCTCGTCCACCGCAACAGCTTCAACCTCGCATCGATGAGCTTCACGCCGGAGATCATCTATGCCGAGATCCGGAAGCGGCTGCCCGACTTCACGATGAACTACGACATCGACCCCGTGAAGAAGGAGATCGCCGAGAGCTGGCCCAATTCGCTGGACGACACCTGCGCCCGCGAGGAGTGGGGCTGGAAACCCGAATGGGACCTCTCGCGCATGACCGACGACATGCTCTCCCATATCCGCACCAAACTGGGCAAGAACTGATCGGCATTTTCCGCTCCCGTCATCCGCCCATGCGGCACCCGGACACCTTTGCTTGTCCGGCCGATTGTGGCGCTGGCGCCCGGATGCGGATCGTATGACCCATAGAAAGACCGTCGGGCAGGATATTTGCTCCGACGGCTTTTTCGTAAGATTCAAATGTACGGACAAGCATGAAAAAACGGATTTTTCGGGGTGTTGTCATCGCTGTGGTGATTGTGGCGGCACTTCTTGTGGGAGGAAGTCTCTATCTGTTGCGCTATTCGTTGCAGCCGCAGGCGACAATCGAGGCCAAGAATGCCTCCTCCTATAAATATATGTATGAGGAGTATCCCTTCCTGCGGCCGTGGGTCGACAGCCTCCGCCGGGTGGGGGCGCTGCGCGATACGTCGATCCTCGGGCGCGAGGGTGAACGGCTGCATGCCCTTTACGTGCGGGCCCCGCAGCCCACGGACCGCACGGCGGTCATCGTTCACGGCTACACGGACAATGCCGTGCGGATGCTGATGATCGGCTACCTCTACAACTGCGACCTGGGGTTCAACATCCTGCTGCCGGATCTCTACTATCACGGGGAGAGTGCGGGTCGTGCCATCCAGATGGGGTGGAAGGACCGGCTCGACGTGCTGCGCTGGATGGAGATTGCCAACGGGCTCTTCGGCGGGGCGACACGGATGGTGGTCCACGGCATCTCGATGGGAGCCGCCACGACGATGATGGTCTCGGGCGAGGTGCAGCAGCCCTACGTGCGGTGTTTCGTCGAGGATTGCGGCTACACGAGCGTCTGGGACGAGTTTGCGAAGGAGCTTCGCGAGCAGTTCCACCTGCCGGCCTTTCCGCTGCTGGATGTGGCCAGCGGGCTGTGCGGCGTGAAGTTCGGCTGGACGTTCCGCGAGGCGTCGGCGCTGAAGCAGGTGGCCCGGTGCGGTCTTCCGATGTTGTTCATCCACGGCGATGCGGACGACTATGTGCCGACATGGATGGTCTATCCGCTGTATGAGGCCAAACCCGGCGAGAAGGAGTTGTGGCTCGTGCCGGGGGCGACGCACGCCATGTCGTATCACGATCAGCGCGAGGAGTATACGCGGCGCGTGGGCGAGTTTGTCGGGAGGTATATTCCCATGAATTGAAATACAGAGAAGACAATGGATAAGAACGGGGAGATGTCGAGGACTGCAACGTTTTATCGTATGCTTGAAGAGTCGATCGGTCGGCTACCTGCCGAGGTCAGGGCCCGGCTTTATCGTCCTTGTGCCGAGGCGTGTGTCCGCGACGGCGTGTTGCTCGAGTTGCGTCGGCAATTTGAAGAGTGTGGCTGTGACCTCGATCGGCAGTATGCGAAATATGGGAGGACCCCGTTTTTCTTCGCGGATGTCATTGAGCCGGGGCGGGTTTATGAGATGGGGTATCCGCGTTGTTTGTGCCCGCAGGTTGAGGCGGGATTTGTGGCGGCTCCGACCCATTGTGAATGCTCGCGTCAGAGTATTCTCTATGTGTTGGAGACATTATTGCCCGGGCGAGTTGTTGAGGTGGAGACGCTTGAAACGGTATTGGCCGGTGGCTCGGAGTGTCGTTTCCGGGTGACTGTAAAATAAACCGGTTGCCAATTCCCGACTTCTGCTTGCCCGGCTTTGCACCACAAAAAACCGGAGGTTCCTGCGAACCCCCGGTTTTTACTTTTCGGAATGCTCCGATTATTCGGCCTTGCCGTCCGACCCCAGAACCTCCTTGATCTTGTGGATGTAGAGCTTCTTCATGTTGTCGCGAGCCGGACCCAGGTACTTGCGGGGGTCGAACTCGGCAGGATTCGTGGCGAAGACCTTGCGGATGGCGGCGGTCATGGCCAGACGCGAGTCGGAGTCGATGTTGATCTTGCAGACGGCGCTCTTGGCGGCCTTGCGCAGCTCCTCCTCGGGAATACCTACGGCAGCCTTCAGCGCACCGCCGTACTTGTTGATCGTGTCGACCTCCTCCTGGGGAACCGACGACGATCCGTGGAGCACGATGGGGAAGCCCGGGAGCTTCTTCTCGATGGCCTCCAGCACGTCGAATGCCAGGGGAGGCGGAACCAGACGGCCCGTCTTCGGGTCAACGGTGCACTGCTCGGGGGTGAACTTGTAGGCTCCGTGCGAGGTGCCGATCGAGATGGCCAGCGAGTCTACGCCGGTCTTCGTAACGAAGTCAACAACCTCCTCGGGTTTGGTGTAGTGGCTCTCGGCGGCGGAAACCTCGTCCTCGACGCCGGCCAGCACGCCCAGCTCGCCCTCGACCGTTACGTCGAACTGGTGAGCGTATTCGACGACCTTCTTCGTCAGGGCGACGTTCTCGTCATAGGGCAGCGACGAGCCGTCGATCATCACCGACGAGAAGCCCATGTCGACGCAGCTCTTGCAGAGCTCGAACGAATCTCCGTGGTCGAGGTGCAGCACGATCTGGGGATGAGCCCAGCCCAGCTCCTTGGCATACTCCACGGCGCCTTCGGCCATGTAGCGCAGCAGGGTCTGGTTGGCGTAGTTGCGGGCGCCCTTCGATACCTGCAGGATCACCGGCGACTTGGTCTCGGCAGCGGCCTGGATAATGGCCTGGAGCTGCTCCATGTTGTTGAAGTTGAATGCCGGAACGGCATAACCTCCCTTGATGGCCTTGGCAAACATCTCACGGGTGTTCACGAGGCCCAGATCTTTGTACGATACCATAATATTAGTTGTTAGAGAATTTGAGTCTCATCAAAAACCGCACAAATTTACAAAAAATCTGTGGAAAAACCGCCGAAATTCAGCAGATTAACGCAATATAATCTGTAAATTAAGTAGTTAGGAGAAAATCACGGAAGTTGGGAAGAGGGCTGAAAACCGTTTCTAAGCGGATTGAAGCAGAAGAACGGTTTCCTATTCGTTACCCGATGAAAGTGCAGATTTAACAGTCACCGTTCCGTTTGCTGCGCTCTGCGTAGGTTTGCTTGTCAAGGTTTAACTCGTTGATTTATAGTTTTGCAACCAAAAAAGAACGAGTATGACAAGGAGCACATTTCGCGTGCTGTTCTATGCGAACGGCAGCAAGGAAAAGAACGGAATTGTCCCCATCATGGGACGGGTTACAATCAACGGAACGGTAGCGCAGTTCAGTTGCAAGCGGGGTATCTCAAAAGAACTTTGGGACGCAAAGGGCAACCGTGCCAAAGGCAAGAGCGTGGAGGCGAGGGAAACGAACCTTGCGCTCGACAACATCAAGGCGCAAATCATCAAGCACTACCAGCGCATATCCGACCGTGAGGCGTTTGTGACGGCAGAAATGGTGCGTAACGCCTATCAAGGCATCGGCGGCGAGTATGAAACGCTGCTCAAAGCCTTCGACCGTGAGAACGAGGTGTTCAAGAAACGTGTCGGCAAGGACAGGAAAATGGCGACTTATCAGTCAAGGGTAGTGGCAAGGAACTATGTGGCGGCATTCATCAAATCGTCCTACAAGCGCAGCGACATGTCGATGCTGGAACTTACACCCGACTTCATCAAGGAGTTTGCGGTCTATCTCTCCACGGAAGCGGGATTGCGCAACGGCACGATATGGGAGAAGTGCATGTGGCTGAAAGGCGTGGTGATGCGTGCGCACTTCAACGGATTGATACCGAGAAACCCGTTTGCGCAGTTCCACATCAGCCCTAACGTCAAGGAGCGTGAGTTTCTGACGGAGGACGAGTTGAAAGCGGTGATGACGCACGAGTTCGCAGACCCGAAGCTTGCATACATCCGTGACCTGTTCGTGTTTGCGAGCTTCACCGCCCTCTCTTTCGTGGACATCAAGGAACTGACCACCGACCGCATTGTGGAGGTGAACGGCGAGAAGTGGATTGTTTCCAAACGGCACAAGACGGGCGTACCGTTCCAAGTAAAGCTGCTGGACATCCCCTTGCAGATAATTGAGCGTTACCGTCCGTTCCAAGAGGACAATCTCGTTTTCCCAAATCTGAACTATTGGTCTATATGCAAGCCGTTGAAGAAGATGATACGGGAATGTGGTGTAAATAAGTCGATTAGCTTCCATTGCTCAAGACATGGATTCGCAACCCTGGCTCTCTGCAAGGGTATGCCGATAGAGAGCGTAAGCCGTGTTTTGGGTCATACCAACATCAAGACCACCCAAATCTATGCGAAGATAACCACGCAAAAGCTGGACAACGACCTGACGGCATTCGGCAACCAGTTGAGCAAGTCGTTCGGTGACATTAAAGTGGCAGGGGTATGAAACGTGAAGTCATAACGCTGGATGGGTACGGCAGGGTTGCCGTACCGCTCGATACCGCCAATGTATGGATGAGCGAAATGGAGTTGGTGGAGCTTTTCGATGTTATCGCTCCGACACTCCGTGCCGCCATCCGAGCCGTGTACAAGAGCGGAGTGTTGAATCCTTGTGAGGTGGAAAGACACGTCAAGTTGCCCAACGGCTATTATTCGGAAGCGTATTCCTTGCCAATGGTCGTGGCACTCGCTTTCCGTATCGACACACCCAATGCCGCATGGGTGCGTAATGCCCTGTTGGAAAAGTTGTGCTTGCGAAAAGAAAGGCAAATGCTTTGGTTCTCATTAGGCTGCAAGCAATCGTGTAAGTGTTAGCGAATGCGGTTGCGTGTCAATACGTTCGTGCATTCACACAATCCAGCAGCCCGAAGAAGTGCGGCATTTCCGTTTTCTTCGGGCTGATTTTATCATTTTGCTCTATATTCCATCCTATACATATCCAAACCTTTTGCCCAATAGTCCTTTTGTATTTCCATCAGGACAAAGCCTTGTTTTTCATAGAATTTATAGACTAACTGTGACGTGCGTACCGTTATTTTCTTTATGCCACCGATGCCTGCGAGTTTGTCCATCCTAAAACGGAGCAATCTTGTTCCCAATGATTTTCCCTGATAGTCAGGATGGATTATATCCCAGCTTATTTTTCCCGTCGTCTTTTCATCTGAGAAATTAATTCCACCACAACCTGCGATTTTCCCATCAACAAGCAGAATATAGTAAAGTTCAACTTCCTTGTCCAAATACTCGCTGAAACCAACTTCCTCTTCTATTGCAAAATACTTGGGCGTATTCAAACGTATCAGTTCTAACAAGGCTTCTTTGTCAGAGGGTTGGTACTCTCTAATGGCAATATGTCCGTCCATATTTGTTTTCTTTTATCGATGTTATTTTGCAAAAGTAGCTATTATGCAGCATTAACAGTCTTTTGTACGAGATAAAAGTTGCAAATGACATAAGTTCCGCTGCATTTTCTCATCCGTCGGGTTCTTTTGCGCCGTTCTGCATCGTTTTACATATCAAGGTTTTAGCCGTCCTGCCGTAGCTTTGCACCCATGTTTAATCCGCTTGCCGACAATATGTTGGCGGCACTAAAATCTTATTGAAAACATGGAGAAAAAAGAAGAATTCATTAGAGTAGGCACTACGCTCTACAAGATTGTGGACCAGCCCCGAATTGACGGCGGCTATGTGAGGAAACGCATCGCATGGAATTCCGAGACCCTGCGGCAGGACTACGGCAAGGACTACATGGCAAGCGTCCCCAAGTATGACGGCTTCTGCACCGTACCCGACCATGTGGGCTACAAACCGGTAGTCGGCAAGTTCCTCAACCTCTACGAGCCGATAAGCCACCGACCGCAGGAGGGGGATTTCCCCTGCATCCGCTCGTTGGTGGAACACATCTTCGGCGAACAGTACGGGTTGGGCATGGACTACCTGCAACTGCTCTACCTCTATCCCATTCAGAAACTGCCCATTCTCCTGCTCGTGTCCGAAGAGAGGAACACGGGCAAAAGCACGTTCCTGAACTTTCTGAAAGCCATCTTCCAGAACAACGTGACGTTCAACACCAACGAGGACTTCCGCAGCCAGTTCAACTCCGACTGGGCAGGCAAATTGCTCATCATGGTGGACGAGGTGCTGCTCAACCGCCGTGAGGACAGCGAGCGGCTGAAGAACCTCAGCACCACGCTATCCTACAAAGTGGAGGCAAAAGGGAAAGACCGTGACGAGATAGGCTTCTTCGCCAAGTTCGTGCTTTGTTCCAACAACGAGCACCTGCCCGTCATCATAGACGCAGGGGAGACACGCTATTGGGTGCGGAAGATTGTGCCGCTCAAGAGTGACGATACCGACTTCCTGCAAAAGCTGAAAACGGAAATACCCGCTTTTCTCCATTTCCTGCAACACAGGCAGCTGTCCACCGGGAAGGAAAGCCGCATGTGGTTCAACCCGAAGCTGCTGGAGACGGATGCCCTGCGGAAAATAATCCGAAGCAACCGCAACCGGCTGGAGATAGAAATGGCAGAACTGCTGCTCGACATCATGGCAAGCATGAATGTGGAGTCTGTCTCTTTTTGCCTCAATGACATCATCCCGTTGCTCGTCTGCTCGCAAGTCAAGGTGGAGAAGTCGCAGGTTCGGAAAGTGGTGCAGGAGTGCTGGAAGCTCACCCCTGCATCCAACTCGCTTTCCTATACCACCTACCAATGCGACTACAACCGTGAGTGCGGATATTCATCCGTCAAGCGGATTGGGCGCTACTACACGGCAAGCAAGGCGCAGTTGGAAACACTCTGATATTTTGATGAAATGATGAAAGTGTACATAAACATAAAGAATAACAGCAGTTTACATCCTCATCAAACGCTCAACAAACGGATTTGGCTGATGAAAAGAGAAAGGCAGCACAACACCATTCATCACTTTTCTTTTGGCGAGCGGTTTGATGAAAAGATGTTGAGAGTACATCCATCTGGTGGTCAGTGTGTTATGTTATCCATTCATCATTTCATCAGATTTTCACCCCTCATCAAGTCCAACGGGAAAGCAACAGAGGTGAACACCGCCATCCGCAAGTCGGTCGGACGGACTTCCATCCTGCCGACCGACAGGGGAAAGCCGATGTTACAAGCGAAAAGAGAACAGCATCCGAAAACCGCCGACACCGCCGCAGGCTTTTGGGGAACAAAAAGCCATAGCTCATTAGGGCGTTTTCTTCACGCACCGCTGACGCTAATGCTAAAAACACCCCAATGAGCCAGCGGGGTTGCACCCCTCTGGACCCCCCCCCGTTTGCCCCGTGTGACTATGACCGCAGGCAGGCGGACACCGACAAACAAAGTTTGTGTAACCTAAAAACAAGAAACGAACATGGGATATATCAGCATTCAAATCAACAAGGCGAAAGGGTCGGCTGACACGGGCGCATCCGACCACATAGAACGCAAGACCATGCCGGGGAACGCAGACCCCACACGCACCCACCTCAACCGAGAACTGGTGGAGTTTTCCGATGGCGTGACAAACCGTACCGAAGCGATAAGCCACCGCATCCGCACGGCTGGCATCAGGCGGAAGATAACGCCCGACCAAGTGAGGGCAATCCGCATCGTGCTTTCGGGTACGCACGAGGACATGACAAGGGTGCAGGACGAAGGCAGGCTTGACGAATGGTGCGATGACAACCTGCAATGGCTGTACCGCACATTCGGCAGGGAGAACACCGTATCGGCTGTTTTGCACATGGACGAACACACGCCGCACATCCACGCCACGGTCGTGCCGATAGTGACGGGCGAGCGCAGGAAAGCCAAGAAAAAGCAGACGGAGGGCAGACGCACCTACCGCAAGAAAGCCAATGCCGTGCGCCTGTGCGCCGATGACTTGCTTACCCGTGAAAGGCTTGTCGCCTACCACGACAGCTACGCCACAGCAATGGCGAAGTACGGCTTGCAGCGTGGCATACGGGGTTCGGAAGCACGGCACACCACCACCGCCCAATACTACCGTGACCTGAAACGGCAGACGGGAGAGCTTGAAGCCAACGTGCAGCAGCTACAAGTCGAACAACAACAGGCGGTACAACAGCTTGACGAAGTGCGGAAAGAAATCAAGTCGGAGAAGCTGGAAGCCGCCAAGACCGAGGCGAAAGCGGCACTCGTGGCAAAGGTAGGTTCTCTTTTGGGCAGCGGCAAGTTGAAAGGGCTTGAAGCTGACAACCGAACCCTGCAAGGCGAGGTTGCCGCCCGTGACGAGAGCATAGAACTGTTGCAGCGACAGATGGAGAGGCAGCGGGAGGAGCACCAACGGCAGCTTATGGAACTGCAAGCCAAGCACTGCAGGGAGATGTCTGACAAGGAAGCGGAACACCAAAAGGAAGTGTCATTCCTGAAATCCATCATCCAGAAAGCCAAGAAGTGGTTTCCGCTGTTCCAAGAACTGGTGTACATGGAGAAGTTCTGCCTGAAAGTCGGCTTCAACGAGCGGCAGACCGCCACGCTCATCAGCGGCAAGCCGCTGTTCTACGAGGGTGAACTCTATTCGGAGGAGCATAAGCGAAAATTCACGACCAAAAGGGCTGGCTTCCAAGTGGTGAAAGACCCAAAAGACAGGTCTAAACTTGCACTTGCCATTAACGGGCAACTGATTGGCGAATGGTTCAAGGAGCAGTTTGGTAGGCTGTTCTCGTCCATCAGGAGAACTGTTGAGCCGCTTAGGAGAGGCAAAGGCATGGGATTATAAACAATGCCAACGGGAGGATAGCAAGTTGTCCTTTGGGTAACCCAAAGGCAGATGAGTTACTCCAAAGCCTGAACTCTGTTTTCAATGGTAGCAAGTTTGTGTTTTGGGCAGACTAAAACCGTTTGCTGTCCCCCAGTTTGTTGAAACGTCACTTTATTTGTGCTCTAATCCTGCTCAAGCTCGCTTGTGTGACACCTAAATAGGTTGCGATACTTCCCAATGGTAACCGTTGCAACAAGTCAGGTTCTTTCTCTAACAACTCCTTATACCGTTCCGAAGCGATGGCGGACAACATGGAAATCAGCCGTTCCTCGGTGGCAAGCAATTCCATCTCCGCATAACGCCGCCCCCAATTGGCGATGTGCAAGTCTTCTGAAAACAATTTTTTCAGTTTTTTTCTTTCCAATACATACAGGACTGAATCCTCCATCAGCTCCATCGTTTCATATCCCGGCTCGTCATTTACATAGCCTTTCATGGAAACGAGAGTCGCCCCTTCTTTGCCGACCCAAAAAGTAATTTCTTTCCCCTCTACCGAAGTGTAGGCGCGAACAATGCCTTGTTTGATAAAAAAAATGTCTTTCTCCACTTTTCCGCTTTCCAACACTCGGAATCCTTTGGGGTACGAAACTTCCGTCAGGCATTGCCGCAACCTGTCCAAAGACGCGTCCGGCATGGCATATCTCAGGTTGATGATTTGCTCAATATCCATAATTTATTGTTATCAGTGTGCAAAATTATGAAATAGTACACAGAAACGGGAATGAACGGCTGTTTTTTGTCAAATGCAAAATACGTTTTTGCCAAATGCAAAAAGTTATAAGGAATTACTTGTTTACCTTTGCGCCCGAATTTTAATAAATCATAGATATGAATTGGATAATTTTATTATTGGCAGGATTGTTTGAGATAAGTCTTACATTCTGTTTGGGAAAGACAAAAGCGGCGTCAGGAGTCGAGTTTTATCTGTGGGGGAGCGGTTTCCTTGTCTCCACCGTACTGAGCATGTCCTTGCTTGCCAAGGCGGTACAGACTTTGCCACTTGGGACAGCATACGCCATTTGGACAGGCATCGGAGCAGTAGGTACAGTCTTGATAGGGATATTCGTTTTCAAGGAGCCTGCCACTCCCATCCGGCTTTTCTTTCTGTTCACGCTTATAGCGTCTTTGATAGGATTGAAAGTTGTTTCATACTGAAAGGAGGCGACCGATGAAGTATGAATTGAGGGAGAACCAAGGCATTCCGGCACCTCTGCTGGCTTTGATGGCAGCCGCTACCGGACTTTCCGTTGCCAACTGCTACTACAACCAGCCTTTGTTGGGCAGCATGGCAAAAGACTTTGCAGTAAACGACTTTTCTGCCAGTATGGTAGCGACATTGACCCAGATAGGCTATGTGGCTGGACTTGTGTTTGTAATTCCGCTTGGCGACTTGGTTTCACGGAAGAAGCTGATATTGACCAATTATTTCGTTTCCATGTGTGCATTGCTTGCCATCGCCCTTGCCCCGAACATCTATTGGGTGTGGGGCGCATCCTTGCTTGCCGGTGCATCTTCGGTTATGCCGCAGTTTTTCATCCCGTTGGTGTCTTACCATTCGGCACCTGCACACAAGGTGCGCAATGTGGGCATTATACAATCCTGTTTGCTCATAGGCATTCTCGGCTCACGGGTGTTCAGTGGCTTTCTCGCTGATGTATGGGGATGGCGTTCCGTCTATTTGGTAGCTTGCGTGTTTATGCTCGGATGCTTTCTTATGATTTACGAGATGCTTCCCGTTCTGTCTGCCCGTTCACAAGGAAATTATATGGAGCTGATGAGATCCCTGTTGCGCCTGTTCTACAAATACCCGTATTTGCGTATCGCTTCGTTAAGGGCGGCATTGGCTTATGGTTCGTTCTTCGCTTTGTGGAGTTGCCTTGCTTTCCGGATGAAACAAGAGCCTTTCTTTGCGAGTGACGATATTATCGGGGCACTCGGTTTGTGTGGATTGGCAGGTGCATCTACGGTTGTATTCATTAGCGGTTATATCCAAAAGTACGGTGCAAGGTTCTTCTCTATTGTCGGAGGATGCGTTATCTTGGCTGCATGGCTGCTGGCATTTTCTTTGAATGACAGCTACTTGTGGATGGTAGTCGCCATTCTTTTGATTGATGCGGGAATGCAATGCATTCATTTGTCTAATCAGACAAGCGTGGTTGCCCTCGATGCATCTGCCATCAATCGTGTCAATACCGTTTATATGACCATTTATTTCTTGGGCGGTTCTGCCGGTACATTCGTTTCTGGTCTGTCTTGGCAACATTATGGATGGACAGGTGTGGTAGTGGTAGGAGTTGCCTTTACAGTGGCTTCCCTGCTCGTAAATTGCCTCAAGCCAAAAACGGCATAAGAGAGTGGATGCCCATTCAGGCTGAAATAATATTTGGAATACTTCTTCCAGACTGAATATTTTTTATACCTTTGCATCCGTAAGAGTTACCAAAACAAGCAAAGCGATGCAGACCACGGCAATCAGGACGGTTGCCTACTCATTACCCGAAAACGAGGTAATTCTTCTAACTCACTTGATTTCAATGATATATATTTCTTATACAGATTTACTAAAAAATCTAAATAATAATCTCTTTTTGTGAAAAAAATAACAGAGGGTCGGAAATAGTTTGTACAATCCGGATTGTTTTTTGTACTTTTGCCGTAACGAAAACACCGATACACGGCGCAAACAACAACAAACACATACGATCATGGCAGAATTCATCTATCAGGAGCCGTTCCCGATCGAGGCGGACAAAACTCAGTATCGTCTTTTGACGAAGGATTACGTAAAGGTCGTGGAGTGCGACGGCCGCAAGATCCTGAAGGTTGATCCGAAGGGTCTGGAACTCTTGTCGAAGGCCGCCTACAGCGACGTTTCGTTCTACCTGCGTCCGGCGCACCTGCAGAAGCTGCGCAACATCCTCGAGGATCCCGAAGCGACGGACAACGACAAGTTCGTGGCCTATACGATGCTGCTGAACCAGTGCGTGGCGGCCGAGGGCGAACTCCCGACCTGCCAGGATACGGGTACGGCCATCTGCATCGCCCACAAGGGTGAGGACGTGTGGACCGGAGCCGACGACGCCGAGTGCATCGCCCGCGGCGTCTACGAGACCTACCGCGACCGCAACCTGCGCTACTCGCAGGTGGTGCCCTTCTCGATGATCGACGAGAAGAACTCCGGCACGAACCTCCCGGCGCAGATCGACATCTACGGCGGCAAACCCGGCATGGAGTATGAATTCCTCTTCATCACCAAGGGCGGCGGCTCGGCCAACAAAACCTTCCTCTACCAGCAGACCAAGGCGCTGCTCAACGAGGAGTCACTGACGAAGTTCATCCAGCAGCATATCTTCGACCTCGGCACGTCGGCCTGCCCGCCCTACCACCTGGCCATCTGCATCGGCGGCACGTCGGCCGAAATGTGCCTCTCGACCGTGAAGAAGGCTTCGGCCGGCTATCTCGACGAGCTGCCTACCTCGGGCAACGAGGGCGGCCGCTGCTTCCGCGATCTGGAGTGGGAGGAGAAGGTGCTGAAGATCTGCCGCGAGAGCGGTGTGGGTGCCCAGTTCGGCGGCAAGTACCTGGTGCATGACGTACGCGTGATCCGCGCTCCGCGCCACGCCGCCTCGTGTCCGGTGGCCATCGGCGTCAGCTGCTCGGCCGACCGCAACATCAAGGCCAGGATCACGCCCGAGGGTATCTTCCTCGAGGAGCTGGAGAAGAATCCGGCCCGCTTCCTGCCGGCCGAGGCTCCGGCCATGTCGCCCGCGGTGGACATCGACCTGGACGAGGGTATGGACAAGGTGCGCGAGATCCTGACCAAATACCCGATCAAGACGCGTCTGAACCTGCGCGGTACGCTCATCGTGGCCCGCGACATCGCCCACGCCCGCATCAAGCAGATGCTCGACGAGGGCAAGCCGATGCCCGAATACTTCAAGAAACACCCGGTCTACTACGCCGGTCCGGCCAAGACGCCGCAGGGCATGGCTTCGGGATCGTTCGGCCCGACGACGGCCGGACGTATGGACCCCTACGTGGATCTGTTTCAGAAACACGGCGGTTCGCTGGTGATGGTGGCCAAGGGCAACCGCTCGCAGGCCGTCACGGATGCCTGCAAGGCCAACGGCGGATTCTACCTCGGTTCGATCGGCGGTCCGGCCGCCATTCTGGCCAAGAACTCGATCAAGTCGGTCGAGGTGGTCGACTTCCCCGAACTGGGCATGGAGGCCGTGCGCAAGATCTATGTCGAGAACTTCCCGGCCTTCATCATCGTCGACGACAAGGGCAACGACTTCTTCGCCGAATTCAAGCACTGAAAATCCGCCCTCGGGAGATACTAAAGGGCTGGAAGTTGCGTTGTAATTTCGGCAGAGGGGACGAGAACCCTCCTCGGGCCCCGGAACACCGTCAGGCGGCAAACGTCGTGCGGGGTTGCGGCGTGCATGATTAACCGATCTATCGCTTTGTAAACTGTAATGAGAGCATTCTTTGCGAAATTGTCTCTGGTGGCGCTCCTCGTGCTGGCGGTCTTTCCGGCGCGTGCCGACGAGGAGGTCACTTTCGAGGCCAACTCACCGCTGACGGTTGCCGTCGGCGGGGCGTTCCGTGTGGAGTTCTCGCTCAACGCCAAACCCGACAAGGGGTCGTTCGTGGCCCCTTCGTTCGAGGGTTTTGACGTGCTGGCGGGACCGGCCGAGTCCACGGGCTCCTCGATCCAGATCATCAACGGCTCGATGACCAAGAGCGTCAGCCATACCTATACGTATGTGCTGCTGCCGCAGTCGGCGGGTACGGTGACGATCGGTCCGGCGGAGGTCAAGGTCGACGGCCGAACCTATCGCACGCGTCAGCTGCCCATCGAGGTGGTGGACGAGGGGGATGGCGGCCGTTCGCAACAGCAGCAACCGCAAAGCTCCGGTTCGGGGGATCGCCAGGATGCCCAGAGCCAGATCGGCAAGGACGACATCCTGCTGCGGGCCGTCGTGTCGCGCACGTCGGTCTTCAAGAACGAGCCGCTGCACGTGGCCTTCAAACTCTATACGCGGGTGCCGTATGTAAATGTGGTGCCCGAATCGGCGCCGTCGTTCAACGGCTTCTGGTCGCAGGATCTGACCGACCCGAATGCCGAACAGGTGGGGCGCGAAACCTACAACGGCAAGGTCTACGAGACGCGCGTGCTGATCGACTACCTGCTCTATCCGCAGCAGGTCGGACAGCTGACGATCGATCCCGTGGAGATGACCGTCGTGGCGCAGGTGGTGATCCAGAGCCGCAATGCCGATCCCTTCTTCGGCATGGGGCGCGAGGTGCTCAACGTGCCGCGCAAGGTGAAGAGCCAGCGTGTGACGGTGACGGTCAAACCGCTGCCCGACGGAGCGCCGGCCAGTTTCAACGGAGCCGTGGGCTCCTTCACGATGGAGACCAATCTGCCTGCGGAACGCTTTGCGGCCAACTCCGGGGCCAGCCTGACGGCCAAGATCTCGGGACGCGGCAACCTGACCTTCGTGCAGGCTCCGAAGTTGCAGCTTCCGGCCTCGTTCGAACTCTACAACGTGAAGACCACCGAGTCGATCAACGCCTCGACGACCGGCATTACGGGGTACCGTCAGTTCGAATACCCCTTCATTGCGCGGGCCGAGGGCAGCTACGAGGTTGAGCCGCTGGAGTTCTCCTATTTCGATCCGCAGCGCATGGAGTACGTGACGCTCCGCTCGAAGGCGATGAATCTCGAGGTAACGCCCGATGCCTCGGGCGGCGGCGATGCCGTGGTGATGCAGGGGCGCGGCATGTCGAAGGAGGACGTCCGGCTGCTGGGCGAGGATATCCGCTTCATCAAGCTGGGAGCGGCCCAGTTGCGGACGGTTGCCGTGCCGTTCCTCTTCAGCGCGGCCTATTGGATCGTGCTGGTTGGCATTCTGATCCTCTTCGCACTGGTCTACATGGCGCTGCGACGTCAGATCCGCGAATCGCAGAACGTGGCGCTGGTCCGCGGCAAACGGGCCAACAAGGTGGCCGTGCAGCGCTTCCGGACGGCCAAACGCTACATGGAGGAGCAGAACCGCCATGCCTTCTACGAGGAGATGCTGCGGGCGCTGTGGGGCTACATGAGCGACAAGTTCAACATCCCGATGGCCAACCTGACGAAGGAGAACGTCCGCGAGGAGTTGCACAAGCGCGGCATTTCGGCCGAAGATTCGCAGCGCTTCACGGATATCATCACCCGCTGCGACGAGGCGCAGTACTCGCCGGTCGAGTCGACGCGCATGAGCGACGTCTATTCGGAGGGCGTGAATCTGATTTCGCAGATCGAATCGGTAATAAAACGTTGATCGAATGATGAAACGACTGTTTTTGATACTGCTTCTGGCCTGGGGTGCCGGCGAGGTGCTTGCTCAGGGGACCGATCCGGAGATGACGGCCGATACGGCGGCGGAGGCGGACAGCGTGGCGTATCCGACGGACGGAACGCCGGTGCCGGTCGGCAAGGCGACTCCCGACGCGTTGTGGGATCGGGCCAACACGGCCTATCTCAACGGTGATTACCACGCCGCGACGTCGATTTACGAAGAGATCCTCTCCCGCGGCCTGAGCTCGATGAAACTCTACTACAACCTGGGCAACTCCTGCTTCAAGGAGGGACGCCTGGGCGAGGCGATCCTCTACTACAACCGGGCGTTGCGCCTGGCGCCGGGCAACGACGACATCCGCTATAACCTGCGGGTGGCCGAGTCCCGGACGAAGGACAGCATTGAGGAGATTCCGGAGTTCTTCCTCACGGGATGGCTGCGCACGCTGCGCCATGCGATGAGTTGTACGGCCTGGAGCATCTTCTCGCTGGTGGCTCTGGCTGCGGCGCTGGGACTCTTCCTGCTCTATCTGCTGGCCCGCCGGTTGTCGCTGCGCAAGGCGGGGTTCTACGGAACGATGATTGCCGTGCTGCTCTGCATCGCGACGATGTGGTGTGCCGCGGGCGAGCGTCGCGAGATGCTCGACGATACGCAGGCCGTGGTGATGTCGCTTTCGACGGCCGTGAAGAGTTCGCCCGACAAGTCGGCCACGGACCTCTTCGTGCTGCACGAAGGGACGCGGGTCGAGATCACCAACCGCCTCGAGGGGTGGTGTGAGATCACCATCGCCGACGGCAAGAAGGGGTGGCTCGAGTCGAAAAACATCGAAACGATTTAGATGTCGCAGCTCCTGCAGAATGTGGTCGGGGAGTTGTCGAAACTCCCGGGCGTGGGTAGGCGGACGGCCCTGCGGCTGGCGATCCACCTCTTGCGGATGGACCGCGAGGAGGTGGCCCTGATGACGGAGAGCATCGACCGCTTCCGCAACGAGATCCGCTACTGCGCACGGTGCAACAACCTCTCGGACGAGGAGATCTGTCCGATCTGTGCCGATGCCGAGCGTGACCATACGACGATCTGCGTCGTCGAACAGGTGGCCGATGTCCTCTCGATCGAGAATACGCGCCAGTACCGCGGGCTTTACCACGTGCTGGGCGGTCTGATCTCGCCGATGCAGGGCATTTCGCCTTCGGACCTGAAGATCGACCTGCTCTGCGACCGGATTGCGGCGGGAGGTGTCAAGGAGGTGATCCTGGCCATCTCGACCTCGGTCGAGGGTGAAACGACGCTCTTCTACCTGATGAACCGCCTGCGGCAGTTCGCGGGGCTGAAGATCACCTCCATAGCGCGGGGAATTGGATTCGGCGACGAACTGGAGTATGTCGACGAACTGACCATCACCCACGCTCTGCGCAACCGCCGCGAAATCGAATAGCGGGCGAGCGAGGGGCCTAACTGGGGGGCGAGCGAGATGTCTAACTGGGGGCGAGCGAGGTGTCTAACTGGGGGCGAGCGAAGGGCCAGGAGAGGGACTGAGTGAAGTCGGGAGAGGGCCGAGTGAGTCTGGAAGCGGAACCGAGCGGGCCGAATGAGTCTGGAAGAGGCCCGAGTGAGTCTGGGAGAGAGACTGAGCAGAGCCGGGCGAAGATAAAAGAAGGAAGAAAGAGACTGGAGACTGAAGTTAAGAGATATTAAGAACTATTTTTCTAATAAACGTTTATAAACAAACGAATTATGGAATTTCTGACAAACGAGAAACTCACCATCGTGGGTGCAGCCGGCATGATCGGCTCGAACATGGCGCAGACGGCATTGATGATGCATCTTACGCCGAACATTTGCCTCTATGATCCTTTTGGCCCGGCGCTGGAGGGTGTTGCCGAGGAGCTTTATCACTGCGCTTTCGAGGGGGTGAACATCACCTGGACGACCGACGTGAAGGAGGCCCTGACGGGTGCCGCCTATGTGGTATCGTCGGGAGGTGCCGCCCGCAAGGCCGGCATGACGCGTGAGGACCTGCTTAAGGGCAACGCCCAGATCGCCGAGGACTTCGGCAAGAACCTCAAGGCCTACTGCCCCGATGTAAAGCACGTGGTCGTGATCTTCAACCCGGCCGACATTACGGGTCTGATCACGCTGATCTACAGCGGTCTGAAGCCTTCGCAGCTGACGACGCTGGCAGCGCTGGATTCGACGCGTCTGCGTTCGGAGCTGGCCAAGTACTTCAAGATTTCGCCCGACGAAGTGCGCAACTGCCGTACGTACGGTGGTCACGGCGAGCAGATGGCCGTCTTCGCTTCGACGACGATGGTGACCGGCAAGCCCCTGTCGGAACTCATCGGCAAGGAGATGCCCGAGGCTGACTGGGAGGCCCTGCAGCAGCGTGTGATCCAGGGTGGAAAGCACATCATCGACCTGCGCGGACGTTCGTCGTTCCAGAGCCCGGCCTATGTTTCGATCTGCATGATCGCCGCCGCCATGGGTGGCAAACCCTTCGAGTACCCGGCCGGAACCTACGTGCACAACGGCGAGTTCAACCACATCATGATGGCCATGGAGACCGAGATCACGAAGGAGGGTGTTCACTACAAGGATGTGAAGGGTACGCCCGAGGAGCACAAGAAGCTCCGCGAGAGCTACGAGCACCTTGTCAAGCTGCGCGACGAGGTGATCGAGATGGGTGTGCTGCCCGCCATCGACAAGTGGGGCGAGCTGAACCCGAACCTCAAGTAATCGGGACGCGCGTCCGACAACGAACGAGCCCTCTTCCCGTGCACGGGAAGAGGGCTTTTTCGTGAGCGGTCGGCAAGGAACGGTCGGCAAGGAACAGGGGCGGCCTCGAACCGGGACGCTTCAAACAAGAACAGCTTCGAGCGGAGAAGGGATTTCGGGGGACTGATCGCTCCGAAGGTCGCATTGGCCGGTTGGCTGTCCGGACCCGTTGTGATCGGGCGTTGTTCGCAGCAGGCGGTCGGTTGTCTGTTCCGGCTGCGATCGGGTGCCGGCCGTGGCCGGCGATTGGTGGCCGGTCGCAGCCGGTTTGTTGTCAGTCCCGGTTGCGGTCTTGCTTTGTCGGTTGCTGCCGCTGGCGGAAATCGACCGGAATGCAAAATTTGACCGGCACCTTCCGGTCGAACTGTCGTCCCGGCTCCCAGCGGGGCGACTGCTTCAGCACGCGGACGACCTCGTCGGAGAGCGAGCGGTCGGGGCTCTGAAGAATCCGGATCTGCGTGAGCCTTCCGGTCGTGTCGATCACGAACGAGGCAACCACGCGCCCCGGAATTCCGCTCCCCGGGACGATCTTCGACGGAGCAATCCGCTCCTGCACCCACTTCCGGAAGCCGTTGAGGTCTTGCCCCTGGAAGCGGGGCAGCGTCTCTGCACTGACGAACGGGAGATCCTCCACCTTCTCTTCCGGCGGTACGGGGGCCGTCAGCCGCGGCTCGACATCTTCGCGGAACTCCGTCAGATTGCCGTCCGGCAGGGGGGATCTCCGCGAGGGTTCGGCTGTGGCCAGCGCCGCTTCGGGGAGTTGCTGTGGCGTGGTGATCTCGATGCACGTTGTGCCGTCGGCCTCGTCGTGGATCGCGATATCGGTGATCCGACGAGTGTCCAGTCCGGCCAGCGAGACCCGTTCGACGCCGTTGACCAGGTAGCGGACCTGTCGTTGTGTGGTGGCCGGGGCGGCTTCGCGTCGGAGGGATTCTGTCGGGGTCGGTCTCTTTCGGGAGAAGGTGTCACGGACCTCTGTTCCCGTGCCGGGGCTGCCGGTCCTCTCCGGCTTGTGCCCCACCCCGTAGGCCACGACGGTGACCGTATCAAAGGCAGAGCCTATGGTCGGGACGGCTCTTCCGTCCGACGAGCGGGCCGGAAGGGTATCTGCCGGGGTGCGTGGCGCCTCTGGACGGCTGGCGGGGGTTCCCGTCCTCGTCTCCGGCGTCGGAGAGTCGGGATGCTCCGCACCGGGGGTGGCGCTGCGCTCCGTTTGAGGCCCGGCCGTTTCCCGGGCTCCGTTCGGTGCTTCCGGCCGTGGGGCCTGTTCCGCAAGGGTCGGGGCTTCGAACCGCTCCGCCCGGTGCAGGGCTATCAGCCCGGTTGTCAGCGCGGCAATCAGCAGAACGGCCGCTGCCGCGACGCGACGTATGAGACGCCGGTGTCGACGCCGTGTCTCGAGTGCCGCCCGTGCGAGGATACGTCGCCGTAACTCGGCGAGCGCTTCGGCAGGGTCGCCGGGGTTCTCTTCGAATCCCTGCAGCGCCTCGGCAAGCAGTGGATCGCGCTGCGCTTCGAGTTCCAGATCGCGGGCCTCGCCCCCTCGGCGGTCGCCCGACAGATAGTCGATGAGTTTCATGGCCGTTTGTTCCCGAGACAGATTTTCAGATTGCGTTTGCCGTTCTGGATGTAGCTTCGCACGCTCTTCAGGTGCCACGACGTGAGGGCGGCGATGTCGGCGTAGGAGCAGCGGTCGAAGAAAAAGAGACGGATCGAGCGCCGTTGGGGCTCGGGCAGCCGTTCCAGACACCGTTCGAGTGCCGTGCGGAGCTGCTGCCGGCGCTCCTCGTCGGCCAGCAGGTCGATCAGCTGGCCGTCGTCGGGCAGTTCGCGCGGCATTTCGGCCGGTGGCATCCGCCCCTCCCGGCGCAGCCGCATGAGGCAGAGGTTGCGGCAGACCGTGTGGAGCCAGCTGCGGAAGTTGCGGATCTCGTGGCGGCGGGCCTTGACGATCAGCTCCTCGAAGAGCTGCATCACCACATCCTCGGCATCGGCCCGGTTGCGCAGCAGGTGCAGTGCCACGCCGTAGACCAGCTCCGTATGGCGGAGGTAGAGTTGGGCCAGATGCTCCGTGCGGCCGTCGGCCCGGTAGCGGGCCAGCAGTTCGTCATCGTCCGGACGGAGCGGATTTTTCTCGGGGAGTTGCATGGTTGGCGGGTTCTGACGGGTAAAGTTACTTGTTTTTTCGTGCGGATTTATGTATTTTTAAGGGTTTCCGCATCCAATAGATGCAACCGTTGCACAAAATGCATAAATTGGAACGATGAAAATGAAAGCAATGACTCTTTTTTCGAAGCAGGTTCTGTTGGCCCTGCTGCTGATGACGGCCGCCGGTGCCGTGGCTCAACCGGCTCAACCGGCACAACCGGCACAACCAACCGAATCCCGATCCAAAACCGGGGACCTGACGGGGGACGGCTTGAGGTCCCGGATCGTCAAACTCGATGAGGTGATCCGCCGCCTCGATCTGCAACTCAACCAACTGACCTGGAAGGTCTACCTCGACTATGCCGAACAGGCGCGGATCACCCCCAAGGTCTTCTCCCTGCCCGGGCTGAACTATGCGCGGCTGCGTGATACGGTGCCGGCCATTGATCAGCTTGGCGAGCGGTTGCGCGCCGCCTCGGAGGCCTACACGGCCATTCTGCGCACCGATCCGCAGTACGATACCATCCATCAGGAGTATGTGGCGCTCCGCGGGGTGAAGGATTCCGAGCGCGAGTCGGCCAACAAGATGCACTATAACCAGATGTATGCGCGTCTGCGGGCCGGGAATCCCGACTATGAACCGGCTCTGGAACGCAAGCGTGAGGCCGAGCGGCAGCGCAACATGGCTATTCTGCGCTATATGGTCGATTATTACGGGACGAAGGGGTGGATTCTGTCGACTGATCCGCTGTTGTCCCGTTTTACGTCGGCGTGGAAGGAGCTGGAGGGGCGTTGCCCGGAGATCGGTCTCCTGCAGGACGAACTCTCGCAGCTGCGCAGGCTTCGGCGCGAACTCAACGAACGGCTTCTGCGTGAGCAGTTCAATCCCGGTTGCGTGGCCGACACGGCTGCTTCGGCCGGGCTGCAGGAAGAGTGACTGTCGAACGGGCCGTTCCTGTGAGCGGGGCATCGCACGGATCGGACGGATATGGCGGCCGCAAAAGAAAACGGCGGAACCGAGGAGGATCGGTCCCGCCGTTTCGCGTCGTGGAAAGCTGCCTAGTTGGCCGGTTTGGCCTTCGGGTCGGTCGGTGCCGGGACGGCCTGGAAGACGGCCCGCAGTTCGCCGTTCGAGAGGATCAGCAGCATCGGACCGTCCATGTCGTAGTGGGTGGCCGATTCGAGGGCTTCGATAAAGGCCCGCTCGTGTTTCATGTCGGGGCATGCCATGCGGGTCGAGGCCAGGGGCCCGATCTTCAGCGAACGATCCTTGTCACTCTGGTAGGGACCGAAGATGCGGTTGCAGTCTCCGGCGCCCGAGAGTTTGCCCTGCTCCGTGAGGGTGATGGTGAAGCGTCCCTCGATGGGGCGGATCGTTTCGCCGCCGAGCTGGATCAGCTGCCATTCGGTGCCGACCAGCGGACGGCGGGTTTTCCGCTGATAGGAGCGGCAGTGGCAGCAACCGGCCATCAGAAGCACCAGAGCGGCGGCTACCGTCATGCGTAACAGATTTTTCATCATTTTCCGATTTGAGTTTTGCCGCAAAGATAGCGAAAGCCGGGGGCAGAGACAAATCGAAAATGGAATTTTCGGGATTTGGCTGTGCCGAGGCGCCTCCTGTCCAAGACGAAGTCAAGGATAGCGGAAGCCGATGCCGTTCGGGAAATTTTTTGCCGAAGCAGCCCCGATATCCTGCAAATATCGGAAATAAATCGTACCTTTGGTGTCCCAACGATCCAATACGTATGAAAAAGATCATCGCTTCACCGCAGGCCCCCAAAGCCGTGGGGCCTTATTCCCAGGCCGTTGAGACGGGTGGGACGCTTTATGTTTCGGGTCAGCTGCCCATCGACGGCGCCACGGGCAAGATGTCCGAGGGTGTCGAGGCGCAGACGCGCCAGTCGCTGACCAACATCGGCCATATCCTCCGCGAAGCCGGTTATGACTTCCGTGATGTGGTGAAGACGACCGTCCTGCTGCAGTCGATGGGAGACTTCGCGGCGATGAATGCCGTCTATGCGGAGTTCTTCACGGGTGACATGCCGGCACGGGTCTGCTACCAGGTGGCCGCTCTTCCGATGGGCGCGCTGGTCGAGATCGATGCCGTGGCCGTGAAGTGATCCTCCCGAATCCGAACGAATGCGCGCCCCGGGAGTCTGGGGCGCGCCTTTTCGCCTATTGTAGATAAATTGTCGATAAGTTTGGTCCTCGAATTTGGCTTTTTAGGGGGAAAAGTCTGAAATTTGTAGAACCGCGGCTTTGCGCCGACCGCCCGGAAGCGAGGAGACCCGGAAGGGCGCCGACCGAAGAGACAAGAATCCAAAAAAAACACAAATATAGATAAGAATCAAGCCATTATGTCAAAAACAACCAATACCGAAGCTCCGCAGAAGGTCGATTACAACGATGCGGTTGCCGAGTCGAAGAAGTACTTCGAGGGGGACGATCTTGCCGCCACGGTGTGGGTGAGCAAGTACGCCCTGAAGGACTCCTTTGGAAACATCTATGAGCGCTCGCCACGGGAGATGCACCAGCGCATCGCCGCCGAGATCGAGCGCATCGAGCGCAAATATCCGAATCCCCTCTCCCGGGAGGAGGTCTTCGAGCTGCTCGACCACTTCCGCTACGTCATCCCGCAGGGCGGCCCGATGACCGGCATCGGCAACAATTTCCAGGTCGCTTCGCTGTCGAACTGCTTCGTCATCGGCCACAAGCATCCGGCCGACTCCTACGGCGGCATCTTCCGCATGGACGAGGAGCAGGTGCAGCTGATGAAACGCCGCGGCGGCGTGGGGCATGACCTCTCGCACATCCGCCCGACGGGCAGCCCGGTGCTCAATTCGGCCCTGACGTCGACGGGCATCGTCCCCTTCATGGAGCGCTACTCGAACTCGACGCGCGAGGTGGCCCAGGACGGCCGTCGCGGCGCCCTGATGCTGACCCTCTCGATCAAGCACCCCGATGCCGAGCGCTTCATCGACGCCAAGGTCGATACGGGCAAGGTCACGGGCGCCAACGTCTCGATCAAGATCGACGACGAGTTCATGCGGGCGGCGCTGGCCGGCAAGAAGTATCACCAGCAGTTCCCGATCGACTCGGATCATCCGAAATACGAGCAGGATATCGACGCCAAGAAGCTCTGGGACAAGATTATCCACAATGCGTGGAAGTCGGCCGAACCGGGCGTGCTGTTCTGGGATACGGTCCTGCGCGAAAGCATCCCGGACTGCTATGCCGACGAGGGCTTCGTGACGGTCTCGACCAACCCCTGCGGCGAGATTCCGCTCTGCCCCTACGACTCGTGCCGTCTGTTGGCGATGAATCTCTTCAGCTACGTGGACAATCCGTTCAAGCCCGATGCGAAGTTCAATTTCGAGAAGTTCCGCGACCATGTGGGCAAGGCCATGCACATGATGGACGACATCATCGATCTGGAGCTGGAGAAGGTCGAGCTGATCATCGACAAGATCGAGCATGATCCCGAGGATATGGATGTGCGCCGCGTGGAGCTGGAGCTCTGGAAGAAGATCCGCACGATGGCTCAGAAGGGCCGCCGCACGGGCCTCGGCATCACGGCCGAGGGCGACATGCTGGCCGCCCTGGGGCTGCGTTACGGTTCACAGGAGGCGATCGACTTTGCCGTCGAGGTGCAGAAGACCCTGGCGCTGGCCGCTTATCGGGCCTCGGTGCAGATGGCCGCCGAACGCGGCCCGTTCCCGATCTACGACGCCGCCAAGGAGGTCAACAACCCGATGATCGCCCGCATCCGCGAGGCCGATCCCGAACTCTACGAGGAGATGATCAAGCACGGCCGCCGCAACATCGCCATGCTGACCATCGCCCCGACGGGCACCACGTCGCTTATGTCGCAGACTACGTCGGGCATTGAGCCGGTCTTCCGGACGGTCTACAAGCGCCGCCGCAAGATCAACCCCTCGGACCACGACACGCACGTCGACTACGAGGACGAAACGGGCGAAAAGTTCCAGGAGTACAACGTCTACCACCACAACTTTGTCAAGTGGCTCGAGGCGAACGGATACGATACGAAGAAACTGGCCACGATCTCCGACGAGGAGCTTGACGAGTGGGTGAAGGCTTCGCCCTATCACGGCGCTACGGCCAACGACATCGACTGGGTGGCCAAGGTCAAGATGCAGGGGGCCATCCAGAAGTGGGTCGACCACTCGATCTCGGTGACGGTCAACCTCCCGAACAACGTCTCGGAGGCACTGGTGGCCGACGTCTACCGCACGGCTTGGGAGTGCGGCTGCAAGGGCGTCACGGTCTACCGCGATGGCTGCCGCTCGGGCGTGCTGCTCGACAAGAACTCGAAGAATAAGAAGCAGACCTGCGAGGAGCATCCGGGCGTGGCTCCGAAGCGGCCGAAGTCGATTCCCGCGGACATCGTCCGTTTCAAGAACGGTACGGAGGACTGGATTGCCTTCGTCGGACTGCAGAACGGCCGTCCGTACGAGATCTTTACCGGTAAGATCGAGGAGGACGCCATGTACATCCCGCCCAAGATCAAGAAGGGCTATATCATCAAGGTGCGCGAGGAGGACGGCACGAAACGCTACGACTTCCAGTATACGGACCGTTACGGATATACGAACACGATCGGCGGCATTTCGCGTCTGTTCAACGAGGAGTTCTGGAATTACGCCAAGCTGATCTCGGGCGTGCTGCGCCACGGCATGCCGATCGAAAAGACGGTCTCGCTCATCGAATCGCTGCATCTGGACAGCGTCTCGATCAATACGTGGAAGACGGGTGTCTGCCGCGCCCTGAAGCAGTATATCGTCGACGGCACGAAGTCCAAGGGCAAATGCCCGAGCTGCGGTCAGGAGAACATGGCCTATCAGAACGGCTGTCTGACCTGCATGTCGTGCGGCTATTCGAAGTGCGGTTGATCGCCTGAAAGGGCACTTTTTGATGCAAAAAAGGTCTGAAGCGGCAGCTTCGGACCTTTTTGCGTGGATAGCAGCCCGTTTTTGTACTTTTTTTGCGGAGAAGATCATCCGAATTGTGAAAAAATATGTACTTTTACACCGAAGATAGCAAATCAAATTTGTATGGATATGAAAAAAATTTTCCTGACATTCATGATTGCGGCATTCGCGGCTTCGGCCCAGGCTGAAGATACGCCCAAGAAGCCGAGTTTTGCGGGATTTGTCTCCAACGGATTTTGGGATAATTGGGAAATATCGGCCGGCCTGGGCGGCGGTACGGCTTTCTCGAACAGTGGCAACCTCGGTTCGTGGGGCGATCGTTTCGGATTCGAGGGCAATCTGTCGCTGACCAAGTGGCTGCACCCGGTTGTGGGCGTGCGCGGTCAGTTGCAGGGTGGCTGGTTCAATAATTTCGATGCCGATCTGGGCAAGCTGAAGTGGCCCTACCTCTTCGTGCATGCGGATGTGATGGTGAACGCCTCGAACTGGATCGGCGGTTATCGTGAGGATCGTGTATGGTATGCCGTGCCGTTCGCCGGCTTCGGTTACCTGGCTTCGAACTTCACGGACAAGAGCCAGCGGACGAGTCTTTCGGGTACCAATCAGGAGTTTGCCTTCACGGCCGGTCTGCTCAACAAGTTCCGTCTTTCGCAGGCTTTCGATTTCAACATTGAGCTCAAGGGTTTGATGGCCAAATCGGAGATTTGCCCGGCGTCGGTGAGCGGGGCTTACCTGTTTGGCTTCACGGCCACGGCCGGTATCACCTATCGTTTCAACCAGCGCAACTGGCAGCGTGGCGTGCCGGGATATACGGCCGAGGATATCCGTGCCTTCCAGGATGCCGTAGCGGCCGGCAATGCGGCGCTGGAGGCCTCGAAGGCCGAGAATGCCCGTCTGAACGAGGAGCTTGCCGCGGCACAGGCCGCCGCGAAGGAGGCCGAGACGGCTGCCGCCGAGGCTGAAGCCAAGGCTGCTGCCGAGGCCAGGAAGGTGAATACGTCGTCGAGTCCGACCTCGATCATCTTCTATGACTACAGCATGTCGAAACTCACGGCCAAGGACAAGACGCGTCTGGAACTGACGGCCGATCTGATCAAGAACGGTCCGAAGGATCGTGTCTATACGATTCAGGGACACGCCGACCAGCAGACGGGTACGCCTGCCGGCAACAAGCGGGTGGCTGAAAACCGTGCCAAGAATGTCTACGACTATCTGATCAAGTGCGGTGTGAACCCCAAGCAGCTGACTTACGAGGGGCTGGGCAACGAACCCGACGTCTACAAGAACGTTCAGCAGGCCAACCGTTCGGTGATCATCAAGTAACGACGCCGGATCGGCTGGTCCGATCCATCAAAAGAAAAAGAAAGAGTACCCCGCCTTTGGGTGGGGTACTCTTTCTTTTGACCCCCCCCCGGGTGCTCTTTTGCCTTGTGTGCGACAGGACCGGAACTGTCCGGGAGTGGCCGGGATCGGTCCGCGGGGTATGGGATTGGATTGCAGGGGAACCGGTGTGGACCAATCGGGAGATGCCGTTCCGTCGTGTGGGGCCTCTCTGTTGCACGTTGGATGGGATTGTGGCGGGTGCAGACCGGTTGGGGGGGGGAGCTCTGTTGCGAGCCTTTTAGCGGCGGTTCGGATGGGGCTGCTGCATGTCCGGACCGATCTCTTCCGGAGAAGCGCCCGCCGCCTCGAGCGAAGTGTCTGCCGCCTCTGTCCGGGGTGCCGCCCGGTACGTTCGGGGGCGTTAGCGGATGATGACGGCGTTGACCAGCCGCACGCCCGAACGACGGTTGATCTCCTCCTTGAGGGCCTCGCGCTGGTAGAAGAGTTCGGAACGGACGACACTCGACCGGATTCGGGCGTAGAGAATGTGCTTTTCGAGACGCAACTCGGTCGTCTGGTCGGCAACACGGTCCCCGACAATCTCCCGCCACGTATCGGGCAGTTTCCCTTCGGCCACCTTGGCGGCCACGTACGGGCGCTTGAAGAACTCGTCCAGCAATTCGCCCATCAGCATGGTTTTCGTGCGTCTCATGGTTCGTCTGTTTCGGTTGACTGCATTCCGGCTGCGGTCTCTTCCCGTGCCGGCTGATTGCCGCTCTCGTTTGCGATTCCGGCCTCTCCCGTTTGGGCCTCCTCTTCGAGTTGGCGGGCCGTCTTCCGCTCCTGTGTGATGGCACCGTCGGCTACCGAGAAGAGCGCGTAATCGCCTCCCGAACGGTCGAGGATCGCCTTCAGCCGCGTGGGGTTGCAGTCCGAAATGAGAATCTGCCCGAAGGTCTCCGACGAAACCAGCCGGATCAGCTGTTCGACCCGCCCGGCATCGAGCTTGTCGAAGAGGTCGTCCAGCAGCAGGATCGGGCGCTCGTGCTTCTCTTCGGCCACGATGGCATACTGGGCCAGCTTCAGGGCGATGAGAAAGGACTTCTGCTGCCCCTGCGAGCCGTATTTGCGCAGCGGATAGCCGCTGATCTTCAGCACCAGATCGTCGCGGTGAATGCCGGCCGTCGTGAATTCGTTGACCAGGTCCTTCTGCCGGGCCGCCCGCAGGATCTCCTCGAAAGGCCGCTCGTTCAACTCCGACTTGTAGAGCAGTTCGACCTGCTCTCGGTCCTCGGAGAGTGTCCGGTAGTAGCGGGCCACGATGGGCTGCAGCCGCTCGATCAGTTCCCGGCGGCGGGCATGGATCACGCGGCCGTGGTCGCAGAGCTGGCGGTCGTAGATCTCGAGCATCGTCTCGTCGGGCTGCATCTTGAGCAGACGGTTGCGCTCGGCCAGGACGGCGTTGTAACGCATGACGGCCTGCAGGTAGGGGCGGTCCAGCTGTGAAAGGAAGGCGTTGAGGTAGCGGCGGCGTTCGTCTGCGGCTTCGGAGATCAGCGCACTGTCGGCCGGCGAGACGATGACCACGGGAATCAGCCCCACGTGGTCCGACAGCCGGTCATACTCCTTTCCGTTTCGTTTGAGGACCTTGCCGCCCTTGCGCGAGAAGGAGCAGACGATCACCTCGCGTTTGCCCGCATCGGTCGCGTAGGTCCCCTCGATGAGGAAGAAATCCGCGCCGTGGCGGATGCTTTGGCCGTCGGTCATCGGCAGCGACGACTTGCACATCGACAGGTAGTAGACCGCATCGATGACATTGGTCTTTCCGGCGCCGTTGTCGCCCACCAGCGCATTGATTCCGGGGCAGAGCAGGAGCTCCTCCTGGCGGATGTTTTTGAAATTCAGCAGCGCGATTTTCTTCAGATGCATAGGACAAAAATACAAAATTTCCGGACACGACATTGCACATTGTGAATAGTTTTGTATCTTTGCAAACTATCGTACGGATTATAAACTAAAAACAACAATAGCACTATGGCAAAACAGAACGTCGCCGAACCGGAAACTCTCGGCACGGCAATGAACAAAACGGAGCTCTTTTTCGAGGAGAACGGTCGTTTGATGTCCTACATTTTCCTGGGTCTGCTGATTCTCGCGGCCCTGATTTTCGGTTATCGCTCGCTGATTGTCCTGCCGCGGGCCGAGAAGGCTGCCGAGATGATCGCCGAGGCTCAGAACCGTTTCGATGCCGAGACTCCCGATTTTGAACTGGCCCTGCACGGTGACGCCAACGGCGCCGGCTTCCTCGACGTGATCGACAAGTACGGTTCGACCCCCTCGGGCAACCTGGCCAAGCACTACGCCGGCATCTGCTACCTGCGTACGGGTGATCTGGAGAATGCCGCCAGGTATCTGGCCAAGTTCTCGCCCGTGAAGGGAATCCCCGGAGCGCTGATCAACGCCCAGAACTACGGTCTGCAGGGGGACGTGGCTGTCGAGCAGCAGAACTACGCCCAGGCCGTGAAGTTCTACGAGAAGGCCGTGAAGGCTGCCGACAACAACATGACCGCACCGATGTATCTGCGCAAGGCCGGTCTGGCCGAGCAGGCACAGGGCAATAACGAAAAGGCCGCCGCCTTCTACGAGCAGATCCTGACCTCGTATCCCGCCTCGATGGAGGCCCGTGAGGCCGAGAAACTGCTGGGCAGCGTGAAATAATCGACCGACATGGCAACCCGGAATCACAATCTTTCGAAATTCGACGCTCCGCTGCCGTCGGCTGCGGACATGCGATTCGGTATTGTCGTGGCCGAGTGGAACCGTGAGGTGACCGAGGCGCTGCTGGAGGGAGCCGTGCGCACGCTGCGGGCTGCGGGCTGCCCGGACATGAACATTCAGGTGAAATATGTCCCCGGGACCTTTGAACTCTCGCTCGGGGCGCAGTTTTTCGCCGAGTATACGGATGTCGATGCGGTGATTGCCCTCGGATGCGTCATTCAGGGCGATACGCGCCACTTCGACTTTATCTGCCAGGGGGTCACGCAGGGCATCACGCAGCTGCAGATCCAGTGGAATATGCCGATCTCCTTCGGAGTGCTGACCGTCAACGACATGCAGCAGGCTTTGGACCGTTGCGGAGGGCGCCTCGGCAACAAGGGGGATGAGGCGGCTGCGGCGGCCATTCAAATGGTCAAGCTACAGATCGACATGGAGGCTGCTTCGCCCGAGAAGGAGCCCGATCGCCGCAACATCAACTGACCCGGGGGCTGTCTCGGGGGGGGAAGCCGCAGCGAGCCGAGAGACTACAGAGGGCCGAAGGACCACGGAGAGGCAAAGAACTGTAGAATGTCTTGGCCGGGGAGCCGCAGCGAGAAAGGACCGGAGAGTCAGTCGGGGGGGGCTGCAGCGAGGCGAAGGCGTCTTGGAGCAGGAAACCGTCGAGGGGCCGGAAGGAACAGGCCTGAATAAAAACCGAAAGGTTCTGAGATATACGGCCGCGAAGATGAAACTGCGAACGGCGAGAAGTTCTCCCGAAAATCATTAAAAAGGGACACTGCATTATGCAGTGTCCCTTTTTTGCCATCCGGGTCAGGCCTCTGCCCGCGGCATGCCGTTGCTTCCGTATCCGTCGGAATCCGGATTACCCTCCCCACACACACCAGCGGGATCAGAAGACCCCCAGATTGTCCAGAAAGAGCATCAGCATGACCAGCGGACAGAAGTAGCGCAACAATACGATGAAGAGCGTGTAGATGCGGAACTTCAGCGTCCCGTTGTTGGTAATCTGATCCTTGAGTACCTGTTGGTCGAGTTTCCATCCGACGAAGATGCAGGTGAAGAGGCCGCCTACGGGCAGCAGAATGTTGGCCGTCACGTAGTCCAGCAGGTCGAACAGTGTCAGTCCGAAGGGTTTCCAACCGCTCCAGACGCCGACCGACAGGGAGGCGACGGCTCCCAGCAGGGTGGTGGCAGCCGTGGTGGTCCAGGCGGCGGCACGGCGGCTCATGTGCCACTCCTCGTGGAGGTAGGCTGTGATCACCTCATGCAGCGAGATGGTCGACGTGAGGGCCGCTACGACGAGCAGCAGGAAGAAGACCGTCGACCAAACCATGCTCAGCGGCATGCCGTTGAAGATGCTCGGCAGGGTGATGAAGACCAGCGAGGGGCCCGACGAGGGTTCGATGCCGACACTGAAGACCGCCGGGAAGATCACCACGCCGGCCAATACGGCCACCAGCGTGTCGAGAATCGTGACGTTCAGGGCCGTGTGGCGCAGGTTGGTCTCCGGCTTGAAGTAGGAGGCGTAGGTTACCATTGTCCCGATGCCGATCGAGAGCGAGAAGAAGGCCTGCCCCAGGGCTACAAGTACCGTCGAAGGGGTGACCTTCGAGAAGTCGGGCTGGAAGAAGAAGCGCAGCCCTTCGCCGCCTCCGGGCATCAGCAGCGAGTGGATCGACAGGGCGATCAGCACCACGAAGAGCAGCGGCATCAGCACCTTGGCTGAGCGTTCGATGCCCTTCTGAACTCCCAGTGCGATGACGAAGTGGGTAGCCAGCGCAAAGAGCACCGTGTAGAGGATCGGGCGCCACGGATTGCTGATGAAGTTTGTGAAGACCGATTCATATTCGGCTGCCGTCGTATATTGCGCCAGACTGCCCGTAACGGAGTGGACCATGTATTCGGCCGTCCAGCCCGAGACCACGAAGTAGAAGCCCAGGATGAGGAAGGCGGCCAGCACGCCGTTGTAACCCAGAAAACTCCACCGCC
Organism: Alistipes sp. An54; assembly: GCF_002159375.1. NCBI lineage: Bacteria > Pseudomonadati > Bacteroidota > Bacteroidia > Bacteroidales > Rikenellaceae > Alistipes > Alistipes sp. An54. The sequence goes on from NZ_NFIA01000003.1 coordinate 229,662, forward strand.
GGTCGAGGGCGCGATAGGCTCCTACGGCATTGAGGTGCGAGGCGCGGCCCACGGAGAACTCCGCGATCATGAGCGGCAGCCCCATCAGAATGACACAGAGGATGTAGATGACCAGAAAGGCCCCGCCGCCGTTGTCTCCGGCAACGTAGGGAAAACGCCAGATGTTACCCAGCCCCACGGAGCTGCCCGCGGCTACCAGAACGGCGCTCAGTTTCCCGCCCAGCGTGGCGCGGTTGTGCGAATGATGTTGCATAAGCGGACTTTTTTGCAAAATGCCCTGCGGTGGGAGGTCCACCCACTCCCGCCGCAGGGCGTCTCGGGTTATTTCTCCAGTATGACGCTCACCCGTTCGAGTTTGCCGCCCAGCGGGGGCGCCAGTTTCGATACGGTGCATTTCACGTGCCGGATCTGCGGAAATTCGGCGTGAAGGGCGTCGATGATGTTCATGGCGACCCGTTCGATGGTGCGTTGTGTGACAGCCATCTGGCGGCGGATCACCTCGTAGACCGTCAGATAGTTCACGGCCTTTTCAACGCTGTCCTCCGCGGCTACGTCGCCCAGTTCGGTCGTGATCTCCACGTCGACCGTAAAGCGGTTGCCGACCTTGCGTTCGAGTTCGTAGCACCCGTGCAGGGCCCGGAACTCCATGCGTTGCAGTACGATGCGGTATTCCATGCTATTCGGCGATGACGAGGTAGTAGTTCTTCTTGCCGCGCTGGACCAGCAGGTACTTGCCGGCGATCAGGTCGTCGGCCGTCACCTGACGCATGGCATCGGCGATCTTCTCGCGGTTCATCGAGACGCCGCCGCCCTGAATCAGCTTGCGGCATTCGCCCTTCGAGGGGAAGATCTGCGCACGCTCGGTGCAGAGTTCGACGAACGGCAGGCCGGCCTCCAGTTCGGTGCGGGCCACGCGGAACAGCGGAACCCCTTCGAAGACCTGCAACAGCGTCGTTTCGTCCAGCCGGCGCAGCGCCTCGGAGGTGGCGCCGCCGAAGAGGATCTGCGACGCCTCGACAGCTTTTTCGTACTCCTCGCGCGAGTGGATCATCGTGGTGACCTCCTCGGCCAGCCGCTTCTGCAGCACGCGCAGGTGCGGGGCGGTCTCGTGCTCGGCGATCAGCGACTCGATCGTCTCGCGGTCGAGCAGCGTGAAGATCTTGATGTAGCGTTTGGCGTCCTCGTCGCTGACGTTGAGCCAGAACTGGTAGAACTTGTAGGGCGACGTATAGCGCGGATCCAGCCAGACGTTGCCGCTCTCGGTCTTGCCGAACTTCGTGCCGTCGGCCTTGGTGATCAGCGGGCAGGTGATGGCATAGGCTTCGGCTTCGGGACCCAGTTTGCGGCGGATGAGTTCGGTGCCGGTGGTGATGTTGCCCCACTGGTCGGCGCCGCCGAGCTGGATCTTGCAGTTCATCGTTTCGTAGAGGTGCAGGAAGTCGTAACCCTGAACCAGCTGGTAGGTGAACTCGGTGAACGACATGCCGTCACCCTCGCCGTTGAAGCGCTTCTTGACCGAATCCTTGGCCATCATGTAGTTGACCGTAATGCACTTGCCGATGTCGCGGATGAAGTCCAGGAACGTGAAGTCCTTCATCCAGTCGTAGTTGTTGACCATGCGGGCGGCATTCGGGGCGTCGGAGTCGAAGTCGAGGAGTTTCGACAGCTGGGCCTTGATGGCCTCCTGGTTGTGACGCAGGGTTGCCTCGTCGAGCAGGTTGCGCTCCTGCGACTTGCCCGAGGGGTCGCCGATCATGCCCGTGGCACCGCCCACGAGGGCCAGCGGACGGTGGCCGCAGAGCTGGAAGTGCTTGAGGATCATCACTCCCACCAGGTGGCCGATATGCAGCGAGTCGGCCGTGGGGTCGATGCCCAGGTAGGCCGTCGTCATCTCTTTCTCCAGTTGTTCCTTGGCTCCGGGCATGATCGTGTGGATCATGCCGCGCCATTCGAGTTCTTCGATAAAGTTCTTGGTTGCCATATTCTTTTGTTCTCTTCTTATTCGTTTTCCGGAGCGGTATGCCCGCTCGCTTTTGTTATTCGACTTCGAGATCCAGCGCCTTGCGGAACTCCGTGAGCAGCGGGTTCTTGTCGGTCATGTATTTGACCCGGTCTTCGAGTTTGATCGGGCGTGCGGCCCGAATCTCCTCGTTGACCTTTACCTCGAGTTCCAGGGCTCCGTTGATTCCGGCCAGTTCGGCGATACGCATCAGCATGGCTGTCTTCGAGCGGAGAATCTCCTCGCGCAGTTCGCTGGTCGGAACGCTGACGGCAATCGTATTGCCCTGGAAGCGCATCTCCTCGAAGACCTGTACGAAGCGCGGCCGACGTTCCCGGATAAGCTTCAGAATCTCGTCCCGGGCCTTTGTCAGTTTGCTTTCGCTCGCCGGGTCGATCACGATGTCGGTGGTCCGGGCCGCCTTCTCCGACTCAGGATCCACGCTCTGCGAGGCTCCTCCCGTGGAGAGCAGTTCCGAGAGAGACGTTCCCGAAATCAGCGGTTTGCGATGGGGGTGTACCGTCGAGGCCGGGGAATTCCCTGTTGCTTGCGCTGCCGCCGGTTGCGGAGCCGGTCCCGCTTGCGGGGTTGCCGCCGGACCTGCCGCCGATGCGGAACCTTGCGCCGTTGCGTTGATCGCCGCCCCTCTGCCTGCGGTTTGCGGGCCGGGTTGCGAAGCTGCCGTCGGGCCTGTTGCCGATGCGGAACCTTGCGCCGTTGCGTTGATCGCCGCCTCTCTGCCTGCGGTTTGCGGGCCGGGTTGCGAAGCTGGTCCGGATTGCGGGGTTGCCGTCGGGCCTGTCGCCGGGCGGGGTGTCAGTTCGGGAAGCGGATACTCCCCGGGAGATATCAGGTCGTTATTTTTTTTTTGGCCGAGCCCTGCGATCTTCATCAGGCCCAGCTCCACGAGCAATCGTTGGTTCGACGATTGTCGGATCTTCCCGTCGAGATCCGTCAGCAGGGCAATGGCCCCGAAGAGAAACTCGACACTGCAGGCCTCCGCCTGCGCGCGGTATCGTTCGAGCAGGGTTCCGGTCATTTCGATCAGCCGCAGCGTCTCGGGGCGTTTGGCCATCAGCAGATCGCGCATGTGGCGGTTCAGACCGGCCATGAAGGTCTGGCCCGAGAAGCCCTTCGAGAGCACCTCGTCGAACTGAACCAGCGCCTCGACATAGTTGCCCGCGAGGAGCATTTTCGTGACGTTGAAATAGGTGTCGTAGTCCAGGACGTTGAGCGTCTGGGCCACGTGGCGGTAGTCGAGCGTCGTGCCGCAGAACGAGACCGCCTTGTCGAACATCGACAGGGCGTCGCGCATGCCGCCGTCGGCCTTCTGCGAGATGAGGTTCAGCGACTCTTCGTCGGCCGTGATCCCCTCCTGCGAGGCGATGTATTTCAGATACTCGACCGAATCCTCGACGCGGATGCGGTTGAAGTCGTAGATCTGGCAGCGCGAGAGGATCGTCGGCAGGATCTTGTGTTTTTCGGTGGTGGCCAGGATGAAGATAGCGTGGGCGGGGGGCTCCTCGAGGGTCTTCAGAAAGGCGTTGAAGGCCGCGGCCGAGAGCATGTGGACCTCGTCGATGATGAAGACCGAGTAGCGTCCCACCTGCGGGATGATGCGCACCTGCTCGATGAGCGAGCGGATATCCTCGACCGAATTGTTCGAGGCGGCGTCCAGCTCGTGGATGTTGAGCGAGCGCCCCTCGTTGAACGAGCGGCACGATTCACACTCGTTGCAGGCCTCGGCGCCGTGGGGGTTCAGACAGTTGATGGCCTTGGCGAAGATGCGTGCGCAGGTGGTCTTGCCGACGCCCCGCGGTCCGCAGAAGAGGTAGGCGTGGGCCAGCTGTCCGCGCTCGATGGCATTCTGCAGCGTGGAGGTGATATGCTTTTGCCCGACGACCGAACGGAAGGTTGCGGGGCGATATTTGCGTGCACTGACGATGAAATCACTCATGGTGTTGCAAAGATATACAATATTCTTCTTATTTTGGAGCCGGAAACCGATTTTCTGCGGAGTCGGCGCTGCTCCTCCCGGATGTTTTCCGGCGGTGTTCGGCCCGGCGGCAGCCCGCGGTCTGTCGGATTGTCGCAGTGTGTCAGTCGGCGGGTGACAATTCATGACATTTCTTGCGAAAAGTATGTCGAAATGTCCGGAAGCCGAATGTGGCAAGCCTTTTGATCGGTTACCGATCGAAACTTGAAAACTAACAGAACAACACGGATATGAACATCAACACTTTAACCATCAAGGCGCAAGAGGCGTTGCAGGCGGCGCTTACTCTTGCCCGGGAGCGCGGACAGCAGGCTGTCGAACCGCTCCACGTGCTCGCGGTGTTGATCCGCGAGGATGATTCGCTTGCTACCTTTCTGCTGGGGCGTGTCGGCGTGAACGTCCGCGGGCTGCGCGGTGAGGTCGACCGGGCCGTGGGGCAGTTGCCCCGCGTCGAGGGCGGCAACGGCGAGCAGTACTTTTCGCAGGATGCGTCGCGCATGATCCAGCGTGCCGTCGACTTCACGAAGAATTTCGGCGACAAGTACGCTTCGGTCGAGCACCTGCTGCTGGGCCTTGTGGCCGAGCGCGGACAGGCGGCCGATCTGCTGAAGCGCAGCGGTGCTTCGGAGAAGGAGCTCATCGAGGCGATCCGCACCTTCCGCAAGGGGGCGACGGTCGATTCGCAGACCTCTTCGCAGGAGTTCGACGCGCTGGGCAAGTATGCCATCAACCTGAACGAACAGGCCCGTAACGGCAAACTCGACCCGGTGATCGGACGTGACGAGGAGATCCGTCGGGTGCTGCAGATCCTTTCGCGGCGTACGAAGAACAACCCGATCCTGGTCGGTGAACCCGGTGTGGGCAAGACTGCCATTGCCGAGGGTATTGCCCGACGGATTATCGACGGCGATGTCCCCGAGAACCTGAAATCGAAGGTGATCTATTCGCTCGACATGGGTGCGCTGATTGCCGGAGCCAAGTATCAGGGTGAATTCGAGGAGCGTCTGAAGGCTGTCGTCAAGGAGGTCGTTGCCAGCGAAGGCGAGATCCTGCTCTTCATCGATGAGATCCACACGCTGGTCGGTGCGGGCAAGTCCTCGGGTGCGATGGATGCGGCCAACATCCTCAAACCGGCGCTGGCCCGTGGCGAACTGCGGACGATCGGTGCTACGACCCTCGACGAGTACCAGAAATACTTCGAACAGGACAAGGCTCTCGAGCGTCGTTTCCAGAAGGTGATGGTCGACGAGCCTTCGCAGGAGGATGCCATCTCGATCTTGCGTGGTCTGAAGGAGCGTTACGAGAACCATCACCAGGTGCGGATCAAGGACGAGGCCATCATTGCGGCCGTCGAACTCTCGACGCGTTACATCACGTCGCGGTTCCTGCCCGACAAGGCCATCGACCTGATCGATGAGGCCGCCTCGCGGTTGCGTCTGGAGATGAACTCCGTGCCGGATGAGATCGATAGCCTCGATCGGAAGATCCGCCAGCTGGAGATCGAACGTGAGGCGATCCGCCGCGAGAAGGACGAGGAGCGTATCGAGTCGCTGACCAGGGAGATCGACGACCTGAAGGCCAAGGACTCCGAGATGCGGGCCAAATGGCAGGGGCAGCGCGATCTGCTGAAGAAGATCCAGGCCAACAAGGACCGGATCGAGCAGTTGAAGATCGAGGCCCAGCAGGCCGAGCGTCAGGGCGATTACGGCAAGGTGGCCGAGATCCGTTACGGCAAGATCCAGGAGGCCGAGAAGCAGATTGCAGCCTTCCAGGAGGAGTTCAAGCTGGCATCGACCAACGGTTCGATGATCAAGGAGGAGGTCGACGCCCAGGATGTCGCCGAGGTGGTATCGCGCTGGACGGGCATTCCCGTCACGCGGATGCTGGCCTCGGAGCGCGAGAAGCTCCTCCACATGGAGGAGGAGCTTCACAAACGGGTCGTGGGTCAGGATCAGGCCATTGCCGCCATTTCGGATGCCGTTCGCCGGTCGCGTGCCGGACTGAACGACCCGCGCAAGCCGATCGGATCGTTCATCTTCCTCGGTACGACGGGTGTCGGTAAGACCGAGTTGGCCAAGGCGCTGGCCGAGTTCCTCTTCAACGACGATCAGATGATGACGCGTATCGATATGAGTGAATACCAGGAGCGTCACAGCGTTTCGCGACTCGTCGGAGCGCCTCCCGGATACGTCGGTTACGACGAGGGCGGCCAGCTGACCGAAGCCGTGCGGCGCAAGCCCTACTCGGTGGTTCTGTTGGACGAGATCGAGAAGGCACACCCGGATGTCTTCAACATCCTGCTGCAGGTGCTCGACGACGGTCGTCTGACCGACAACAAGGGTCGTACGGTGGACTTCCGCAACACGATCATCATCATGACCTCGAACATGGGGTCGCAGGTGATCCAGGAGAACTTCGCCAACTTCGACGGCAACAAGGTCCCGGCTGAGGTGCTGGAGCGGACGCGCCGCGAGGTGATCGACCTGATGAAGCAGCAGCTCAAGCCCGAGTTCCTGAACCGTATCGACGAGATTGTGATGTTCGAGCCGCTGACGCGCGAAGATATCGAACGTATCGTCGATCTGCAGTTGAACTCTGTACGCAAACTGCTGGCCGAGAACAACATCCGGCTCGAGTATACGGCCAAGGCGCGCGAATGGATCGCCAAGGCGGGTTACGATCCGCTCTATGGTGCACGACCCGTCAAGCGGACCATCCAGCGTTACGTGGTCAACGATCTGTCGAAGCGGATTTTGGCCGGCGAGGTCGATCGTTCGAAACCCATTTCGATCGATGCCGACGCCAACGGTCTGACCTTTGCGAACTGATTGTCTACGGACCGCAGCCGCTGCTGCGGCAGCCAATAACGAAGGGTTCCACCCCGAAAGGTGTGGAACCCTTTTTTTGTGCCCGTATCTCGTGGAGTGGTTGGCACGCAGCCTTGGAACGACAAGGCTCCGGATCGGGCCCGGCCGGTTTATCGGATCCAGCGACTGAAGAAGCGCCAAAGCTCCTCGCAGGTATCGACGCCTGTGTTGCGCCACGAGTGCCGGCCGCCGATCGTTTCATAGAGCCATACTTCGTGGCCGTCCGTGCCGTCCGTGTAACGGTGGGCGACGACCTGCAGCTGGCTTTCGCGGCGTGGCAGTGTGTCGATACGGTGTTCGAGGCATTTGTTTCGGGCGGCCCAGTAGGAGACGGCCATCGGGATCGGGAGATAGGCGCCCCAGCCGTCGCGGTTTTCCAGATCTCCCTCCCAGCGGGTTGTCGGGTCGGCTGTTCCGTGGATCTCGAAGAGCGGAACCGGTCGGCGGCATTTGTCCCCTCTGAGGATTTCGACCGACATGAAACCAGCCACGGGGCCAAGTGCAGCGAAGAGATCGGGGCGTTTCGAGGCCAGCAGGTAGCACATGTCGCCGCCGTTGGACATGCCCGTACAGAAGACGTTGTGGCGGCTCAGCCCGTAGCACATGTCGCCGCCGTTGGACATGCCCGTACAGAAGACGTTGTGGCGGCTCAGCCCGTAGCGACGCTGCAGATGGCGGACCAGGTCGGAGAGAAACTTCACGTCGTCGATCCGCATGTCGGCCTGAAAGGGGTATCCCACGTTCCAGCAGGTTTTGCCGCGGCCGTCGCGTTCGCCCTGCGGGTAGCAGACGGCAAAGCCGTGACGATCGGCCGTGGCATTCATGCCGAAGTAGTTCGGATCAGCCTTGCCGGTGTAGCCGTGGAGGACGACGACCAGAGGCGCTTCCGATGGAAGATCCGCCGGGAGGTGGATCGTATAGGTGCGGTCGATACTGCTTGAACGCAGGGTCTCGGTGCGGTCCACCTGAGCCTGAACCGCTGCGGAGAGCAGTGTCAGCAGAAGGGTCGGAGTCAATCTTCGGAGTAATCTCATGAAATGGCTTTCTTGGTGGTTGGCGTTCGTTTACAATCCTTTGCGGGCCAGGCGCCAGGCCAGGGCGTTGTAGGCGTCGAGCAGCGGCCCGCGCCAGGCGACGGGCAGCCGGTTCAGCAGCCGCACCTTGCGCAGCGTACGGCGATAGGTCTTCGTCCAGTGGAAGAAACGGGCGGCGCGGGCTGCCTCTTCGGTGCCGCCCTTGACACTCAATACCAGCGCCTTGCCCAGCGCCGCCCGGGCAATGAATTCGCGTTCCTCCTCGGGAGCATCGGGGTTATAGAGCTTTTCGAACGAGAAGTCGGTCCGTTCGGGGGTGTAGCCCGAAGCCGATCGGTTTTGTGCGATGCGTGAATAGCGGACCAGCCGTTCGGGGGTGTAGCAGACCCGATAGCGGCGGGCGATTTCGATCCAGAGATAGAGGTCCTCGGCGATCTTCATCCCCGCGGGGAATCCCCCTATGGTGTCGAAAACCCGGCGGGGAATGCAGCTGGCCGAGGGGATGGCGATGTAGCGGTGGGCCGAGTCGCGGAAGAAGTTCTCGACCACCCCCCGGCGGTCGAGCCCCGAGGCGGGGAAGCATCCGTCGTGGCTCTCGATCGTAAACCCCGCGCAGTAGAGTCCGCAGTCGGGGTAGTCGTCGATCAGACGCTCCATGGCGGCCAGATAGCCGGGCTCCCAGCCGTCGTCGCCGTCCAGCAGGGCGATGTGCGAGCTGCGGGCTTCGGCGATGCCGCGGTTGCGGGCGGCGCTGACGCCGGCGTTGGGCTGTTGGATAAGCCGCACGAGCGGCGATCCGATACGGCGCACCACCTCGGCGCTGCGGTCGGTTGAGCCGTCGTCGACGACCACGATCTCCTCGGGCTGACGATTCTGTGCCAGCACCGAGCGGAGTGTGGCTTCGATCTCGCGCTCCTTGTTGTAGAGGGGAATGACGACCGTGAAGGTGGTTTTCGGCATGGCTGCGGGGTGAATTTTTGCGAAGATACCGATCTTTTGCTACTTTTGCAAGAAAATCAGGGGGTATGACCGCATTCGAAAAAGTCGACCGTTTCGTGCGCAATCTCTACGAAACGGTCTTCTATCTGGCCGTCATGGCCTGGAAGGAGAATTTCCGCAACTACGTCGGGCGGGCCGGTACGGTCGGCCGTCCGCGCCCCGTTGCGGCCATCCTCGGCAACGGCCCCTCGCTGGGGCGCGAACTGCCCCGGCTGCTCGAAAGCGGGGCGGCCCGGGAGCGCGACTTTATGGCGGTCAACTTCTTCGCCCTCGACGAGCGGTTTGACCAACTGCGCCCGGCCTACTATGTGCTGTCGGACCCGATGTTCTTCCGCCGGAGCGCCCAGCGCGAACGGGTCGACGAACTCTACCGCACGCTCAACGCCCGGGTCACGTGGCCCATGCACCTCTACGTGCAGTACTACAACCCCGAACATTTCGATTATCGGGCCGTGCTGCCCAACCCCCGGATCCGCATCATCCTCTTCCACACGCAGCTCTACAACGGCTTCCCGTCGCTGCGCCGCCGGCTCTTCCGCCGCGGGCTGGGGAGTGCCAACTTCGGCACGGTGGTCCAGGTGTGCGAATACATTGCCCTGCTGTTGGGCTACCGCACGGTGGAGCTTTACGGTGTGGACCATACGCTGCTCGACGGCCTCATGGTCGACGATGAGAACCGCCTCTGCCGTATCGACAGCCACTACTACGACACGAAGCCCGTCGCCCCGAAGCCGATTTTCCAGAAGGTTCCTCCGCGCCCCTATACGATGGCGCTCTACCTCTCGGAGGTGGCCGAACTCTTCCGCGGGCACGAGATCCTGCGCGACTATGCCGCGTGGCTCGGGGCGCGGATTGTCAATCGCACGCGCGGCTCGCTGATCGACGCCTACGAGCGCGATCCGCTCGACTGATCGCTCCGACCGTTCCGACTGCTCCGACCGTCCCGACCGTCCCGACCGCCCGGTTTCATCCGGACTGTCCGGTTCGCCGATCGGTTGCTCCATGTGGTCGGTTCAGGCAAGGCGCCCTGTTATGCAAACGGTCCGAAGCGGGATCTCCGCTCCGGATCGTTCATTTACGCAGTCGGGGGCCCCTCTTTCCGCACCTACTGCGGCAGGTTGCGGCTGGCGGCAATGATCTCGGCCATGGCGAAATCCTCGGGATAGTCGATGTCGAGCCCTTCGATGCGATCGACGACGGCCATCCAGGGGCGGTCGCCGATGCGCTGTCCGCGGCCGCACCACAACTCCCGCGAGAAGATGAAGAAGGCGCTCGTCTCGATGTAGACGGGTTCGATGGTCTGCGTGCGGGGGATGTTGTCGAGGCGGTAGTTGAGCGGCCGCCCCTCGTACCAGGCGAATGTCTGGATCCGCTCGGCGCTGAACGATGAATCGTACTCGCCCGACTTTACCTTTGCGAGCGCTTCGGCGATCGTTGCCGGCCGGATGAAGGGCGACGTGGCGTGGGCCAGGACGTAGAGATCTGCCTCGACCTCGGCGGTGAAGGCGTCGTAGATCTCGCGTCCGAGCGTTGTGTCGCGGTCCAGCGAGGTGTCGCGGCGCAGGAACCGCACCCCGTCGGGCAACAGCGGGCGGATGCTTTCGTCGCTGCAGTAGACGTAGACTTCGTCGATCCCTTCGACCTGCGTCAGGGTTCGCAGAATGTGGCACATCAGCGGCGAACCGCTCAACGGGCGGAGGTTTTTTCCCGCCACGCGCTGGCTGTTGAGCCGGATGGGTACGAATGCAACGGTTTTCATGCGTATGAATCTTTTTGTCGATGCGGTGTTTGACGGCGCGATCCCGACGGCCCCCCCCCTATTGGACCAGCAGGTTGCAGCCGCGGATCTCGGCGTGGTCGACCCGACCCTCGACGACGAACGAACCGTCGGTGTCGACGTGTCCGACATCCTGCGTCTGGATGAAGGCGCACGACCAGCGGTTGGCCAGGTCGATGATGTTCAGCCCGCCGCGCTGGCCCGCGGGCAACCCCTCGAAGGGATCGTTTACGTCGCGGCACACGGCCCGCATCCACGCCGGGCAGCGGAACCGGTTCCCGCCCTGTGAGTAGGCCTGCGAGGTGAGCTCCGCCATGCCGTACTCCGAGTGGATGGCCTCCACGCCGAAGGCGTCGCACAGAATGCGGTGGAACTCCTCCTTGGGAATCTCCTCGCGATAGCCCTTCATGCCGCCGGTCTCCATGACGATGGTGTTGTTCAGCTTCGGGGCGTAGCGTTCGGCCAGATCCCACAGCGCGTAGCTCACGCCGAGCAGGATCTTCGGCTTCGGATCCCGGGCCATATCGCGCAGCAGCGCGTCGTAATCGTCCAGGTAGAAGCCTCCCGACCCGCAGTCGGCGATCAGCCGGTCGGCCATGTAGACCAGCGACGACCCTTTGCGGCGCAGGTAGTTCGGCAGCAGGGCGTAGAGACTCCATCGCGACGGATCGCCGTAGAACGCGCGGAATGCCCCGCGGAATGCCTGCTCGTAGAGGGTCAGCGAGCGCATCGGATGGCGCGACGGGATCATGCCCGTGGTGGCCGACGAAGTGAAGACCGCCTCGGGCGGTTCCGCACAGCAGTAGACCTTGTGGCTCTTGAAGAGCTCGATGGGCAGGAACGGAATCTGCCGCAGCGAGGCGACCGCTTCCCGTCGGACGCCGATGCGGTCGAGGTATTCGCGGTAGGGCGGGCATGCTTCGGCCTGGAAGCGGAACAGCTCCAGTGCCGCGGTTTCGAAGGCGGCCTTGTCGCCCTCCGCGAGGAGGAATATGTCGTCGGTGGAGATCATCAATGCAAAGGTACACAAAAATCGACAAACGACAACCCCCGGAGGAAGACTCCTCCGGGGGTTGTCCCTTCTTCATACAATCCGGATCGATCCGTTCCGAACCCGCTTTTCGTCGGGCATGGAGGCGTCATCCGGTGCAGCGCACTACTTTTTCGACTTGGGTGCAAGCATCATGTTCATCTTCTTGCCGTCGAGCTTGGGCATCATCTCCACCTTGGCGATATCCTCCAGATCGGTGGCGAAGCGCAGCAGCAGGATTTCGCCCTGCTCCTTGAAGACGATCGAACGTCCGCGGAAGAAGACGTAAGCCTTCACCTTGCAGCCCTCCTTGAGGAAGTTCTGGGCATGCTTGAGCTTGAAATTGTAGTCGTGGTCGTCGGTCTGGGGGCCGAAACGGATCTCCTTGACGACGACTTTCGCCTGGTTTGCCTTCAGCTCCTTGGCCTTCTTTTTCTGCTGGTAGAGGAACTTCTGGTAATCGGCGATGCGGCAGACGGGAGGATCGGCCTTCGGAGAGATCTCGATCAGGTCGAGCTCCAGCTCGTCGGCCAGACGCAGTGCGTCGCGGATCGGCATGACCTGTGCCTGAGGCACGTTGTCGCCCACCACGCGCACTTCGGGAGCCGTAATCTGGTCGTTGATACGGTGCGGATTCTCCTTTTCGGGCGCTCTGCGTCCCAGGCGGGGATTGTTGCCTGTAGCCGGTTTCGGTCTGTTATTCCCGGGGTTGAACGGCCGCGGCGGGAATGGTTTCGGTGCTGCGATAGTTGTACGTATTTAAGTTAATAATGTGTTGTCTTGGTTGCCTTCGGATCAGTTCTTCACGATCTTGTTGGCTTCGACCTCGGCCTTGACCAGGCCGGTCAGGAAGTCGCGGAACTCCTCGAGTTTCATCTGCCCCTTGTCGCCTTCGCCCTGGGCACGGACCGAAACCAGCCCTTCGGCCTCCTCTTTCTCGCCGACGATCAGCAGGTAGGGGATGCGCTTGAGCTCGTTGTCGCGGATCTTGCGGCCGATCTTCTCGTTGCGGTCGTCGACCTCCGTGCGGACGTCGTAGCGGTTCAGGTATTCGCAGACGGTCTGGGCGTAGCCGTTGAACTTCTCCGAGATCGGGAGTACGACCACCTGCTGGGGCGAGAGCCACAGCGGGAATTTACCGCCCGTATGCTCCAACAATACTGCCACAAATCGCTCCATCGAGCCGAACGGCGCACGGTGGATCATGATCGGGCGGTGGAGTTTGTCATCGGCGCCCTTGTACGTCAGGTCGAAACGCTCCGGGAGGTTGTAGTCCACCTGGATCGTACCCAGCTGCCACTTGCGGCCGATGGCGTCCTTGACCATGAAGTCGAGTTTCGGACCGTAGAAGGCGGCCTCGCCGTACTCGACCACCGTTGTGAGGCCCTTCTCCTTGGCGGCCTGCATGATGGCCGACTCGGCCTTCTCCCAGTTTTCGTCCGAACCGATGTACTTCTCCCGGTTGTTGGGGTCGCGCAGCGAGATCTGGGCGGTGTAGCTGTCGAACTTCAGCGTCTTGAAGATGTAGAGTACGATGTCGATCACGCGTTCGAACTCGTCGAGCAGCTGATCGGGGCGTACGAAGATGTGTGCATCGTCCTGCGTGAATCCGCGCACACGGGTCAGTCCGTGGAGTTCACCCGACTGCTCGTAGCGGTAGACCGTACCGAACTCGGCCAGACGCACCGGCAGCTCCTTGTACGAACGGGGTTTCGAGCGGTAGATTTCGCAGTGGTGGGGGCAGTTCATCGGTTTGAGCAGATACTCCTCGCCCTCGATCGGGGTGTGAATGGGCTGGAAGGAGTCCTTGCCGTACTTGGCGTAGTGGCCCGAGGTGACGTAGAGCTCCTTGTTGCCGATGTGCGGGGTGATGACCTGCTGGTAGCCGTACTGCTTCTGGACGTTGCGCAGGAACTGCTCCAGACGGTCGCGCAGGGCGGCGCCTTTGGGCAGCCACAGAGGGAGTCCCGGGCCGACGCGCTGCGAGAAGGTGAAGAGTTCGAGCTCCTTGCCCAGCTTGCGGTGGTCGCGCTTTTTGGCCTCCTCCATCATCTTGAGGTAGTCGTCGAGCATCGACTTCTTGGGGAACGAGATGCCGTAGATACGCGTCAGCATCTTGTTCTTCTCGTTGCCGCGCCAGTAGGCTCCGGCCACGGAGGTCAGCTTGATGGCCTTGATGTATCCCGTATTGGGGATGTGGGGACCGCGGCAGAGGTCCGTGAAGGCGCCGTTGGTATAGAAGGAGATGGTACCGTCCTGCAGATCCGAGATGAGTTCGACCTTGTACTGGTCGCCCTTCCGGGTGAAGGTCTCGAGGGCTTCGGCCTTGGGAACCTCGCGGCGAACGAGCGGCTCCTTGTTGCGGGCCAGTTCCACCATTTTGTTTTCGATGGCCGGCAGATCGGCTTCGGTGATGGGCGTCGGCGAATCGACGTCGTAGTAGAAGCCGTTGTCGATGGCGGGGCCGATACCGAACTTGATGCCCGGATAGAGGGCTTCGAGGGCTTCGGCCAGCAGGTGTGACGAGGTGTGCCAGAAGGCGTGCTTGCCTTCGTCGTCGTCCCACTTGTAGAATTTGATCGAGGCATCGGCGTCGATCGGGCGCATCATGTCAACCGTTGCGTCGTTTACCGAGGCCGCCAGCGAGTCCGCAGCTAAACGAGGGCTGATGCTCTCGGCGATCTGGTAAGCAGTTGTCCCTTCGGCGTACTCGCGTACGGAACCGTCGGGGAAAGTGATTTTGATCATAAAGGTTTTTATTAAAATTTTCGGGGCCTTCGGTGCTTCCACAATTACGAGACGGAATACACTTCGGGTTTGTCCGTTATTTTGTTTTTCTGTTACTCTTTGGGCTCCCTGGCATTCTGCGGGGTTTCCTTTGCGCCGTCGCGGGCCGATTTTTCGCGTTCGGCACGGGGCAGGGGGTTGGCGCTCCACTCGGCCCACTGGGCGCGGTGGCGGAGGATGTCGATGGCTGTGTAGATGGCGTTGCGCATCGACTGCGGGTTTGCCTTGTCCTTGCCGGCGATGTCGAATGCCGTGCCGTGGTCGGGCGAGGTGCGTACGGCCTGCAGGCCGGCGGTGAAGTTCACACCGTCGGGCGAGAGGCTCTTGAAGGGTGCCAGCCCCTGGTCGTGATACATGGCCAGGATGCCGTCGTATTTGGCATAGCCTCCGCCGGCGAAGAGCCCGTCGGCGGCAAAGGGCCCGAAGGCGAGAATCCCCTCATGGAAGGCGTCGACGATGGCCGGGTGGATGATCTCCTGCTCCTCGCGGCCCAGCAGTCCGCCGTCACCGGCGTGGGGGTTGAGGGCCATCACGGCGATACGGGGCCGGACGATGCCGAAGTCCTCGATGAGCGAGCGGTTGAAGATCCGCAGATCGGCGAGGATCTCTTCGCGGGTGATGCGGGCGGCGATCTCCGAGACGGGAATGTGCTTGGTGACCAGCCCCACGCGCAGCACGTCGCTGCACATGATCATCATCGACTCGCCTCCGAGTTCCGCGGCGAGGTATTCGGTGTGTCCCGTGAAGCGGAAGTCGTCGCTCTGGACGGTCTCCTTGTCGAAGGGGGCGGTGACCAGCGCATCGAGTTCGCCGGCCTTCAGGTCGCGCATGGCCGTGCGCAGCGCCTCGACGGCGGCGCGGCCGGCTTCAGGGGTCGGTTTTCCGGGTTCGACCCGGGCGATCTGGCCGCAGGCGACGAGGTTGATCCGTCCGCGGCGGGCCTCGGCGGCCGAGGCGACGGTCGTCGGGGCGAACTGCTCGACCTCCGTCAGGGTATTTCGGTATGCGGCAGCCGCCTGGGGCGATCCGTAGAGAACGGGGGTGAAGAACTCCGTGATACGGGGGTCGGACAGTGTCTTGATGATCACCTCCCAGCCGATTCCGTTGGGGTCACCCTGCGTGATGCCTATCTTGTATTTGGGTTCGGTCATAACTCTTTTTCGGGTTGCCGGTTCCGAAGGTATCCTCCGATCGGAGGGTCCGGAGCCAAATGCAACTGTTTCAACTCACAAAAGTATAAATTTTCGGAATATGGCGTGCTCCGGCGGGGGATAAAAATGCGATTTTCGCCGCATTTGCTCCGTGCGGGGGTCATTTCGCCCCGTGCATGGCGGTCCGGCGCCGGAATTCGGCGCAGACGATTCCCGTTGCCATGGCAACGTTGAGCGACTCCGAGCCGCGTCGGTCGGCGGGCCAGGGCGGGATGAAGAGTTTGCGCGAGATACATTGCGCCACGGAGGGAGTTACGCCGCGGCCTTCGTTGCCCATCACGACGATGCCCGCGGGCGAGAGGCGGCTCTCGTAGAGGTTCTCCCCCTCGAGGAAGGTGCCGTAGACGGGTACCCCGTCGCGTGCGGCCGCAGTGAGCGCGGCGGCCAGATCCGTGTAGTGGACCCGCACGCGCAGAATGGCCCCCATCGTAGCCTGCACGACCTTCGGATTGAAGCAGTCGGCGGTCCCCTCCGAGCAGAGGATGTCGCGGATGCCGAACCAGTCGGCCAGCCGGATGATGGTCCCCAGATTGCCGGGGTTCTGCACCTCGTCGAGGGCCAGCGTCAGCCGTTCGCGCAGCTCTTCGGGGTGCAGCCGGTAGCGGGGGATCTCGACCAGGGCCACCGAGTTCGACGGCGTCTTCAGTTGCGAGAGACGCTCCATCTCGCGCGGCGTGACCACCTCGACCTCGTCGCCCGCGAAGATCCCCTCGAGGGCGTAGATCTGCCGCACGCGCAGTTGCGACGTGCGCAGTTCACCGATGAGCTTTTCGCCCTCGGCCAGAAAGAGTCCCTGCTCCGTGCGGCCGCGTTTGTCGGCCAGCGAGCGGACGAGTTGGATTTCGGCTTTTGTCATGCTTCTTTGTCTATGCGGAAGGTAACCCCTTCGGTGGCGGGCCAGGTGTCGGGGAAGAGCGTCCGGGCCTCCTCGACCAGCACCCCTTCGTCCTTGTAGCGCGACGAGTAGTGTCCGATGATAAGCCGTTGGGCCCCGGCCTTCAGCGCCGCCTTCGCCGCATCGAGCGTCGTCGAGTGGCCGCGGTCGCGGGCCGAACGCTGCTCGGCGGCGGCGTAGGTCGCCTCGTGATACATCAGATCCACCCCGCGGCACAGCTCCGCGGCCCGGGCCGAGAAGTTCGTGTCCGAGAGGTAGGCGTACGACCGGGCCCGGTAGGGGCGGTAGGTCAACTCGCCGTTGGGGATCACCTCGCCCGACTCCAGCGTGACATCCTCCCCTCTCTTGGCGGCGGTGATCTGGGCGATCGAGAGGCCGTATTTCACGATCTTGAACTTGTCGACGTTCAGCGGCGGCTCCTTCTCGCGGAAGAGCACCCCGGCACACGGCACCCGGTGGCGCAGCGGGATGCTCCACACCTCCACCGTGCGGTTCTCCATCAGCAGGGCGTGCTTCGTGGTGTCGACCCGGTGCCAGATCACTTCGTAGGGCAGGTCGGCGTCGAACAGCCGCAGGTCGGCCTCCAGCATCTCGCCGAACGGCGCCGGGGCATAGACCTCGAGCGGCGTGCGCCGCCCGTAGAGCCCCAGGGTCGAGATCAGCGGGAAGATGCCGTAGACGTGGTCGCCGTGCAGATGCGAGATGAATACCGCACGGAGCTTCAGCGGATTGATCCCGTAACGGATCAGCTGCTGCTGCGTCCCCTCGCCGGCATCCACCAGGTAGTATTGCTCGTGGATGTTCACCGCCTGTCCCGAGGGGTGGCGGTTCGGAGTCGGCTTGGCCGACGAGCAGCCCAGTATGGTTACCGCGAAACTCACCGCAGCAGGAATCGTTCGCAGTCCAGGGCGGCGATGCAGCCCGAACCGGCGGCGGTGATGGCCTGACGGTAGTGGGGATCCTTCACGTCGCCGGCGGCGAAGACACCCTCGACCGAGGTCTTCGACGTGTTGCTCTCGACGCGGATGTAGCCCTCCTCGTCCAGTTCGAGCTGTCCGGCGAAGAGCTCCGTATTGGGGTGGTGGCCGATGGCCAGGAAGAAGCCCGCGATGTCGATCGTGCGCTCCGAACCGTCCGTCTTCACCAGACGGGCCCCCGTCACGCCCTGCTCGTCGCCCAGCACCTCGGCGGTGTTGTACTCGAAGAGCACCTCGATGTTCTCGGTGTGGAAGACGCGCTCCTGCATCGCCTTCGAGGCCCGCAGGAAGGGTTTGCGGACGATCATGTAGACCTTGCGGCAGAGCGAGGCGAGGTAGGTGGCCTCCTCGCAGGCCGTGTCACCGCCGCCGACAACGGCCACATCCTTCTTGCGGTAGAAGAATCCGTCGCACGTGGCGCAGGCGCTGACGCCCTGTCCGCGGAATTTCGTCTCGGAGGGCAGGCCGAGGTATTTGGCCGTGGCGCCCGTCGAGACGATGAGGCTCCGGGCCAGGATCTCCTTTTCGCCGTCGACCTCGACGCGGAACGGACGCTCCGAGAGGTCGACCTTCGTGATGCTGCCCGACCGCAGGTCGGTGCCCAGCCGTTCGGCCTGCTGGCGCATGTTTGCCATCAGCTGCGGGCCGTCTACCCCTTCGGGGAATCCCGGGAAGTTCTCGACTTCGGTGGTGGTGGTCAGCTGGCCGCCGGGTTCGATGCCCTCGTAGAGGACCGGTGCCAGGTTGGCGCGTGACAGATAGATGGCGGCCGTGTAGCCGGCCGGGCCGCTTCCGATGATCAGGACCTTTACCTCTTCAGTTTGGTTGTTTTCCATGGTGTCTTGTTTTTATTGTTCGTCTTCTTTTGCCTGTGTTGTGTGTTCGGGAGTTTCGGGATCCGGCGCTTCCGGCTGCATTCCCCCCCCCTCCTGGGGTTACGGGCGGGCCGAGCGTTCGCCCAACTCCGACTGCCGGCGTCCCAGATAGTCGAATTCGGCCCAGAGTCCCTCCTTGCGGACAAAGACGTTGCTTTCGACCGGGTCGTAGTCGATGATTTCGTAGATGGGCGGGATGATCCATTGTCCCTGCCGGTCGATGAGTCCCATGCCCGTATCGGTTTCGGCCTTGGCGCGGCCTTCGTGGAAGTCGCCGGCCCAGCGGAGCGTTGCGGGGATCACCACGCGGTTTTCGGCATCCACGAAGCCGTAGCCGCTCTTGTCCTCGACACAGACCAGCCCTTCGGACAACTGGCCGGTCCAGAGGTGGCCGGTGAGCCTGCGCAGCGGGTTGTAGTGCATCTCGACATCCGAGACCTGCATCGGGTCCGAACGGCGGAGCACCTCCGCGCGCAGATCCTCGAACGAGGGTTCGTCGTTCTCCGGGTGTCCGAACCGGGCGTCGTGGTAGCGCAGCGGTATGAAGCGGTCGCCGACCCAGCGCAGATTCCGCGGCCGGAGGTTGTTGTGGGCGAACTCCAGCGTGCGGAGCGCCTGCTGCAGGGTGTCGAGGGCCGTGAGGAGCCGATCGGTCGATTCGCGGCGCAGGGCCTCTTCGAAGGAGATCCCCTCCGGGAGGTACTCCAGCACCAGATCGCAGCGGAGCTCCTCGCCCGTGGGGCCTGTCCAGCGCATCTCGCCCGGAAGGATCCGGTACGGCGAGAGCCACTCCGAATTGAGGCGGCCGATGCGCGAGGCGGTGCGCTCGACCGAGTGGATGGCCGACGACGAGAGGGGCATCGACACCAGCCAGCGGTGTCCCTGCCAGTCGATCTGCGCCTCGGCGAAGCGCGTCGTGCGCATCAACAGCGGCAGCCCTTCGGGGCCGGGCACGGCCCGGGCGTCGGTCAGGTGCGAAAAGCAGAGGTCGGGGGTCAGCAGCGCCCGGGTGAAAGTTTGGATCGTAGGTGTCATGGTGTTATTCGATCTTGACGCTGATGGAACCGATGTTGAGCATGGCGATCAGCTGTTCGGCCGAGGCGTTGTAGCTCATGCTCCGGACGGCGGCACCAGGCGTCGAGCAGCTCCGCAGCCTGGTCCAGCGCCTGATACATCGGCGTCTGCCCGGCAGCCTCGGGTGCAACCCACGCCGGAGCCGGAATCTCGCGCAGGGCCGTCGAACCGTCGGGCATCCGGCACTCGATGACCTCGCGCCGCATGGGGACCTGCAGGGCGGCGAGCTTCGCCACGGAGATCATCTCGACGCCGTCGGGCAGCAGCGAGTAGACCTCGTCGTTGCCCGAATAGCTCCAGACGGCGATATCGTAGTAATCCCTCACGCCGTCGTTGCGGCGGGCCCGTTCGATCAGTTCGAACAGCAGTCCGTTGGTGATCGAGGCCACGGCTTCGGCCTTGGTCATGCGCCGGCCGTGGACGTCGATCTCCTCGGCCATGGATCCCGAACCGTCGATCAGCAGCACGAAGGCCGTGCGGTGGGAGCGTGTGATGCTTTGTGTGTACATGGGTTTTACGTGCTATCTCTATTTCAAACCTCTCACGGCGAAGTAATCCCTGCGCCGGTCCTCCTCGTTGTCGCAGTCCAGGCCGTAGCCGACGGCCATGTCGAGCGAACAGTCGCGCCGGCGGTCGGCGTCGGTCATCTCGCGCAGGGCGGCGTGGGCGTTGCGCCCGGCCTGGATGGCGTCGTTGAGCTCCCCGACGGTCGGTGTGTGGCCCAGCAGCGAGGCATAGACCTGCAGAGCCCAGCTGTGGGCATAGTCGTCGTAGTGGACGTCGAAGATCCGGAAGCGGTTGTCGACGGCCGTCGGATCGGTGAGTTCGCCGCGATCCACGGCGTCGAGAATCTCCCGCATGGCCTGCCGCGTGATGTATTGTCCGGCGGCGTCGATCCAGCGTCCCGCGCCGTTGTGACGGGGATTCGACTCTCCGCGGTCGAGCATCGACCCGAGAGCCGCCACGATGGCCTTGTTGTAGAGTTTCAGCCCCCGCTGGAGCGAGGCGGCGCGGATCAGCGTCTTGTTGTAGGTGTAGACTTCGGCGTCGGGGTCCTGCTCCTGCAGCGTGTGGAGGATGTTCACCGCATCGAGCATCGCCTGCGTGACGTAGGGGTTGTATTCGTCGAAGTCGATCACGTCGCGTTTGAGTTTGCGGTGGTCGCGTGCCGGCCACTTCTCGATGTCGCGCACGGCGCCGTAGCTGGCCAGGTTGGCCCCCGGCATCAGATGGCTGCGCCCCTCCTTTTCGATCAGGTAGGAGTAGGGAAGGGCCGACGTGTCGTGGTGGTAGGAGTGGTGGCCCATGACCATCGTGAAGGCCCCTTCGAGGGCCGGTGACATGATGTAGGCCCCCGAGGCGAACTTGCAGCCCCGCAGGTGGACCGACTGATGGACGGCCCCGCTCTTGAAGAGGTGGTTGCTCTGGTTCGAGCCGCTGCCGGCATTGAAGAACGAGAACATGCCGGCGATGAGCAGCGACGACTTGTGGTGCGAGACGGTGTAGGGACCGGCGAAGATCGAGGCGGCTTCGCCGTTTTCGCAGTGCGAATTGGCGAAGAAGAGCGATTCGGCGGCCGTGAAGCCCTTGTCGAGGATGCAGCTCTCGCCCACGAAGCAGCGTTCGACGGTCGAGCCGTTTCCGATGCGGGCCCCTTCGGCGGCGATCAGGTCGCAGGCCTTGACATCGACGCCGATCTCGACACCGTCGCAGAGCGTGGCGTTTTCGAGCAGCGAGGCGCCGTCGATGCGGACCTCGTCGCCGATGCATACCTCGCGCAGGAAGCGGGCTCCGACGATGCGGCAGTTGCGTCCCACGCGGCCGATCTCCGACTGCCGCTCCTCGACCCGGCGGTCGATCATGCGCTCCAGGGCGGCCAGGGTCTGCGGACGGTGGCGGTAGAGGGCCATGACGTAGGCCATCTGGGCCGACATCGTATCGAAGATCCGCACCGTGCGGCCGCCGCATTCGTTCATCGTGGCCACGCCGACGCCGTTTCCGAACGACGAGCGGTGGCGGCACTCCAGCGCCGTGACATCCTCGATCAGGGATCCCTCGCCGATCTGGCAGTTGCGCACCCGGGAGTGGATGATGCGGGCCTCGGAGCCGATGCGGACCTCGCCTTCGAGGCGGCTCTGCTGCAGCTGGAAGGGCTGGAAATCCTCCGAAACCCGGACTTGCGACCAATCTTCGGCCGTATTACCCAGTGCTTCGAGCGACGCGATCTGCTCGGCGGTCAACGTTCTGAATGGAGTCATAACTTTTCGGTTCTCAATCATCATGCCGCCGGCGGTCTCGGGGATGGCGATCTTCCGGCGGGCAATCCGTATCCTACAACCTACAAATATAACGATTTGCCGTCAAATGTCAAATTCCTGCCCTGCGCGGTTGATTCTCCGCCAGCGGCCGTCGCGCAGAATCCGGGCCCAGCCTTCGCGGAAGGGCTTGACGGCCTGACACCCCCGGCAGCTCAGACGGGTGCGCCCCTGCGGGTCGATGAAGTGCCACGTGCGGCCCAGCAGTACGGCGGCCAGCCCCTCGGTGAAGTCGAATCCGTTGTCGTAGAGCGGCGGAATAACCACCCTCTCCCGTGTGCGGAAACCCCAGCGGCCGCCCTCGGCATACAACTCCGGCAGTGAATCCTCCTCTTCCGACGGTGGATTTCCCGACTCCGGAACCTCTCCGACGGTTGCTGGATTTTGTTCTGCGGCTCGCATCCGTTCGTTTCTCACCCCTTCGGACCGCTCCCGGTCGGCTCTCCGAACCGCCTCGGCCAGCAGCGCCGAAAGGTCGGGAAGTTCCGGCCGCGGAGCCCGCAGCAGTTGGGCGATGCGGTAGGCAAGGGCCATGCCCCGCGTCTCGAACAGCCCGAGCGTCTCGCACAAAGCCGGATCCGTGGCGGCCCGTCGTGGATCGTAGAGCAGTGCATCCGCCTTCCCGTAACGCTTCCACATCGTCGGATCGAGGGCCAGTGCATGGAGTGCCGTGGAGATCAGCGCCGCCGGATAGTCGTCCAGCCGAGCGTTGAAGTCCGCGGCCGTGCGGGCCGGATGCTGATAGGCGGCCGTTCCCAGTTCGGGGCTTGTCTCCCCTTTCATGCCGGGCAGAAAGGAGGCGTCCAGGTCGATCACGTGCAGCCGTCCCGCCGCATCGACCAGGATGTTTTCGGGTTTGAGATCGCCATGGGCCCGGTCGTCGGCCACCATCGGGGCGGCCAGCCGGTCGAATGCCTCGGCCAACTCTCCGAGACGCCGGGTGTCACCCTCCGTAGCGGCGCGGGCGATGGCCGTGTGCAGGTCTTCGCCTTCGATCCAGTCGCCGATCACCACGTCGACCCATACGCCGCTGTCGGGCGACGTGTAGAGGTAGAGTTCCCGTTCGAGCAGCCGCCCGCCGTAGATCTCCCTCAGGTGGCGCTGCGGCCGCAGGTAACAACGCAGCGAGCGGATCCGCCCCTGGTGGCGGATGCGAAAGACGGCCGCCGAGTTCCCGACGCTGAAGCACATTCTCCCCGACGGGTCGCGGCATACCTCCACCGCTCCCAGCGTGCGGGTCAGTCCGTCGGGATCGGACAACGTCATCAGGTATTGGCCTAGGGTATGCATTTTCTATAAAAGTCTGCCTGTCGGCGGTTTCCCGGGGCAGTCGAGTCTCCTTCCTCGCCCCCCCCCACCCGACAAAAAAAACCGGATTGAAAACCCGGTTTTTCGTATCGGACTGTCGGCATCAGCGGATGTCGACCGGCTCTTTCCCCGTTGAGGAGGTGTTTTCGTTGAGGCGGTATTTGCCCGGTTCGTCCGGTTTGGCGTCGTTCTGTCGCCTTGGCGTTGCTCCGCCCGGTTGGACATCGCCTTGTTGCCTGGGTGTTGTACCGTCCGTTTGACATCGCTCCGCCTGCTCGGGCATCGCTCCGCCCGGTTGGACATCGCCTTGTTGCCTGGGTGTTGTACCGTCCGTTTGACGTCGCTCCGCCTGCTCGGGCATCGCTCCGCCCGTTTGGGCGTCACGCGGGAACTGGTCTTCGGGCGTACCCCTCCCTTCGACTGCCCCCCCCCTGCGAGGAATTAGTGGCAGTGGCAGTGACCGTCGTGGTCGTCGCAGCAGCCGTCGCCGCATTCGTGGTCGCCGCCGCACGATCCGCACGAGCAGTGGCCCTGCAGATCTTCGGGCGTCACGTCGCGCACCGAGACCACCTCCACGTCGAAGTTCAGCGTCTTGCCGGCCATCGGGTGGTTGAAGTCCATCTTCACGTGCTCGTCGCCGACCTCCTTGACCGTACCCATCATGCGGTTGCCTTGGGCATCGCTCATCGGCACCTGGCTTCCCTCGAAGAGGATCTCCTCGGCGAGTTTGCCGTCGACCATGAAGATATTTTTGGGAAGTTTGACGATCGCCTCCTCGATCACCTCACCGTAGCCGTCCTTGGGCTCGAGCGTGAACGAGACCTTGTCGCCGGGCTCCTTGCCGAGGATGGCCTCCTCGAATTTGGGGAGCAGCATGCCCGTACCGAAGATGAACTCCAGGGGCTGTCCGGGGCGCGACTGGTCTGCGATTTTGCCGTCGACGGTGAGTTTGTAGTCTACGGCGACCATTTTGTTCTGTTCTACTTTCATTTTTCTATGTCTTTAGAATGTTTGCGTGCTGATGTTGCTTGCAGCGCCCAAAGGTACGCACTTCGGGGCGAGTTGCCAAATTATCAGGCAAAATTTTCAGGAAACGGTCCCCTGAAAACATCGTGCCGAATTCCGTGAAAAAGGACGGCAAATCGCTTCGCCGCCCTTTTTTCGGATGAGGCATTTCGGATGGGGTGTGCAGTTTCGAAGCCGTGTTTCTCTCAGCGTCTCCCTTGTGCTCTCTGCGTCTTCCTCAGGCTGCCCCCCCCCTCCTTCGGCTCCGGATCAGTCGCAGTTGCGGCAGCAGAGGTTGCGGTCGCCGTAACCGTTGTCGATCTTCGACACGTAGGGGAAGAACTTGGCCGTGCGGACCCATTCGAGCGGGAAGGCGGCCTCCATGCGCGAGTAGGGGTGGGGCCACTCGCCGGCCAGTTCGACGGCCGTATGTGGGGCGTTGGTCACCACGTTGTTCTTCTCTCCGGCGGCCGCTGCGGCTTCGCATTCGCGCTTGATCTGCACCAGCGCCTCCATGAAGCGGTCCATCTCCTCCTTGGGTTCCGACTCCGTGGGCTCGACCATCAGCGTCTCGTGAACCGGGAACGAGAGGGTCGGGGCGTGGAAGCCGTAGTCCATCAGACGGTGGGCGATGTCGCCGCAGTCGATGTCGTAATCCTTCTTGAAGTGGGTCAGGTCGAGGATCATCTCGTGACCCACACGCCCCGTCTCACCCGAGTAGTAGGTGCGGAACTCCTTCTTGAGGGCTGCCGACATGTAGTTGGCGTTGACGATGGCCATTTCGGTGACCCGCTTCAGCCCCTCGGCGCCGAGCATCTTGATGTATCCGTAGGTGATGGGCAGCAGCATGGCCGAGCCCCACGGTGCCGAAGCGACGGCCGTGATGCCCTCTTCGCCGCCCGTGGCGACGATCGGGTGGGTGGGGAGGAAGGCCTTCAGCGGTTCGGCCACGCAGATCGGGCCCACACCCGGGCCGCCGCCGCCGTGCGGCATGGCGAAGGTCTTGTGGAGGTTCAGGTGGCAGACGTCGGCTCCGATGTAGCCCGGGTTGGTCAGTCCCACCTGGGCGTTCATGTTGGCGCCGTCCATGTAGACCAGACCGCCGGCGTCGTGCACCGCGTCGACGATCTCGCGGATGCGGCTCTCGAAGACGCCGTGCGTCGAGGGGTAGGTCACCATCAGCGCGCACAGCTCCGAGCTGCACTCGCGGGCCTTGGCCTTCAGGTCGTCGACGTCGATGTTGCCGCGCTCGTCGCAGGCCACCGTGACGATCTTCATGCCGGCCATGGCGGCCGACGCGGGATTCGTGCCGTGGGCCGAGGCGGGGATCAGCACGACGTTGCGGTAGCCCTGGCCGCGGCTCTGGTGGTAGGCGCGGATCACCATCAGTCCCGAGTACTCGCCGGCGGCACCCGAATTGGGCTGCAGCGAGCAGGCGGCCAGTCCGGTGATCGTGGCCAGATCGTGCTCCAGTTCGGCGATCATCGTCAGATAGCCCTCGGCCTGGTCGGCCGGAGCGTAGGGGTGCATGTTCTGGAAGCCGGCCAGCGAGAGCGGCTGCATGAGCACCGCGGCATTGAGCTTCATGGTGCACGAACCGAGCGAGATCATCGAGTTGGCCAGCGAGATGTCTCTCAGTTCGAGGCGTTTGATGTAGCGCATCAGGGCGCTTTCGGAGCGGTACCGGTTGAAGACCGGCTCCTGGAGGAAGGCCGACTGACGGCGCAGCGCCACCGGAATGCAACTTTCGGTGACAGCCTTCACGGCCTTGGCCTTCTTGCCCTTGGCGGCGGCGAAGATCCCGATGACGGTCTCGACCTCCTCGGGGGTGGTCACCTCGTCGAACGACATGCGCACGCGCTCCTCCGAGGGGTAGAAGAAGTTGATCCCCTTGTCGAGGGCCAGCGACTGTACGACGGCGGCTTCGGCCTCGACCTCCAGCGTATCGAAGAACTCCTTCGAAGAGAGCTTGTAGTCCAGCGCTTCGAGGGCGCGGGCCACGGTGGCGGCCGCGAGATGGGCCGTCATGGCGGCGCGCAGCAGCCCCTCGGGGCCGTTGTAGACGCAGTAGAAGCCCACCATCGAGGCCATCAGCGCCGAGGCGGTGCAGATGTTCGACGTGGCGCGTTCGCGCTTGATGTGCTGTTCGCGCATCTGCAGGGCCATGCGCAGGGCCTTGTTGCCCAGCCTGTCGACCGAGACGCCGATGATGCGGCCCGGCATGTTGCGCTTGAAGGCCTCGCGCGTGGTCATGTAGCCGGCGCTCGGGCCTCCGAAGCCCATCGGCGTACCCAGCCGCTGGGTCGAACCCACGGCGATGTCGGCGCCCCATTCGCCCGGCGCCTTGAGCAGCGCCAGCGCCAGCGGATCGGCCACGGCCGTAACGAGTGCCCCCTTGGCGTGGGCGGCGGCGGTGAAGTCGGCGTAGTCGCGCACCGTGCCGTCGGCGGCCGGATACTGGACGATGGCGCCGAACTCGCGGCCCGTGAATTCGTATTCGTCATACTCGTCGATGATCAGCTCGATGCCGAAGGGTTCGCTGCGCGTGAGCAGCACGTCGAGCGTCTGCGGGAAGAGGTTGCGGTCGACGAAGAGCTGGTTGCGTCCCTCCTTGACGGCCTCGCGCGAACGCAGGGCGTACATCATCAGCATGGCTTCGGCCGTGGCCGTGCCCTCGTCCAGGAGCGAGCAGTTGCCGATCTCCATGCCGGTCAGCGAGATCAGGGCGGTCTGGAAGTTCAGCAGCGCCTCGAGGCGGCCCTGCGAGATCTCGGCCTGATAGGGGGTATAGGAGGTGTACCACGCGGGGTTCTCGAAGACGTTGCGCGAGACGGCGGCCGGCACGGCGCACGGATACCATCCCATGCCGATGAACGACCGCAGCGTGCGGTTGCGGTCGGCCAGCTCGCGGATGTGGGCGGCGAATTCGTACTCGCTCATCCCTTCGGCGGGCAGCGCCAGGGGTTTCTTGAGCCGGATGGATTGCGGAATGACCTGTGCGATCAGTTCGTCGACCGACCCCACGCCGATCACGTCGAGCATCGCCTTGAGGTCCTTTTCGTTGTTGACGCCGATGTGGCGTCCGGAGAATTTGTCGAACATAAAAGGTTTACGGGTTATGTTGGTTTTTTGCGTTGTCTGCGTATTCGGTTCCGGGGGGGGCGGCGGTTGCGGTCTCTTCACTCCTCCCGTCCCGGGATCATACAAAGGTAAGACAAATGCAACGGACGCCCAAATTTTCCGCCGCTATTTTTCGGGCGGGGCGAAAAACGCCGAATCCCCGCAAAAACGGGGATTCGGAAGGGGCGGAGGAGGTTGTCCGGCCTGCGGTCAGTAGGTGAACGAGCTGCCGCCGATGAATTCGCGCAGGATCGACGTCGGCGGGATCTCGTCCGAGGGGATCGGAATGAAGTTGTCCAGGAACTTGAGCATGCGCCGCGCCTCGTCGAACTCCGGCACCGTGTCGGGCACCTCGCGCAGGATCTTCTCCGCATAGGGGCGCAGCACCGAGATCTCGTAGAACAACGACGAGTTGAGCATCACGTCGGCATTCTCCTGATAGGGGAAGATGTGCCGCTCCTCGCCGCGGCGCACCGAGGCCCAGCGCGAAAGCGTGTGCAGGGCATCGGCTCCGCGCTGCTTGTAGTCGCGCGTCAGACGCCGCAGCAGGCGGTTGTCCGTCGTGGCGATGCGCGAGAGGTTGTCCATGGCCACCGACGTGAAGCACGAGATGTAGATGCGGAACTTCTTCGAGTCGGGGATCGAGGGGGTCAGCCGCGGATTCAGGCCGTGGATCCCCTCGATGATGAGGATCGACCGCTCGTCGAGCGTCAGCGGCGTGCCGTGCTGCGTACGGCGCCCGGTGATGAAGTCGTAGCGCGGGATGTCGACGCTCTGGCCGGCCATCAGCCGCCGCAGGTGGTCGTTGAACAGCTCGAGGTCGATCGCCTCGAGGGCTTCGTAATCGTACTCGCCGTTCTCGTCGAGGGGGGTCTTCTCGCGGTCGACGAAGTAGTCGTCGAGCGAGATCATCACGGGCCGCAGCCCCAGCACGCCCAGCTGGATGCCGAGCCGCTTGGCCGAGGTGGTCTTGCCGCTCGACGAGGGGCCCGAGATCAGCACCATGCGGATGCCGCGCTCGGCGTTGGCGCGCTGGATGGCGTCGGCCACGTCTGCGAACTTCCGCTCGTGGAACGCCTCGGCCATCTTGATCATGCCGCCGGCATCGCCGGCCAGCGTGCGGGCGTTGACCGCCCCGATGGTCGGGACGCCCATCAGCGTCACCCAAGACTGGTACTCCTGGAAGATCGAGAACATCTTCTCCTGCTGGACGTTCTTGTTCAGCCGGTCGGGATCCGTGCGCAGCGGGAGCGCCAGGTAGAAGCCGTTGTAGCAGGGTTCGAGGTCGAACAGGTCCAGATAGCCCGTCGAGGGGGCCAGCGAGCCGTAGAAATAGCCCACCGTGTCGTCCAATGTATAAAGGTCGCTGTAGAGGCGCGGACGGGTGTCGAGCAGTTCGATCTTGTCCGCGAAGCCCTCCTCGGCGTAGCGGGCCCGGACCTCGGAGGTGAGCATCCGGCGGCGTTCGATCGGAAGGTCCTGCTCGACCAGCGCGCGCATGCGGTCGCGCAGACGGTCGGTTTCGGACGGGGAGAAGCGGTCGATCCCTTCGATTTCGCAGTAGAAGCCGCTCTGGCCCATCGAATGGCGGATGTGGAGCCGCCGGCCCGGATAGAGGTCCTTGACGGCCTTCTGCAGCAGGAACCACGCCGTGCGCTGGTAGACGCGGATGCCGGCAAACGAGGTGATGTCGACGAAGCGGACCGTCACGGGGGTATAGATCCGGTAGCTGAGCTCCTTGATGCGGTTGTTGACGAAGGCGGCCAGGAAGGGGTGAGGCCCCGGCGTGATCCGCCCGGCGATCTGCCGCAGCGGGGTCCCCATCTCCACGGAGAGCTTCCCGCCGAGGTTTTCGCAGATGATCTGAATGGTATCGTTCATCGGAAAAATTTGGCTGTATCGAAGCCAAAGATAGGAATAATTCGTACATTTGGCAACCGATTTTCCGAAATGAAAAACAATGTCGTGAATATGAAAAAGTTGCTCCAGGGGGTGCTGGCCCTGTCCGTGGTCGTTGCGGCCGCCTGCACGCCCCGCGAAACGACCCTCGTGGTGCTGTCGACCAACGACATGCACGCCCGCATTCAGAACTTCCCGCGCCTGGCCGCCGCCGTCGAGGCCTGCCGCGATACGGCCCGGCTGGTAGTGCTGGCCGACGCCGGTGACCGCTGGACCGGCAACGCCTACGTCGACAAGGCCCCGACGCCCGGCATGCCGGTCATTGCGCTGATGAACCGCCTGGGCTACGACGTGGCCACGTTCGGCAACCACGAATTCGACTTCGGGCAGGCCCATCTGGCCCGGATGATCGACAGCATGGACTTCAAGGTGGTCTGTGCCAATCTGGAGAGTGATACGTGCATCTTCCCGCAGCCGGCCTCCTGGACGATCATCGAGCGGGGCGGAATCCGCATCGGCGTGGTCGGCGTGGTGACCAACTACGAGGGCCCGGGCCATCCGGCCGGCAACGACGCCAATTTCGAGGGGTTGCGCTTCCCCGATCCGCAACAGGCGGCCCGCCGCTGTGCCGATTCGCTGCGCTCGAAGGTCGACGTGCTGGTGCTCCTCTCGCACATGGGCGACGACCGCGATGCCGAACTCCTTGCCACGGAACACCGCTACGATCTGGTGATCGGGGGCCACACCCACAAGCTGCGTGATACGCTCATCGGCGGCACGCTGCTCACCCAGACGGGCAAGAATCTGACCAACGTCGGTGCCACGACCATCCGCCTGCGCGGGAAGAAGATCGCGGCGATCGACTATCGCATCGTCCCGCTGGCGGACTACGCCCCCGATTCGCTCGTTCGGGCCGAGGTCGACCGTTATTATGCCGATCCGGAGCTGAACCGTCCGGTGGGTGAATTCGCCCGTGCGGCCAGCGGCTGGGGCGTGGCCAACTGGATGGCCCGGGGCGTGGCCGACAAGACGGCGGCCGAGGTGGGATTCTACCACGTCGGCGGCGTACGGCTGGATTCGATCCCGGCCGGCGGCATGAGTACGGCGCGCGTCTACGACCTCGAACCCTTCGACTCGCGGATTGCCGTGATGCGTATGACGCCGGCCCAGATGCGGCGGATGATCCTTACGAAGTACAACGATACGGAGAACCGCAAGGAGTCGCACCGCATCGATCTCATCTCGACAACCCCCTATGAGATCGTCACCAATGCCGCCGACAGCGCGCTGGATGTGCGTTTCCCGCAGCTGCGCGAGGGGCGTATGTACCGTGTGGCCATCAGCGACTACGTCTTCAAGAACTACCACGATCTGGACTATGTCGACGGTGCGATCACCGACATCAAGGTGGCTGACGTGCTGCTCGAAGAGCTGGAGGAGGATTCGCCGCTCGAGCCCGACAACCGGCCGCATCAGCGCATCGTCCGCCCGTAGAAGCGGCCGCTCTGAACCGCCGGCCGCGAAAAACGACTGAAAAACGGCTGAAAAAATTTGATTTTCAGCCAAAAAGCCGTACCTTTGCACTCCGCAAGCCCGGGAGATTGCTCCCGCGCGCGGGCAAAAACTTTATTATTAACCATTTAACGAGCGATTGTATCGCAAAAACAATTTCCAACATGGAAGAAGCAAAGAAAGTCGCAAACGAGAATTTCGACTGGAACGCCTTTGAAAACGACCTGGCCGTATCGGATCAGGACAAGGCCCAGATCACCGAAGCCTACGACAAGACGCTGTCGAATGTCAACGTCGGCGAAGTGGTCGAGGGTACCGTAACCGCCATCACCAAGCGTGAGGTCATGGTCAACATCGGCTACAAGAGCGAGGGCGTGATTCCCGTCTCGGAGTTCCGCTACAACCCCGATCTGAAGGTGGGCGACAAGGTGGAGGTCTACGTGGAGTCGGCCGAGGACAAGAACGGTCAGCTCTCCCTCTCGCACAAGAAGGCCCGTCAGCTCAAATCGTGGGATCGCGTCAACGAGGCCCTCGAGAAGGACGAGGTTATCAAGGGTTACATCAAGTGCCGTACGAAGGGCGGTATGATCGTCGACGTATTCGGCATCGAGGCCTTCCTCCCCGGCTCGCAGATCGACGTGAAACCCATCCGCGACTACGACGTATATGTCGACAAGACCATGGAATTCAAGGTTGTCAAGATCAACCAGGAGTTCCGCAACGTGGTCGTTTCGCACAAGGCCCTCATCGAGGCCGAACTCGAGGCTCAGAAGCAGATCATCATGTCGAAGCTCGAGAAGGGTCAGATTCTCGAGGGTACCGTCAAGAACATCACCTCCTACGGCGTATTCGTCGACCTGGGCGGCGTAGACGGTCTGATCCACATCACCGACCTCTCGTGGGGTCGCGTCAACCACCCCGAAGAGATCGTTTCGCTCGACCAGAAGATCAACGTCGTAATCCTCGACTTCGACGAGGCCAAGAAGCGTATCGCCCTGGGTCTGAAGCAGCTCACCCCGCATCCGTGGGAGGCGCTCGATCCCAACCTCAAGGTGGGTGACAAGGTCAAGGGCCGCGTGGTCGTTATGGCCGACTACGGCGCCTTCGTCGAGATCGCTCCCGGTGTGGAGGGTCTGATCCACGTTTCGGAGATGTCCTGGAGCCAGCACCTGCGTTCGGCTCAGGAGTTCCTGAAGGTCGGCGACGAGGTTGAGGCCGTCATCCTGACCCTCGACCGCGAGGAGCGCAAGATGTCGCTCGGCATCAAGCAGCTTACGCCCGATCCCTGGGAGAATATCGAAACCAAATACCCCGTCGGAACCCGTACGATGGCCAAGGTGCGTAACTTCACGAACTTCGGCGTATTCGTGGAGATCGAGGAGGGCATCGACGGTCTGATCCACATCTCGGACCTCAGCTGGACCAAGAAGATCAAGCATCCGGCCGAGTTCACCCAGGTAGGTGCCGACATCGAGGTTGTCGTCCTGGAGATCGACAAGGAGAACCGTCGCCTCTCGCTGGGTCACAAGCAGCTCGAGGAGAATCCCTGGAACACCTTCGAAAACCAGTTCCCCGTAGAGAGCATCCACGAGGGTACGATCACTGAACTTACGGACAAGGGTGCCGTCGTATCGCTGGGTGAGAATGTCGAGGGCTTCTGCCCGTCGCGCCAGCTCGTCAAGGAGGACGGCACGACCCCGAAGGTGGGCGACAAGCTCAACTTCAAGGTCATCGAATTCTCGAAGGCTACGCGCCGTATCACCCTCTCGCACCTGCGCACCTATGACGATGCCCGTAAGGAGGCCGTTGCCGCCGAGAAGGCCGAGAAGCGTGCTGCTGCCGACGCTACGAAGTCGACCGTGAAGAAGATCAACGCTTCGGTTGAGAAGACCACCCTGGGCGACATCGCCGGCCTGGCCGCTCTGAAGAGCGCCATGGAGGCTGCCGAGGCCAAGGAGGCCAAGGAGGCTGCCGCCAAGAAGGAGGAGTAATCTTCCCGAGGGGGGGGAAGTGAGTCCGGGAGAGGTACTCCTGAAGGGGGCGCGAAATCCCGGGGC
Organism: Alistipes sp. An54; assembly: GCF_002159375.1. NCBI lineage: Bacteria > Pseudomonadati > Bacteroidota > Bacteroidia > Bacteroidales > Rikenellaceae > Alistipes > Alistipes sp. An54. The sequence goes on from NZ_NFIA01000003.1 coordinate 262,399, forward strand.
TGCATGATCCCGGGGTTGTACGATCCCGAGGCTGCATGATCCCGAGACACTCCGACCCCAGAAAATCCCCCGAACCGATCAGTAACGCCCGCACTCAGAAAAGAGTGCGGGCGTTTTTTGCTCCGATCTTTGGCCGTCCGCCCGAAAACCGCTATCTTGTAACCCTTGAAACACGAAGCTTATGATGACCCGACTGCACCGATTGACCCGATTTGCCGCTATGAAACGAACCTCCCGAACAGGATGGTTGCCGATCTTGCTGACTCTGCCGATTTTCCTTGTCTGCCTGCCCTCACAGCCGGTTGCAGCCATAACCCCGTCACGGGTGACCGCCCAGTATCCTGCCGGATTCGGAACCCCGCCGGTGCATTATACGAAGGATGCGTGGCGGGTTTGGTTCCGTGGCCGCGAGGTTGTCGATGCCGTTCCCTCGTCGTTCGTGGATCTGGACGACGGTTACGGCAAGGATGCCTGGAGGGTCTTTTTCGAGGGGCGCCCCGTAGTAGATGCCGCGACTCAATCGTTCACGGTGCTTTGCGACGGGTATGCCCGCGATGCATGGCGCATCTATTGGTGCGGCCGTCCGGTGGCTGATGCCGCCCCGTCGTCGTTTGAGACACTCGGCTGGGGGTATGCACGCGATGCGTGGCGGGTCTTTTGGAGCGGCCAACCCCTGTCGGAGGTTGCCCCGTCGTCGTTCGAGGTGCTGGGCGACGGTTATGCACACGATGCGTGGCGGGTCTTCTGGAACGGCCAACCCCTGTCGGAGGTTGCCTCGTCGTCGTTCGAGGTGCTGGGCGACGGCTATGCACGCGATGCGTGGCGGGTCTTCTGGAACGGCCGGCCTCTGTCGGATGCCGCTCCGTTATCGTTCGAGGTGCTGGGCCGAGGCTATGCCCGTGATGCCTGGCGGGTCTGGTTCCGCGGCCGCGAACTCCCCGGAGCCTCACCATCCGATTTTCTGCCGCAATATTGATGACCGGCCGACCGGAAATCATTGGCAGTCGGATGGCCCTGCGTGGCTCTTGTATGACTCTGTGAGGTTCTGCGTGACTCTGCGGGGTTTCGAGGGCCTGCACGGCTCTGGATGGTTTGGACGTGACCCTGTACGGTTCTGGATGGCTTGTGGCTCTGCGAGACTCTGCGCGGCTCTGGATGGTTTTAGCGGGGCTGCGCGGTTCTGCGAGACTCTGTGCGGCGCCGGCCTCGATAACGGCCATTTCTCCAGCACCGCATGGGGGGGGGAGAACTCTCCGCTTAAACGCCCTCACGCTCCCCGACTTCACTGGTCTCTTCCCCGCGTCTCCTCCCGCCTCCTCCCATTTCCTTCTCCCGTCTCCACAGATCTTCCCGCCTTCACTGGTCTTCTCTCCGCGTCTCCTTATGCACCCACAACCTTTTCGTCTGTCAACACAAAAAAGGCTCTCCGCTGAGCGGAAAGCCTTTTTCTCGTGATCGGAAGTCGATGCCTTATTCGGCAGCCACCACCGAGAATTTGATCGTAGCCTTGACCTCCTTGTGCAGACGGGCCGAAGCCTCGTACTCGCCGACGGTCTTGATGGGCTCGACGGTGATCTGCTTGCGGTCGATGGTGATACCCTTGCCGGCCAGGGCCTCGGCGAGGTCCGTAGCGGTTACCGTACCGAAGAGCTTGCCCTCCTCGGCCTTCATCGAAAGCGTCAGCGGCAGGTTTGCAATCGTCTCGGCCAGCGCCTGGGCATCAGCCAGGATCTTGGCGTCCTTGTGAGCGCGCTGTTTGAGATTCTCGGCCAGGACTTTCTTGGCGGAAGCCGTAGCGGCCTTGGCCAGACCCTGGGGAATCAGATAGTTGTTGGCGTATCCGGGTTTTACGTTGACGATGTCATTGGCGTAACCCAGCTTCTCGATATCTTTGATCAGAATTACCTCCATGGTTGTCCTCCTTTAAATTATTTCATGCAATCGGTTACGAAGGGCAGGATAGCCAGGTGACGTGCACGTTTGACGGCCTGTGCGACCTTCTTCTGGAACTTCTGCGAGGTTCCGGTCAGGCGGCGGGGCAGAATCTTGCCCTGTTCGTTGAGGAACTTCTTGAGGAACTCACCGTCCTTGTAGTCTACATACTTGATGCCGAGCTTCTTGAAGCGGCAGTATTTCTTCTTTTTAACGTCGACCGATACGGGGTTGAGGTAACGGATTTCCGACTGAGCCTTGTTTTCCTGTGCCATGGTTTACTCCTCCTGTTTGTTAGCAAGTTTAGCACGACGCTTCTCCGAGTACTCAACGGCGAATTTGTCCTGCTTGAAAGTCAAGAAACGGATCACGCGCTCGTCGCGGCGATACTGCGTTTCGAGGGTGTTGATCAGCGAGCCTTCGCCCGTGAACTCCATCAGGAAGTAGAAACCGGTGGTCTTCTTCTGAATCGGGTAGGCGAGCTTGCGAAGGCCCCACGACTCCCGGTTCACGATCTGACCGCCGTTTTCGGTGATGACACCCTGGAATTTGTCAGCGACCTCCTGCACCTGAGCATCGGACAGAACCGGCGTGACAATGAAAACGGTTTCGTAATTGTTCATAATGCGTTTAATTAGTTGTTAGTCCCATTTCGGGACCGCAAAGATACGGATTAAATCGGGAAAAGAAAAATTTGGTGTGGAAATTTTTCTTCAAGAGGGTGGTTTTCGGTGCTTTGTACCGGGAAGGGGCGTGGTGGTCCGGTCTATCGCCAAGGACCAGCCGAAACGGGATGAGGCTCGGGCGCACAAGGCAGGCTTCTTAGGCGTCAAAGTCCGGTTTTATCGCCGAGGACCGGCCGATCCGTGCCGAGTTTCGGGCGCACAAGGCAGGCTTCTTAAGCCTGTTAAGCCTGGTGGCAAAGTCCGGTTTTATCGCCAAGGACCTACCGAAACGGGATGAGGCTCGGGCGCATAAAACCCGCTTCTTAAGCGGGGTCGGGAAAGCCTTGGGCCTTCAGCCGGATCTCGCCGCCGTCGGGCGTCACGAGGTAGGCGCCGGTCGATTCGGCCGAGATGTGGCCGATGACGTCCACCAGTCCCAGTCGCATCACCTGCTCCTGCATGGACAGCGGTACGGTGAAGAGCAGTTCGTAGTCCTCACCGCCGTTCAATGCCGCCACGACCGGGTCCGTGTGCATCTCCTCGGCCAGCGAGGTGGTCTGCTGCGCGATGGGAATCCGCTCGAGGTAGATCCGCGCACCGCACTTCGACGACTTGCAGATTTGCATCAGATCGCTGGCCAGACCGTCCGAGAGGTCGATCATCGAGGTCGGGAGGATCTTCTCCTCGCGGAGCGTTTCGATGATGTCCGTACGCGGGCGCGGCTTCAGGTACTTCTCCAGCAGGTATTCATATCCCTTGAACTGCGGCTCGGGGTTTGCGACGTCGGCCAGGACCCGCTTCTCGCGCTCCAGCAGCTGAAGCCCCATGAAGGCGGCGCCGAGATTGCCCGTGATGCAGATCAGGTCGTGGAGCTGTGCTCCGCTGCGGCGGACGAGCTCCTGTTTCGGGGCGTGCCCCAGCACGGTGACGGTGATTACGAGCCCGGTCATCGAGGCGCGTGTGTCGCCTCCCACCAGGTCGATCTCCTGCTCGCGGCAGGCAAATGCGATCCCCTCGTAGAGATCCTGCAGCGCTTCGACCGGTATTTTGGCCGAGACGCCCAGCGAGACGGTGATCTGCGACGGCCGCGCGTTCATGGCCAGAATGTCGCTCACGCCGGCCGTCACGACCTTGTATCCGAGGTGCTTGAGCGGGAAGTAGGTGAGGTCGAAATCCACCCCTTCGTAGAAGGAGTCGGTGGTGCAGAGCAGCGTCTCGCCGTCGGGCGGAGCGATCACCGCGGCATCGTCGCCGACACCCGTGAGCGAAGAGGGTTGGCGCAGGGGGAAATCCTTCGTCAGGAGATCGATCAATCCGAATTGTCCGAGCGTGGCGATCTCGGTGCGTTTTTTGGGCTCCATATTTCTGAGATTTTTTACAAAATTAGCCAAACATTCTTGATTTGGGCAAAAATAACGTATTTTTGTCCGGTTTAAATCCTAAAAACGGGTTAGTTATGATCAATATCGTCTTATTCGGTGCACCGGGTTGCGGCAAGGGAACCCAGGCGCAGCGTCTGAAAGAACACTACGGAATCGACCATGTTTCGACCGGCGAGGTGATCCGCGACGAGATCCGCCGCGGTACGGAACTCGGCCGCAGCATGGAGTCCTACATCAAGGAGGGCAAACTGGCTCCCGATTCGATCGTCATCGGCATGATCGCCAACTACGTGGCCGATCACCTCGATGCCAAAGGCTGCATCTTCGACGGTTTCCCCCGTACGACGGTTCAGGCCGAGGAGTTCGACAAGATTCTTGCCAAGCACGGTCTGAAGGTTGACATCATGGTCGACATCCACGTTCCGGAGGAGGAGCTGGTACACCGCCTGCTGCTGCGCGGCAAGGATTCGGGACGTGCCGACGATGCCTCGGAGGAGGTGATCCGCGAGCGTCTGGCCGTTTACCACAAGCAGACGGCCGTCGTGGCCGACTACTATGCCGCTCAGGGCAAGTATGCTTCGGTCAACGGCGTCGGAACGATGGAGGAGGTCTTCGACCGGATTGCCACCGTGATTGACGGTCTCGAGAAATAGGGCTCCGCAATTCGGAGTCTGCCGCTGCCGGTTCGCCCGTTCGGGCGGACCGGTTTTTTGTGGGTGCTGCAAAATCGAATTGCCCCATCCTTTCGCTCGATATTCCGGCGGGTGTAAGGTTGCCCCGGGCATTCCCTCCCGGTTGGAAGGGGGGGGGTGGCCGGAAATGACAAGGCCCGGACTTTGAGGTCCGGGCCTTGCAGATGGTTGCTCAAGAATTAGAGGGCGTTCACGTGGAGCTGAATGGCGCTCTTGAGGTTTGCAGCCTTGTTCTTGTGCATGATGTTGTGCTTGGCCAGCTTGTCGAGCATTGCCGTTACCTTGGGCAGCAGAGCCTCGGCAGCGCTCTTCTCGGTCGTGGCGCGCAAGGCCTTCACGGCGTTACGCGTCGTCTTGTGATAGAGCCGGTTATGAGCACGCTTCGTCAGCGTCTGACGAATGCGTTTTTTCGATGACTTATGGTTTGCCATAATCCGTTGTTTTTATTTTTTTACTTTTTCAGTTTCTGCACTCGAACGGCCGTGGCCGCTTTCGGATAGACCCCGAAGGTCCGCTCCTTGTTGGATTGTCACCCGTCAAGGCTGTCGGAAAGTTGCGAAATTGCGGGGTGTGCCTTTTTTTTTCCCCCCCCCTCTCTCGGATCTCGCGGCCTCTCTTTCGGCCCCTTGGTAGCCCATAGCAGAATCGAACTGCTCTTTCAAGAATGAAAATCTTGCGTCCTAACCGATAGACGAATGGGCCTCTACCACTATTGCGCTGCCCGTAATGGGGCGCTTTAGCGGTGCAAAGGTAAACAAAAAAGTTTCTTGTACAAAAAAAGTGGTGAAAAAATTGAATTTTTATTGAGAATGCCTTGGTGAGAGATACGGCAACGACCCCTCGCGTCCCTTTGTCCGGGGCCATCGGGCGGCCGTTCAGGCGTTTTTTCGTTTCCCGGGATTTGCCGCTCAACGCAGCCGGACGCTGCGCGTTGCGGGGTCGAATTGCGCGCTGCGCCCCGAGAAGAGCCGTTCGAGGTAGCCGCTCGAGACCATCTCGTCGGCCGGCAGCAGGTGCAGCTGCGGCGTGTCGATCAGCGCCACAGCGTCGCACAGCGAGAGGGCGATGTCCAGATCGTGCGTCGAGAAGAGGACGCATTTGCGCTCGTCGCGGGACAGACGCCGCAGCAGTGTGGCCAGTTCGTAGCGGTTCGGCAGGTCGAGGAAGGCCGTCGGTTCGTCGAGCAGGATGATCGGCGTATCCTGGGCCAGCGCCCGGGCAATCATCACCCGCTGGCACTCGCCGTCCGACATGCGGTCCATTGTCTTGCGGGCGAATGCCGACATGCCGACCAGTTGGAGCGAACGTTCGACCACGGCGCGGTCCTCTTCCTGCATGCGTCCGATCCAGTTGGTGTAGGGGGCGCGGCCCAGCGCGACGACATCCTCGCACGCAAGGTTGGCAATGCGCACCTTGTCCGTGGTGACGAACGAGACGGTCTCGGCCCGCTGGCGGGGCGTCATCCCGGCGAGCGTATGCCCGCAGAGTTCGATCCGTCCCGCCGTGACGGGGCCCAGTCCGGCGACGGCCCGCAGCAGGGTACTCTTGCCCGTTCCGTTGCGGCCGATGAGGGCCGTCAGCGATCCCGGAGCGATCTCGGCGCAGATGTCGGCGAGCAGCGTGCGGCTGCCGTAGGCGAGGGTGATATGGTCGAGTCGGATGCTCATGGCGTCAGAAGAGGTTGCGGTTTCGGATGACGACGAAGATGACCACCGGAATTCCCATCAGGGCCGTGATGGTGTTGATGGGCAGGGTCAGCGTCTTGGCCAGCAGGTCGCAGATCAACAGCAGGGCGGCCCCCGAGAGCATCGAGGCGGGCATCAGCACGCGGTGGTCGGCCGACGAGAAGATCATGCGGGCCAGGTGCGGCACGGCCAGTCCGATGAAGCCCACCGGGCCGCAGAAGGCGGTGACCGTGCCGGCCAGCAGCACCGTCGAGAGGAAGATCAGCGAGCGGGTGCGCTGGATGTTGAGCCCCATCGTGCGGGCGTAGTTCTCGCCCAGCAGGAGCAGGTTCAGCGGCTTGATGACGGCCACGGCCAGCAGGAGCCCCGCCACGACGGCCGGAAGCATCAGCGCCAGACGGCTGCCCGTCACGTCGCCCAGCGATCCCATGGTCCAGATGACGAACGATTTGAGGGCCGATTCGTTCGAGAGGTATTGCAGGATCTCGACCACGGAGCTCACGCCCGAACTGAACATCATGCCGAGGATGAGGATGACCATGATGTCCTTGATGCGACGGCTGACGGCCATGACGATGGCCAGCACGAGGGCCGAACCGATCCAGGCGGCCCCGGCGATGCCGAGCGACTGGACGAACGAGTGGCCGGCGACGCCCAGCAGCGGGGCTCCGAGCAGGAACATGGCCACGCCGAGCGAGGCTCCCGAACTGATGCCCAGGACGTAGGGGCCGGCCAGGGGGTTGCGGAACAGCGTCTGCATCTGGAGTCCGCTGGCGGCCAGCGCGCTGCCGGCCAGCAGGGCCGTGAGGGCCTTCAGCAGCCGGATCTTCTGGATGATGGTGGCGTAGGTCGGGTCACAGTTGCCGCCCGTGAGCGCGGCCCAGACCTCGCGGAGCGGGATATCGACCGATCCGACGGCCAGATCGCCGATGAAAAGTGCGGCGGTGAGCAGCGTGAGCAGCGTGAAGAGCAGGGCGGTACGCGACATCGGCGGTTATTCGAGGCGTTTATAATAATAGGTCGAATCGCTGTCGCCGGCCAGGATGGTCTTCAGGTCGCGCAGTACGACGTCGGGCCGTACGACGCCCGATTCCCAGAAGTCGCTGCCTCCGGAGGGGGTCTGACGGCGGTTGTTGTTCCAGACGCAGCGGTCGACGACGGCCGGCACCTCGGCGAATTTCGGATTCTGTGCCGTGAGCTCTTCGATCGAGTTGCAGGCCCCGACGTTGATCCAGAAGTCGGCGCTGTTGGCCAGCAGGTAGGCCTCCTCGAGGTCGACGGCTGCCGAGGCGTTCGTGTGGTTTTTCGTGTAGATGTAGCTTCCGCCGGCATCCTCGATCAGCCGCACCATGTAACTTTGCGTCGAGGGCATGAACCAGGTGTCGCGGTAGGGAGTGTTGAGCATCACCTTCGGGCGGGCGTCGGCCGGGTCGAGCCGTGCCCGGAGGTCGTTGTAGCGCGCGGCGATGCGGCGCAGCGTGTCGGCTCCGGCCGCCCGCAGGTCGCACATTTCCGCTGCAGCGACGAGCCATTCGGCCTTGCCCAGGGGCGACTCCTCGACGTAATCGCCCACGTAGAGGTAGGGAATTCCCAGTTCGCGGAGTTTGTCGGTGATGGTGGTGTTCTCGCCCGAGATGCCGTAGAGCAGGATCACGTCGGGATGCAGGGCGGTGAGCAGTTCGAAGTTGAGATTCGTGTCATAGCCCACGTCACGGAGCTCTCCGCTGCGGCTGCGCTGCTGGATCCGGGGGTTGGAGATGTAGTCGAGGCCGGAGACCCCGACGATGCGGTCGGCGAGCCCCAGGGCGTCGAACAGCGCCACGTGGCTCGACGACATGCAGACCACGCGTTGTACGGGGGCCCGGACGGCCTGAACGGATCCGTCGGCGGGGGCTTTGGCCTTGCCGCGCAGCAGGATGAGGTGTTGTTCGGAGCGGGCGTCTCCCTGCCAGGGATTGTGGACCGAGATGAGGGTCGAGGCATCACGTTCGGTGCCGCGGATGTCGAATCCGGAGGCATAGGTCGGGGCGTAAACCGTTGAGGTGAAGTCGCTCAGGTGGCGTTCAGCGGATCCCGAGCAGCCCGTCATGAGGGCGGCTGCGAGGGACAGGATAAGAAGGGCGAAAGGTTTCATTTCTGCAAAAGTAGGAAAAAATATTGCAGAAAAGTGTTGTTTTATCAAAAAAGTGCGTATATTTGCAGTCCCAAAGCGAAGGGTTTTGGACTTCGCGAGGGCGGAATCGGGGCGTAGCTCAGTCCGGTTAGAGTACACGTCTGGGGGGCGTGTGGTCGCTGGTTCGAATCCAGTCACCCCGACTGAAGAAAAGGCTTGACAATCTGACGGTTGTCGAGCCTTTTTCGTTTTTGCACCTCTCTGCCGAACGGGCGGTTGACGCCACGGTTGACGCGAAAAAGTCAACCAAGAAGTCAACCAAAACCGATGAAAACCTGTGTTTCCGTCGTTTGTTACAGGTACAAGGTACTTGCAAATGGAGAATCCCCGCTGATGCTCCGCATTTCCAAAGAGGGACGCCGTACGATGAAGAGTCTCGGCGTGTCGGTCGATCCCAAATTCTGGAATTTTGACACCAACCAACCCAAACCCAACTGTCCGAATCGACAGTTGATTCGCCAGATCATGCTGAAATATGAATCCGAGTACAACGGGAAGATTTTGGCGAAAGAGATGAACGAGGAGGAGTTTACCCCGCAGATGATTGTTGCCGAACAAAAGGAGCGAATCAAGGCGCAGACTGTCGAAGAGGTTTATAAAGCGATTATCGCCGAGTTGAAAGAGCGGGGAAGTGTGGGCAATGCCTATGCCTATCTGAACTCTTATAACGTGCTGAAATCATTTAATCGGGATAAACCGCTTAATTTCACATTCAGCCGCATTGATGTCGATTATCTGGAAAAATTCGAGGAGTGGATGCGGGCGCGTGGAAATAAGGAGACGTCAATGAGTTTCCAGATGCGCACCCTGCGTGCCGTGTTCAATCGGGCAATCAAGCGACGTGCCGTTGCCCGAGAGAAGAACCCTTTCACCGAATATAAGATTAGCCGATTCAATACCCAAACTCCGAAGCGGGCGTTGAGCAAGGCCGATGTAATGAAAATTGTCGATACGGACTGTGCGACGGAGAGCGATCTTTGTCGTTTGGCTCAAGACATCTTTACATTTTCTTATTTGTGTGGGGGAATCTCGTTTGTGGACGTTGCGAATTTGACACCCGATAATATCGTCGAGGGGCGGTTGTCGTACCATCGTCAGAAAACGCATGGTGCAATCAATGTCCCGTTGTCGGAGCGGGCGATGCGGATTGTAAATCGCTATGCCGAATCCTGCAAACAGTCGGGTTATCTCTTTCCGATACTCGATTCATGCAAGCATTCGACACCGATGCAGAAACGGAATCGGGTGCATAAGGTCTGCCACCAAGTCAATAAGGAGTTGCGGCAGTTGGCTCGTCGGTTGGATATATCTGGAGACCTTACGACCTATGTTGCAAGGCACAGTTTTGCCACCGTGTTGAAGAAATCGGGGGTGAATATCGGCATCATATCCGAGGCATTGGGACATCATAGCCTGAAGACCACGCAGATTTATTTGGGCGCGTTTGAGAACTCGCAGATTGATGAGGCCATGCAGAATTTATTATGAATGAAAAAAGGGCACTCCTTACGGGAGTGCCCTTTTTCTTCAACGGCGACCAACTGGAATTAGGCATCCAAGGCATGTTCAGGAAGACGTTTTACATCTTCCGACAAAAACCGATCTGCATCTTTCGGAGAGAATCGTTTCCCATAAAGTCGCACATCGGCTCCAAGAGTGCGATATACGCCATCCTTCAGGACCTTTTTCATAATTGCGCTTCCCAGAAAGACAATATGTTCGGCGACACATTCGGGGGCGTAACCCAAACTTTCACACTCCCGACAATACTTGCGACTGTCAAGTAAGGTGTTCACCTGATCCATGAAATCGGACCAGAATTTGTTCACGTCGGAGTAAGCCGCATTCATAAACTTCTCGATACAGGCCAGTTTAATTTCATTGTCCTTTTTCAACTGGACATCGAAAACTGGCCGTGCTTGCGTCATTACTCGCCACATTGGAGGCGTCGTCGAACGACGGCGACGAGAGGTCTGCGTCGTCTGCGGTTCTTTCTGTTCGGAAGCAGAAGCGACACTGGAGGTTGCGGCGACAGGGGCCGTGACTTGGTTGTTGGCAGCGACTTCGGCTGCGGAATTGATAGCATTTTTTGCCATATTCCTAGGTACTCCTGTTACGGAGGGGCTTAAATTATGCTGCTCGCCTTGCCCGAGGGGTTGCAGGTCGTCAGGCTTATTCCTTTCGACACTGCAAAGGTGGGGCTACGCGGACATAAATACGGGGAGCAAGAAAAAGGCCCGTTTTTACTCTCCCTCTATAAATTACCAATAAACAGCAGGTTGAGTTGCAGGAACACGGCCTTTACAGGACTTAATAATTCCTTTCAGGGAGTCATCGCTATATAAAAAGCTATCGTTTCGGGTGAATTCGTAGAAATAGCAGATACGCGAAATCAACAGTAGGCGATTCAATGAAACACTTTTGTCTGGCTGCTTCGGACGTTTATCCCCCAATATGTTATTCAACATATTCCGATATATCTGTGTTGCCAGATAAATCCGATACGATGAATTGGTAAAAACCTCCTCGAATTTCCCCGTTTCAATGGAACAATACCGAATCGGCTTGTCTTTGCATTCCCGTTGATAAGTCTCCCGCAACCATTCTAACAAGGCCCGCTTCACTACTGGAAGAATTTCGATATTCTTTTTGCCCTTTTTAAAGGTGATCTCTATCTCCTTATCTGTAAAATCCTCCCCTAGTTTTTTGAACAGTTCCTGTACGGCCTTATTTAACGATGTTGGTCTTATAAGAGCGCAGTTCTTAAACGAGGTTTCGACATAATCGTAAATAAAGACCAGCGCAAACCAAAACTTCTCGACATCCAGTCCCAGACCTTTAACTGTTGCAATTATATCCTCGTTCGCAAGATAATCCGCTTTGGTAAAAGGCATCTTGATCTTACCCGTACAATAACGATATTCGAATTGCAGAGTTTGCGCTCCGAAGGTTTCTTCGTTACAACCGCAGGCGACATCAATATACTCGCGCAACTCTGGGTTTGAAGGATCCCAGTCCCGATATACAATTCTATCGGTGTCTTCAATTAACATCGTTTTGTACATTTTCGTACGAGCTTCTTCTCGTGTCGTTTCGTCCATAGTCTCCATTATTTAGCGGTTGGCAATTCAAAATTACAGTTTTTCAGGACTAACAGCACCTCTGCGCCATATAAAAACCCCTAATAAGACTCTCAAAGTGTGTTTCAAGCGAATAACAGAACAATAACACCATATAAAACCCACTAATAAGACTCTGCATATCGACATCGAAACGTGTTTCAGAACAATGAACCAAGTGAATTCCCGCTAATAAGACCTTTTAAGCGTTTTTCGGCTGATCGGATTCATTTCAGCATCCGTACAACAGGCATATATCACCATTTAAGGCTGGAATAAAAATGTTACAATAAATTACATTCGACCTTTTTTATTGAAAATAAAAGTGTTACCTTTGTAATACACAAGAGGAAATATCAATTTGGGGTGTCGATAATTCTACGTCCATAAGAAAGGAGGTGCATCTTGCATCTCTTTTTCTTATCTCAAATTGCTATAATTTTTGATCCTGAAATAGACATCCTCTATAATAGATAAGTAGATAGAATCAAAAAAGATAACAGATTCGATAACAAGAGATTTTTATAAATTTTCAAAAAATTACTTCTATGGAAAAATGAATTATAAAAGCCCCCAAAGGTGCAGAATACCTTTCGGATTTTTTGACTGAAATTCCTGTCAACTGCCTTTTTAACAAGAAAAAAACAGGGTGTGGAGCTACTGAATTGGCTATCCGCAACTCGATTCCTACCCTTATCGCCATGCCTTATGTGGCATTGGTCAAGAACAAGACCATCTACCGAAAAGACCATATCTCGGTGTTGGGTGTTTACGAAGGTGTTACCGAACAAGAGATCATCAACTACGCCCGTAATCATACCCCTTTGAAGATTGCCGTTACTTACGACTCTTTACCAAGAACCATACAAGCGTTGGAGATTGCAGGCCTGACCCCTTATAAAGATCTTTTCCTTTTGATCGACGAATGGCACGTGTTGTTCAATGCCTATTCGTTCCGACATCACGCCATTGCATCTTTACTGGATTATGCGGCTAAATTCGAGCGTGTAACCTACATGACAGCAACACCGATCGAGCGGGAATATATATTGGATGAAATACAACATCTGCCAACCTGCGAGATAAATTGACCTGATCTAACCCAGGTAAATGTACGGGCTCGGCAAACCAACAAACCAGATCTGTACATCATTCAGGAATGCCAAAAGGTTCTGCAAGGCAATCTCCCCTATAATCTGCATATCTTTGTAAACAGCGTCCAATTTATTGCGAGGATAATCAACGCCCTCAAGGCTACGCCCGAAACGGTCAAGGTCGTTTGTTCTACAAGCGGGGAAAGCCGACAAGAGAATCAAAACAAGTTAGGCGAGGACTTCCCAATAAGCCAGCCTTCCGACTCTGTAAAGAAGATCAACTTTTACACCTCGACCTGTTTTGAAGGGTGTGACATTTACGACGAAAACGGAGTGACATTTATCGTCAGCGACGGACGAAAAGCACACACTCAATTGGACATTTCGACGCTTTTCACACAGATATGCGGCCGCGTGCGAAACTCCCGCTACAAAACTCAAATCATCCTTGTCTACTCTTCGACCAAATACAGTTCGGCTGTCACTCTCGATGATTTTGTAAAAGCCACCCAACGGACATTAGCCGAGGCCAAAAGTTATGCTGCCGAGATAAATTCATTGAGTGAAGCCGCTCGGATTAAAACGCTCTCAAAGATTCCCTATATCAACGAGCAATATGTGCGAATCGAAGACAACAAACTGGTTGTGGATAAAAATCTGGCCAACATTGACATCGTGAATTTCAAGATATGCCATCAGATTTATGCCACCTATATCACTCTTACCAAGGAGCTACGGCAACACGACTACAAAATAAAGGTACAGACCTACGACTATATCCGTGAAAAATTGGAGAAACAACCTTCGGCCCGCATTCCCTTCAAGGATCTGTTCAATGAATACTGCCGTCTAAAGTCACAAACCGAATCGTTTTTCGTTGTGGATAGCCCCGCACAGCAACGGGCGGTCATTGAACGTCGGAATCCATTGGTCAAACAAGCCTACGAACAATTGGGAATCGAGAAAGTCAAGGCGCTGAAATACCATGTCGGCAATATTCGCCGCGAACTGGTCAAAGGGCTCAAAATAGGGAGCGATTATAAGATTGTAAAGATGATAGACATGAGATTTCAGAAACAGGAACCCATTCCCAGAAGCCAAGCAAAGGAGAATTTGCAAGCTATTTACGATTCGTTGGGATTAAAGCGGACAGCCAAAGCAACAGACCTTGCCAAATGATACGAAACCAAGGATGCTACAATTCGCAGGGAGGGAAAACAGATCGCCTGCATAACCATCATTCGGGACAAGTGAATCACGAAAGAATAACATGGAACACAGAAAAACTCCGATCCACATGTTGTGTCGATCGGGGTTTGTTTTATATGCTCCATTCTAACAGATAATCCCTCTTTCGACTCCCGCCCCATTTTATATGGGAAAGGATCTTTTTGCACCTATCCTCTTAGTAAGAATCCACCTCTACTTCTGTTCCTGCATTCCCTCCCTGAAAAGCCCATATAAAAGGCAGGCATGATGCTCATCCGATGATCAAAAAGATGCTTTACAGAGTTGAATGCTCGCGGATTCAATTCCCTTTTCGATGGAGTTATGTTTCTATGGTTATTTGGGAATATTCAAATCACAAACAATCATGAGCACAATTCAGGAACAAGCACGACGCATGACCGATCTCCATGTCTTGTGGGGACAAAGTTCGGTAATCGACGAGTTAATCCAAGCAGGACGAATCGACGAAGAGTTCATCTATCCCTTTAATGGGGAAGAGGTGTTGGAATGGTGGCTGGTCACACCGAGGTTGGCTGATCGGTTGCGAGAGCAGGGCGAAACCGTCATCGACGAACTGGGCAGCCATTGGTGGGGACGAACGTCAAGCGGACAGGCCATTTACATGGACCATGTAATTGAACAAATCTGCGAGGACAATTAACCCCATGTTACAACGAACAAAGTTCTAAATCCAGATAAGAACCTCTTGGAGAAAAACTTTGTTTTGGCGAAATTTGTGTTGCAACAACCCTGAAAAAGAGGGTCTATGCCATTGCATTTCCAAAGATTGTTTCCTATTTTTGCAGGAGACATATTGAATTACGGAAGTGTAACTTTATTCTCGTGCGACGAACGTAGGAAATTCATAGCACAATAGAGAGAATAGGTGGCATGACTCTCCCGTCATATCCTTCACGGATACGGCGCGGGGTTGTTGCTTATTTTATCTATTGGGTTTCCTACGACCTGTCGCACTAAAATAAAGCTCCAGCCCTGCGCTTCCTTTTACTATTAACCGCTGTTTGAGGGTGGAACGGCAAAAAACTTATCACAATGAAACGGGATGATGAATATTACAAAAAAGTCATGCACACCTGTTTATGTCAAACAGTTATGTTCAAAAAAGTGTCGGAGAATGAATTACTTTCTATTCTGAACGGCGTTATCTCGATATTAGCAGATCGGGATAAGTTAACACAAACAGATAAAGAAGCGTGCTTAATGTACTTTTGGCAGGATTACAATAAAGGATTAAGTACTCCTATGTCAAATGAATACATCCGACAAACTCTAATCCCTGCTGTTCTCAATCATCCCAATACGGATATGGCCAGGGCTATGACTATTGTTTTTACAACAGAAATGTAAATAGGCACAAAGGATTAAACAAATGATTAACCAACATTAAAATAAGAACTCCTAATTATGAAAAAACTATTGATTCTTTGCGGATTTATTTTGTCATGCGGTTACGTGAGCGCACAGAACTATGGAGCAACATATACTCCATATTCAAGACCTTCAGTAGACAACTATAATTACAATCAACAACAGACATTTAATTTTCAGCAACGACCTTTTGGCTATCAGAGACAAACACAAGTAACATATCAGAGAGTTACAGGTACGACCAAATCAGGCCATACGGCACCATTCAGAATCAAATATATCAATGGACAAGCGCAATCTATTGAATATTACCAGTCGTACCAAGGGTGGGTTACCTGTTATGCCTATTCTCCAACCGACAAAGGCTTTATTGCCGATGATTACGAACAGGCATATGACTATAAAGTTAAACCGACTTATAATAGCGCTGTTTATTATTTCTAATCAAGAAGATAGTTCAATTTGATAAAAACAAATTTAACTATTATGAAACTTTCTTCCCTGATTAGCATATGAAAAATTACTTAATTTCTCTGTTTTTCCTGCTGATTGCAGGATGTGGCAGCCAGTCTTCCAAACAAAAGACAGCTACACAACCAACAGAAATAACAACAGAATCCATTGCAATACCTAATGTGCAAGAGAAGGATCAGGAGATTTTACAGGACTCAACAAGCGAATCTAACGAAGCCGAGTCTTTGAACGATATTCGCTTCGGAAATTGGACTGATGAAGACTGGCAGGATAATGACTATTTTCGTACTTTGCGTAAATATGTTGATGCCTACCTCCAAGGTAAGATTAAAAATAAAGATTTAACCTCTTATCAATCTATCTTAAAAAGTAAGTTTGTCATCTACAATGTTGAACCGTTCATTGCTGGTGGGCTGTTTGTTTCTGTTCTTTTTCTGGATGACCCAAATACAATTTTTGACGCTTGGATATACAGCGATGTGAATGAAACAACCCGAAAAATCACGAATTACCAAGTCAAAGGATTAAAAGCCCGTGAAGACGAACATTCCGAAATGACTAAAGAAGAAATCATGGCTATTATCAAAGAACATCCCGAGAACAAATTGTGGTAATCCAATTTCAAAGAACAGACTTCGTGAAAGGCAAATAAGATCCTTTAGCGGGGTCTGTCTCTTTTTTATTTAGCTAATAATCTTATCTTTATAGACATGGAACACTATAATTTTTTGTACGATATGAATAAATACAAATAACCAAAAACAGAATGAAAATCCTAAACTTGGGAAGACAGGCAGATCATTCAAAAGACGGTCAGATGAAGCCCGACTGAGGGAATCGCCCTGCTTGTCGAAAAATCCAAAGACGAAATATTTCCCGAAACATTTATTTATGTGTTTGCCCCTAATATGGCAGACATAACAAAGCCCGTTGAAATTATCCTTGCAAAGAATCGGCGTTACCTATTCGGATGAAAGTGCGAGCTTAAAGAGATGGGCGGGAAGAGATGATGAAATTTCCGTTAGCAGGATTCTGCGAAAACTATCTGATGCAATTTACGAAATAACTTGATTTCGTTGGATTGCATCGTGTCCATAAAGGATAAGAAGAGAGCTGAAAAAATGCGGCTTTTTCCTTTGGCTGCTGATATGCGAAAGAAGATTGCTTATCACCAATAGTTCATTAATGTTTAACCTTTGACTGTCGAATCAACCGAGAAGTCAACCGCCTTGTAAGGTAGAAAGCTAAAGTGTTGAACGCAAGCGGTGTACTCTACTTTAGAGTACACGTCTGGGGGGCGTGTGGTCGCTGGTTCGAATCCAGTCACCCCGACTGAAGAAAAGGCTTGACAATCAACTGATTGTCGAGCCTTTTTCGTTGTTGCGCCTGCCCTTCGCAGCTGCCGTGGAACATAAATGGAACATGGAAGGCTGCGATTGGAAATTCCAGGATTCTCTAAAAGGTTATGGCGCTATTCTGTCGGAAGATGAATCAGTAATAACACGGAAAGAGTATTTCCGGAGAGTTTTGTGTCCGCATTACAACCCCAGACGATATTGGCTGATGGCATAAAATTGTGGATGATGGTTAAAAGTTGCACAATGATATTGTAATTCAATTCGGAGTGTGGAGTATGACATACTTTTAATGCAATGTCACAAGTCGTGTTGGGTGGTAAGATGTCTTTCAGTTCTGAACGAAGTTGTGGCATTATAGCTGCAATTGATCCTTCGAGGAAAATCAACCTACAGTGCGTTGCGTTGTCCAATATGCGGTCGAAATCTTCCCGTGTTATTGAATCCGGATTATTATCCATTGTTTCCCAAACCGAGTTGAGATATTGCCTGATTGCTTCTTTGTCTTTCATCGTGTTTGTGCTTTAATGACTCCTTGTAAAGATGAATACGCAACACGAATGCAAAGCCGATAGTTTTGTCTTGGGTGCAGGATTGGTAATTTTCAATAGAAGGCCTATACATTGGCCCCAATTGGACGGTAAATAGTTTTTATTGAGTTTGGGGTCATATAGGCTGTAATCGCCCCGGAAACGCCTCTATCGGGATTTAATAAAACGACCTGCCGCATAACGGCAGGTCGAGGAACGGTCGGGATAAAAGTTGAATGAGGCGGGTGGATGGATAACAACTTACAACTATGGTTTTATCCGCGACCAGAACTGTATACGAATCCTATTCTATTTTACGATAATGGGTTTTAAACTCATATTTAATTTCGTAGGTTTCGTTTAGATCGAATAATGCCCGTTTCAGAATTTTCCCTAAAATAGTCTTTTGAGTTTCTCTGTGTGTATAACGTCTTATGATGGAATCTAAAGGGCGTGTGTTGGCCCAATCGACTTGATTCTCTCCGACTAAATTTTGTGCCGTAAACCATGTGCCTGCGGCGTAATTCTTTTCTCGCAAGCGACGGATTAGGTAGTCTGCAATTTCTTGGCGGGTTTCAAGTTTTGTTTGCCATGGACAGTATGTTATTTCTTGATGAAGTCCGTTGTCGTCCAAACAAAGTAGTGCCATACCTGAATCTTAAAATTCGATTTCTTCAATAACGGTAAAACTATAGGACCAAGGCGATGTTGATTCGTATGCATCTTTACATCCGATGGGAACTCCCAGATAACTATACGCACCGGAACTTCCAAACGAAGAGGTTGAAACATTCGGTGGGGTCGTTGCTTTACAATACACTTTGGTAAAGCGTAAAATGTTGAAGCCATTATCGGCCGTACAAAAAACACCGGAGCCTATCTGACTTATTCCACTGCCGATAGTCAGGTAGCCTTTGAATCCGGTGCAAAGGTAAAATGCCCAATTTTCAATTCTTGCTATCTGGTCGGGAATTACCAGATTGCCGGTAAATCCGGAACATCCTTTAAAACAATATTCTGGAATGGCCGTTATTCCTGTGCCGAACGACAAAGAGCCGGTAAATCCGGAACAATTGTAAAAGGCATGTGTACCCAATGAGGTGACGCTGTTGGGAATGTGCAGGCTCCCGGTCAAGGCCTCGCATTGGTAGAAGGCTCGTTCGCCAATCGTTTGCAGGCTTTCGGGCAACACCAGATTCCCGGCCAACGAAGAGCACCCTTCGAATGCGGATGCTCCGATCGAGAGGACTGTGCCTGGAATTTCTATCGAAGTAATGCTGCTTCCCTTAAACGCATTGTCCGGTATGGCTTCCAGGTTCAGAGGCAGAATGACTGTTTTAATTGTACTGCTTTTGAAACAGCTGGCCGGAATGGTCGTATTGTCGATTTGTGCCAGATCGACCGATTCCAAAGCGGGCATGGTGCGCATGAAGTCGTAGTCGAACGTGTTGAGTTTTCCCGTCAGTTTCAGTCCGATCAATTTCTCTTTCTCATCCGTGGAAATGTAGGTTTCCAACGTTCCTGCCGTTTCGACATGGACTGTCTTGTATCCCGAAGCCTTTTGGGCGAACAGAATGCTTTGGGCAATCAACCCGCTGTCGTCTTTCAGATTGACGGTCGAGTAACGATAGGTGGTGTTCGGGTTGGCCTGTGCCGTAAAGGTAAGTGTCTCCTTATGGGTTGCCGCGCGTGTTTCGGCTATTGAAAGCCATGTCTGGTCGGCTTCCGGAATCTCTACCGAGTAAGTTACGTTGGTTTCTACCTCGACTTGCACCGTTTCTCCTTCTGCGGCGATTTCCACGGTGTTGGTCGAAACGAGGATGACGCTTTCAACAAAATTGAGGATGCGCATGATGGTATTCGTCCCTTTGGATACAAAGACCAGCACCCGGCTTGCCCCGAGATCAGCCGACGGGGTTGTGACGATGATTTTTCCGGATCGGTAATCCGTCGGTGAAACCGAGGCTTTATAAAGGTCTTGCGCTACGACTTCAATCAGCGTGTTTTCGTCTGCTCCGGTAATTGTATACTCGATTTCATAGGTTTTGTTCGGCAAAACATTGATCGAATCCGTATTGCCGAATACGATATCCAATGTTTCGGATGCCGGTGCTTTCGGAATCGTAATCGTGCTGTCGTCATTCAAGGTGAATATAACGCTGTCGTCGGTTTCTTCAACATCCTTGAAAATACCTCCGGCCTGCCCCGGTTCACCCGGTTCTCCTTTGTCGCCGGTCGCTTTTCCAAGTTGTGTCCAGGAGGCTCCGTCGTTGTAGGAAACATACCAATACCCATCCTCTATTTTTAACTGAGGAGTAATCCCATCTTTTCCATCTTCACCGGGTTTCCCGTCTTGGCCGTCCTGGCCGTCTTCGCCTGGCTTGCCGTCCTGTCCATCGTTGCCGTCCTCGCCTGGCTTGCCATCTGCACCGTCGCGACCTTCTGCCTGAATCTTGTTGCCTGAATCATCCGTCAGCCAGTCGCCGTTCAGCGTCCAGTAATAAACGCCGTCGGTATCCTGCTTTACTCCGATTATCGGCGTTAATCCGTCATTGCCATCTTCGCCGGGTTTGCCATCCTGCCCATCCTTGCCGTCCTCTCCATGATAGATGGTGATGGGTGCACTTTTGGCAAAAGAGATGGTGTAGCCGATTGTCTCCCCGTCTTTGGTGATGGGGGTAACTCCGGTAATGTAATCATTGTCTTGGAGGGCATTGATGAGGGCCTGCAAGGATGAGATGTTGGTATTCATCTGCTTGCACAACTCTTCGAGTTTGGAGACTCGATTTTCGAGGTCATCCACACGTCCGGTCAAAGCCGAATCGTCGTAGTCATCGCCGCATCCCGATAAAACCGAGACGGCGAATAAAAAACAAAGAATCTTTTTCATAATATGGCTGGTTTGGTTCGTGTTTATGCTTCGTCTCCTTTTACAACCTTGTTCTGATAGTCCATATATCCGCAGTATTTGCAACGGCGTGTTATTTGCACTCGGTTGTGATGGACATAATAGATTTGGTTGTCTCGTTTTACCCGTTCGGTTTTTGCAAGTCCGAGAAACTTTTCATCGATCTCCTGCATGGCCCGAAGTTTGCCGCAATGCGGACAGCGACGGGATCTTATCCAACTGATAATCGAGTATACGATCGATCCGATGAAAAGCAGGAGAATTACGATCCCCCATCCGCTGTCGGAATTTTCCGTGTTTGCATCCGACGATGTTGATAAGGTTGAACTCTGATCTGATGTCTTGGATGTTTCCGATGATACGGAATTCGGGGATGATGGCTGGGAGGTAGTTGCGGAAGAGTGGGATCCCCGGTTTTCGCGGGTTTCGACGGTTTGTGTGGCTCTCTCCGGAACTGTGTTATCAACGGATTCACGGGAGCGGCTGGCTCCTTCCTCCTGGGGCATTTCCAATATCGGATTTGTATCGCGGATCTCCTCGGTCTCGACTGGTTCCTGGCTGTCTTTTTTCTGCTGACGCTCCGCTTTACGCTTTTCTCTGCGGTCTTCCCGTTCCTGGCGCCGTTCTTCCCGTCGTTCTTTGCGCTCAACTTTTTTATCCGGCTCCTGGCTTTGTGGCATTGCGGACAAACCGGATAGGGTAAATGAAAAAATCAAGAGTCCGCAAATGATTCGCTTGTTCATAGCAACAAAGGTTGTTGCCATTCGACTCCGGTATGGCGGGATTTGTACAAAAAGAAAGTGTGGAGTCGTTAGTTTATCTATGCAGAGGCTCTGGTAAAGCCCGAATGTAAATAAACAGATACAATACCCCACACCTGTATAGTATGGGATGACATCTCACATACCAATACAGATGATGAGTGTTGTAGCAATCCTTACATTCAGTGAAATTTACCAGATTTCTGCATAAGGATAAAAGCTAAACACTTTCATCAAATATGTACGTCGCTTGCGCGACATACAAAGATAGAAAATGTTTTTTAAACAACACTCTTTGGATGGGGTATTGTAGACATCAAAGTTAAATAATCGATAAATGTTATACTAAAAGTCGTTTCCCATTGATACGACAGCTGTGATAAGTATGTCAAACAAAACCCTCTCCGAAGCGTTCCCCGTGAGGTGTCAGACAAAACTTATCGAGGCTACCTGGGAAATGGACTATAAGTCACATTCTCGGGGCTCTTTCCATGCTGCCTTGTAGCCTGCTTCATACGGATACTCTTTCATAAATTCTGTCTATTCCATCCTTGTTTTGTCGATTTCAGGAGCAAAGTTATTGTTGGAGTGTGCTGAAATTTTGCGCACATGGCTGTTGCCTTTACGAAAAATGGATCGGCAATAGCCGATCCATTGGAATGAATTTGTTTGAAGATTATTTGAAGGTGATACCGTGTTTCAGACAATAGTAGAAAAACGTACTGATTCCCACAGAGTCATGATGAGACATGCACCAATTAAACATTTCGTCACATTCTGAACCATAATAGTCCGGATACTCCATGCTTACCAGATGAAAAAGTCGTCGTCCTTCCTTTGCTCCAAACTCGCTGGCCAAAGCTTGTCCGATTGCACGCCATGCATCATAGTCCGAAGTGATGTCGATTCTCAAGGTGTTTATTTGTGAGATGCAGGCACGAACTCTTGCTCGTGTCTTGATGTCGACATGTGCTGATCTTTTGTCCCGGCGAGGCTCCTGGCAACCATTTAATCCCAGAAGAAAGTAGGGTCTTGCGTTGGGATTAAAAATCGGGTTGGGATCGTAGCTTGCGACTCGTAATCGGGCAATGTCGCAGCATGAGGTATCGGCGACCAATCCGAATTGCATTTGAAGTTCATTGACGAGTGCACAATATTGGCTTTTGTGTTTTTCTGAGTATGCAATTCGGAAGACAAGGCATAGTCCGTTACCTCCAATGGAGAGTCCCGCGTAACTCAGACAGCAGAACGCATCAGCCAATTCCTGTTTGACGAGTTCCCATCTCCCGTTGACTTGAGGATTGTCCTTGCCGTCAATATCGATACAAATATAATGACTGTGTCGTTCGGTAAGTTTATGTTTGCCTCGGGTGTCGAAAATCCCTGAAACCGTTACGCAGGGGAGGCTGAACCTCTTTATTTTTTTGCGAATTTCAGGATCTTGTGTTTGGCGGTACCTGGTAACCTCGTCTTTGTACTCCGAACTCAGTAAAAACTCCCATAGAGGGACTGTTTTTACCGGGATCACGTTAACCATATTCTCGAAAAGAGATACTTTGGGAGATGGAATTCCTTCGGGAATCCTAACAACGGTGTTTGTCATTTTCGTTTTTTTAGTTTAATAGATTTTTTATGTTGATATTGTAAGCGAACTGCATTATTATCTCCTTGATTCATAATTTATTATTTTTTAGTTTATGCTCACTTCTTGCCTGCTTTCTGCTTGTTGCGTACCTTGCTTTTGTTGTTTTGTGGCTTGGGTTCTTGTTCATTACCAGCGAGAGGTTTGCTGGCAAAGCGGTCTTTCTTCCGCCTGTCGTATTTTTTTGCGTCGGCGTCAAGCAGTCGTTTCCATCCGACAAAGGATTGCATGATGCGCGACGGCGTATTCTCGGGTGGCAGTTCTCCGTAAAAGGCGTAATCTAACAGGACCTTCAAGGCTCGAAACTGAAGACGTCGAGGTATGTGCTCAATAGCTTCGAAGTAGGATATGAGAAAGACAAAGCCTTCTCTCAACGGCCTTTGATGATGTTGTCCAGATTTTGAGGCTTGTTTGTTGCAGAATTTTTGTAATTCTTCTTCCGACACATTCTCTAACATGTGCCAAGGGTCATAGTTATTCATAATTTTACGTATTTTATAATTTGACATGTTCGTTGCAATATTGTTCGATGGTTGAGGATGAACGGTGTTGCATCCATTCGAGAATCTCTTCCCGGTTGAAAAAGAGGCGACGACCGCCGTGCTCCGGTTTGTGAAACGGAATCTTGCGTTCGCAGGTGAGTTTATACACTGTGGCTGCGCTGTAGCCGGTTAGCCGCGTAACACCTTCTACGGTCAAAACCTCGTTCTCCGGAGTGCGAACCGATGCAGGGTTGCCTAGTGTGCGGTCAATGGATAGAATCTGTTTAAGTTGCCCCACTGTTAACATGGCAATTGGGGTATCATCTGTAATTGTTTTCATCTTTTTATTTGTTTATAATAGTTTCTATCCATATTTATAATGAGCGAGGTTTCTTGTGGCCGGGAATGAAAATACCCCCTCGAAACCGCAATTTCGAAGGGGTATTTCCTGAAAATGATGAATCAGACTACCGGATTTCGCCTGTATGGGTCAATAGCAAGCCTTGGGGACAGAGCTTTTCAAGGAATGGTTTGAAAATGAGTTTACAGAAATTAATGTCGTCTATCTCTGTGCTCTCAAAGAGTTTCTTGAGGGTCTTGTATATTCGGCTTATGGTTTGATCCGATGTGGCTCCGATGGCTCTTTTGATGGATTGGATGGAGAGCAATCGGCGATCCGGGATTTGCTGGAGATGTTGTTTGCAGTAATAGAACAGGCTGCCGATGTAGAGCCAGTAACGAATGTCCGCGCGTGTCCCCTGAAAAATAGTTCCAGTAAAGATTGAAGCGGTTCTCCCACAATCGGGACATCGCAATAGTAATGGGTCTGTTTTCCTTAAAGGATTGTGAAGAACTTCGTTGCAATTGGGGCAAAAGGTGGTATGCTGTTTTTTGTAGAACGCAATTGCGGATTCTCTGTTGGGGTATGACCTCAAGAGAGTTTGGTAGCTGAAAGGTACTTTCATAGGATGTGTTTTTTCGTGCATATAGGATGCAGGGTTATGTAATAGCTGATTTTAGAGCACTTTTGCGGCTTCGTCGATTACCCGGTTGTCAAAGCTGTCAAGATAGACATTGGTGGTTTCCAGGTCGGTGTGCCCGAGCATTTGCGAAATGACTTCACGCGGAACATGGTTGCGCTGCAAGGTCATGGCTGCCGTATGGCGGGAGACATAGCTCGTCAGGTGAAATGCGATTTGCAACTCCTCGGCGAGCATCCGCAGGTATTTCTGATACTTGCTGTAACGCCCCCGAATGTGCGTATAGAGCTTCTCATCCGTATATCCCGATCGGGTAATAATCGGTAGCAGATAATCATCTACGGTCGGAGAACCTGCCTGCAGGCTTTCGATCAGTTGACGGATGGCAGGCGTTATTTTGATTGAGATTGGCTTCACATTCTTTTGTCGCTTGATCTTTTGCCGTTTATAGACAATGTAGTCTCCGTCCTCCATATGCTTGATGTGGGATGCGGAGAGCAGAGCCATGTCGACGAACGAGATTCCATAGCAATAGTAGGAAAAGAGAAACAGTTTGCGGGCATATTCGCATCGTGGATCACTGGCAGAGGCGTTTTTCAGCTTCAAGAGTTCAGAGGCGGGCAGATACCGCTTGTCGGTGGTCTCTTCGAGTTTGGAGATTTCGAATCCGCCCCGACCGAATGGATAGGTCGCCACGGAACCGACTCCTTCGGCATTGGCTCGATTCAAAATGGCCCGCAAGGCCTTGAAGTAGAATTTGCGTGTATTGCCCCGGCAGCCTCTTTTCTGGAGGAATACATCGAATCCCCGGACATAACGTAGATCAATATCCGAGAAAAGACGTTGATCCAGTTTCCGATCATACAGTTTCAACATATCCTGTGCCTGCTCGTAGGTTTTAGCATTGCCGATGTGTCCGGTCGCATGCAGCTCTTTGATACGGGCCGTGAAATAGTCGTTGAATCGTCCCTGCCTGGCGGTATTGAGGAAGGCGTCCTCAAACTGATTCAGCGTCCAGTCGATGCCTTCCAGTTCGAAACGTTCGATAATCTCACGGGCGCGGACCTTGAATTTGACCAAGAGGGCGTTGTCGGCTTCACGCTGTTTGTTTTCGGCCTTCTGTTCGGCCCCTTTCAGATTACGCAGGATGATGAATTGTTCGCCGGCTTCATCCCAATATTGGGGTAGGACATAGAGATTGAGTGCAATGTATTTGCGCCGTTTGTCTTTAGTGACACATAACCGGATGGCATAACGGCCATTTCGGTCAGAAATATCGCGTCGGCGAGGAAAGCGGATGGAATAGGCCATGGCTTCATGACATTTTTAGTTTTATTCGCAAAGGGGTTATCGAATAGTAATACGACAAGCGAATAAAGCTACTGTCAAAGTAGAATATCGACATCTTCTACTGAAGCACAACCGTGATCCCTATCCAGAGAAAGGTGATACGATTCAATATTGCTGATTAGTCGTAGACTGATGCAAATATAAAAAGAGATTCGACAGATGATTCCAATTTTAAAATTTGCTGTCAAAATATTAGGGGAAAATGTGTATAATTATCTTGTTATTAGAATGTTATATGTTTTAAATTTATTTCTAAATTGAAAGAATAAAATTTAATTTGATATAAAATCAATTGATATAATTTGCAAATTCCCTGGAACACAAATGGAACATGCGAAATCGAAATAGATCCATATAACGCCAAATTGCAGGTGACGGGATGTTTGATGAATCCATTGAAAGATAAATCATTACATTTACCTGCAAAATTGAATTTCAACCCTGGGGGGCGTGTGGTCGCTGGTTCGAATCCAGTCACCCCGACTGAAGAAAAGGCTTGACAATCACATGATTGCCGAGCCTTTTTCGTTTCTGGCAGGCCGTTCGGGCAGGGGTTTCAGACCCCGTTTCTGCGGCATTCTGCGCGGGGCGTGTAAACCGTGGTGTAAACCGCCAAAAGGCTATGGACGCCACAATTTCAGTCATTTGCTTCAAAAGCAAGACCCTCGCCAACGGGGAGCATCCGCTCATGTTGCGTATTACGAAGGACCGCAAACGGACGATGAAAAGTCTCGGCGTGTCGGTCCATCCGTCAAATTGGGATTTCGACCGCAACGAACCCAAGCCCAAGTGTCCCGACCGCAAGTATATCCAGCAGATTATCCTGAAGGTCAAGACCGAGTATCAAACCAAGCTGTTGGAGAAGAGCGCCAACAATGAGGATTATACCGCTCAAACGCTTGTCAAGGAGCAGTCCCGAGCGCAAATCCAGTCGGAAACGGTCGAACATTTCTATTTGAGAACCATTGAGCAACTCAAACGGGAGGGGGCGGTAGGCAATGCCTATGCCTATCAGAACTCCTATCAGGTCTTGCGATCCTTCCACGCGGACAAACCGCTGGCTTATCCGTTTGGACAGATTGATGAAGCCTTTCTGAACGCTTTCGAGAGTTGGATGCGGTCAAAAGGGAACAAGGAGACAACCTTGAGTTTCCAGATGCGGACCTTGCGGGCGATATTCAATCGTGCAGTCAGAGCCAGGATTGTCGGCAGGGAGAAGAATCCGTTCAACGAGTACAAGATCAGTAAATTCAATACCCGAACACCGAAACGCGCCTTGAGCAAGACGGACGTGATGAAGATCATGGCCGCTGATTGTTCACAGGGTAAGGCAATCGAGCAGTTTGCCCACGATGTATTTGTCTTCTCCTATTTGTGCGGTGGTATCTCGTTTGTGGATATGGCCAACCTGACGCCTGCCAATATCGTGGAAGGGCGGTTGATCTATTGCCGTCAGAAAACGCATGGAGCTGTCAATGTCCCGTTGTCGGCACAAGCAAGGGAGATTCTTGCCAAATACGACGGACATTGCAGGCTGGCGGGTTATCTGTTCCCGATATTGGATGAGCGGGTACACATTACGCCCATGCAAAAGAAGAATCGGGTGCATAAAATGTGCGGCAGGGTGAATTTTGCCTTGCGGGGTATCGGCAAGCGTTTGAAGATCAAGTCTACCGTTACGACCTATGTCGCAAGGCACAGCTTTGCCACCGTACTGAAGAAGTCGGGCGTGAATATCGGTATCATATCCGAGGCCTTGGGACATCACAGCCTGAAGACCACTCAAATCTACCTCGATTCATTCGAGAACTCGCAAATCGACGAAGCCATGCGGCATCTGCTGTAAGAATCGGGAGGTCGGCGACCCTGTTGGGAACCGACCTCCTTTCTTCTAAAGGTATGTGGCGCCTTCATTACCCGAGGTACTTCTCCAGTGTGTCATAGGTCGCCTGTTCCCGCGAAACATCCTCTCCCGTCTTGGGGTTCACGATCTCTTTCACCTGCTCATCCGTCAAACTTCTCAGCCTTATCTCCACCAGGCTGCTGAACTGTGTAGGGTTCTCCGCATGGTTGAACTTCTTAATCAGGAAGGTAATCAGATATTTTTTCGCCAGGAACGAATTCGGAATTCGTTCCAAAGCTGCCTTATACCACTTGACGCTTCTGTAGAACCATCCTGCATCTCCAAATGCCCGCGGCAGTACTTTGCTCTTGACACTGGCTACAAGGTCTTTCGGTTTGAGGGAGTTGGCACCCGTACACCAGAGAGAGATGGTCGCCAGCGGGAAGCCCTTTGTTTGTAGCTCCACGGCAAAGTCAAAGACCTCATTCTTTTCTCCGAGAGCCATTGCTGGAGCTGCCATATAATCGGTCCCCTTCCACGAGGTCGTGCAGATATTCATCTCGGCGATCAGGGCCGCAATCTCCATCTCGGCATTCAGCGCCTCACAAATCACAAGTTCATCCAAGTTCTTACCCAAGTTCATCCATGCGACCACTCGGTGCTGTCCATCCACCACGGCATAGTACCGTTCTGCCTGTTCGTTAGGAATATCGTGCCCTTGCAGGTCGACCAGACAGCCGTTCATCTGGCAGACCTCTTCACCCTTCACGACGGTGATGGGCGACAACTGGCCATGCTCCTGCATCGATTTCTCCTTGGCCTTCACGGTCTTGGCGTTGGTCGGGCGGTTACCCTTTACAAATGCGAACTGACGGTTTTCATTATCCGTAGAAATAATCATTTTCTTCATAATATTAGTGCGGGTTGACCTCATACCACCCGCGAGGTGTTAATAGTGAATATTTTTTTACGGTTTTCGTTTCTCGGCGTCGGGTCTGACTGGTGAGCTCTTGCCAGCTCGTAGGACGGGCGGAGGATGGCTTGGGCGAACTCCCATCCTCGTTCCATCGTTCGATTCGACCTTCGGCCTTTCGGTTCGGATACTCCCTCCCAACCGAGAAGCGGGGTGTATGTCAAGGAACCTGTGTTCGCGGTTTCACCATTAACACCTGCTAATTTTATACCAACCTGTTTTTCAGTTAATTATGTGTTTTCAACCGTCAATCACATCTAAAATACATTTTACTCTTTTACCCATGAAATGGGGATAGGATTACCTTTATAGGTCTTTTTACAATTTTGAAGCATATCATATGTGTTTTTATAGGACAGGTCCTGCTTTGACACATTGTCAGAACAAGCTGTCAGATAATCGCAAATGAACTGGCACAGCTCCTGAGGGACGAAGGACTCAACATGGAGGACTCCATGGAGAAAGAGAAGCGTATTGTACCCAAGAAAATTCATGAAGGTCGGTCGTCTCTTGGGCAGTTGGACGTCAACAGGCAATAATTTATCCAACGGAAACGGATTTTTCAAATATGCCTTCTCGATCATCTCCACCAACCAATTCTGGGAATTGGATATGGAAACACTTCCCTGCCCGTTGGCCGTAAGTAAAAATCTCTGGTTGGGATTGAATCCATCGGCCTGAATGGTTTTCAGGAAACGATAGGCGTTGGCAATATCTTTACGCCGTTCTGCGTCTTCCAATGCCGCAATTTCTTCTTCCGTATAGGGGTGTAAAACGGGATTCACGTAAGGGGCAAGCAAGAGAACATAGAAAGGCAGGTGGTTCTCGTCCAAAAGCGTGGGATATTTATTCTGTAACTCCAACAATTTTTCGTAATGCGGCATATCGAAAATGATTTTCAGATCCTCTGGAAAAACATCGAAAGTACGGGATTCCCAATATTTCGGCAGTACATCGACTACTAAATCATTATCGTAACAAGCCCTTTCAAGATTCTCGTTGATGCTCCAGCACGAAAATTCATAGTATTTTTCAAGATAAGGAAAGGCTTGCTTGATGAAATCAAGCGGAAATGATACGAGACTCATAAGTGAACGAGGTTTATGATTCTTTCAAAATTACGAATTTCCCCTGAATTATTTTCACAATTATTTATTCAACAATTTGATTTATTGTAAAATATTTTATATATTTGCATAACTTTTCTACGAAAGACATCCACCGTTCAGATAGGGATAATTTTTGTTAAGGCAGATTCGTCTGCCTTTTCTTTGCGCTGTCTTTCCACATTTTTTGAGTGTGAAATGAAAGTCTCCTTTATAAATATAGATTCAAGATTAAAAAATATGGAAAGCAGAATAGAAACGGATAGCAAGATTTGAGAGTTGAAAACTTGTTTGCTGTTTTCTCATTATTGGAATATTCCATTTAATGATAGCATACTCTCTTACTTT